>DATDUD010000028.1:0-4402 GCA_036517735.1 Minisyncoccota bacterium | reverse complement strand
CCGCAGAGCAAGGTGTCTGCACTCGAGACCATCATGACTACGCTTCATGCGGGAGGAAAGTTCGGTGGGGAAGCATCTGGATACAAGGTGTCTGGAGGCCTTCACGGTGTGGGCGTTTCAGTCGTGAACGCTCTCTCGATTTTCACGCGCGCGGAAGTGCACCGTGATGGCGCAGCATATGTGCAGGAATACAAGATCGGAAAGGCACAGGCACCAGTAAAGAAAATAGGTACTTCCGACAACAACGGAACCATCATCACTTTCGAGGCCGATCCGGCCATTTTCAGTGAGATAAAGTTCGACTGGGCGAAGATCATTTCTCACGTACGCCAGCAGGCATACCTCGTGAAGGGAACCCGTATAGCAGTCATTGATGCGCGGGAAGAGGAGGGAGTGGACGACACCAAGGTCTTCTACCTCCGCGAACTCGCTCTCGAGGTCCCCTCTATGTCCTTCTATTTCGAAGGAGGCCTCCGCTCACTCGTAGCCTTCAACAACCAGCACCAGAACCCCATCCACAAGAACATCTTCTATATCGACCGTGAGCAGGACGGCGTAGCTGTTGAGATAGCGCTTCAGTATGTGGACGACCTTACACCCCGCCTTCTCGCCTTTGCGAACAATATCTATAACCCGGAGCACGGCACGCACGTGACTGGCTTCAAGACTGCTCTCACGCGCACCATCAACACATACGGTCGTACTGCGAAGATCCTCAAGGAAAATGAGGAGAACTTCACGGGAGACGATGCCCTTGAAGGCATCACCGCAGTCGTTTCCGTAAAGATGCCGGAGATACAATTTGAAGGTCAGACCAAGTCGAAGCTCGGATCGATGGAGGCTCGTGGAGCCGTTGAGACTGTCTTTGGAGAGGCCTTCGCTATGTTCCTCGAGGAGAACCCGGACGATGCTCGTTCCATCATAAACAAGGTCCTTCTTGCTCTTAAGGCCCGCAAAGCCGCAAAGGCAGCAAAGGACTCAGTTCTCAGGAAGGGAGCGCTTGAGGGAATGACGCTTCCAGGGAAGCTCGCAGACTGTCAATCAAAGAGTGCTGAAGAATCGGAGCTCTTTGTGGTGGAGGGAGATTCGGCCGGAGGTAGCTCAAAAATGGGACGTGACCGCCGTACGCAGGCCATCCTTCCGCTTCGCGGAAAGATCCTCAACATCGAGCGTGCGCGGCTTGATAAGATGTTGGCCTCCGAGCAGATCAAGAATCTCGTGGTTGCGCTCGGGACCGCCATAGGCGATGTCTTCAACATCGAGAAGCTCCGCTACCACAAAGTCATCATTGCCACCGATGCGGACGTGGACGGCGCACACATCCGCACCCTTCTCCTCACTCTTTTCTATAGGCACTTCCGTGCAGTCATAGACGGCGGCTTCATATACATTGCCCAGCCGCCTTTGTATAAACTCACGCGCGGGAAGGAAGTTAAGTACGCGTACACGGACGAAGAGAAGGTTGCCATCGTGGGGAAAGATATCGATTTAGCAGAAGAGGTTGATGAGAGTGAAGAGGAAGAAGGGGAGGAGGTGGAAACCAAGGCGAAAGAAGCTCCCAAAAAGTGGAAGCAGCAGCGATACAAGGGTCTTGGAGAGATGAACCCCGAAGAGCTCTGGGAAACCACCATGGACCCGGCACGCCGCATCCTCAAGCGAGTTACGGTCGAGGACGGTGCCGAAGCCGACCGTATCTTCGACATTCTCATGGGTACTGACGTGCCGAGTAGAAAGAGTTTTATCCAAAGCAACGCAAAACTCGCAACTCTCGACGTCTAAAGAAGAATCCCCGGTCTGGCCGGGGATTCTTCTTTACCAAACCTTAGTTATCTATATCTATCTGCGCCGAGTCCGAGTTGTTGTTCTCGTTGCTTTCGTTCACATCGTCATCGCTATCGACTTCAACCCTGATCGTACGGTTGTTGCCAGAACGAGCCTCGGTGAAGCAGAGCGTGTAGTCGACACGGTCGCCAGGGCCGAGCTCCTTCCCGCGAGCAGAGCGCTCAAGGGCAGGTGAGGTAGGGAGGTCGTAGGTGAAGTCCCAAGAACCTGAGTTGTTAGTACCAATGTTAGTCACGCGGAATTGGAAGCCTCCGTATTCTCCGTCAGGAACATCGTTCGAGCGGCGGAAGGAATCCGGATTAGTGCGGGTGCAGTACCCGACTGTAGTGATGTCCACCGTGAGATCTGCACGTCCGTACGGAGCGGGAGGAGGAATGGTAACCGGAACCGTAATAGTGGTCGGAGGTACGTACGTGGTGGTGTTGCCAGTTGCCGGAGGAGTATAAGTTGGAACGCTGGAGTCAGTAGTGGTTGCTACCGGCTCGAAGGGGATAGTGGTCTCGGTGACGACTACATCCACCTCAGGCTCAGCTTCCTCCTCAGCTGGAGTGAAGATCGAGGAAAGGGAAACGGCGCCCGTTCCCATGCGCTCGAACGCTACCGGCACATAGCGGGCTGCGTAGATGGCAAGGCCGATGCCAAGAAGGATAAGGACAATGAAACCCACAATCGCAAGCGCGCTCACAACGGCCTGCCGGCGAGGGTTCTGGTCGGTGGTAGTGGTAGTTATTTCCATAGAGTGAGTGATATGTACCATGTCTAATACTGCATGTCAAGGGCCGCTAACGACACCCTTGCTTTGATATATTTCTAGGGTCTAATCACAAAACTTGACAAGATAGACTATATACTGTAAATATATGTAAGACCATATGGCAATGCATGGACACAACTCGAAGGCCTCGCAGGGGGCCGTAGTTAAGACTTGGAGCAGGAAGTGGAGCTTCCTGGGTGTTTTTCTACTCGTTCTCTTCACCACGACCGGCGTGCTCGGCGCGCTTGACCTTCTTCCTGAGACGGCTAAGGTGGCTACAGAGAATGGAAATTCCCTCTCGGCTTCCGCATCCCTCGCACTTCGCGACACAGAGAAGCCGGTGACGATTGAGATTCCGAGCATTGAACTTGAGGTAGAAGTCGCAAACCCAACCAAGACTGATGTGCCAACACTTGATGCTGCGCTTCTCAATGGAGCGGTTCGATATCCAACGTCGGCTGAACTCGGTGAGAAAGGGAACGTCATCATCTTCGGCCACTCAAGCTATCTTCCGGTCGTCCGCAACAGCGCCTTCAAGGCTTTCAATGGCATTGAGGACCTTAAGAAAGGAGATCGCATCCTCGTCACCGGTTCTTCACGTACGTACGTTTATGAAGTAGAAAGCGTACGACAGGCAGACGCCGAGGAAGACTCCATTCCGCTCGATGTTTCGGGAAGCAAGCTCACGCTCGCTACCTGCGACTCCTTCGGGACCAAGTCCGACCGGTTCATCGTTACCGCAGATCTTGTAGAGAGCTACCCGGCTGGGAACTAACGTTCCTTGGTGGATAGCTCCTTGCAATTCGGCAAGAGAGTTCTTTCAACCAGTCCGCCCCTCGGGGCGGCGCATAGGGGAGTGCAATACCGTGAAAAAGATTCTTCTCGCCCTGCTGGCGCTGCTCACTTTCGGGTGGGCAGTCCCAGCGCAGGCCGAAGCGCGCTGGCAGCGTTTCAACGTCGACCGAGCCTACAACACCCGCGCGCAAGCCATGAGCGACGCGCGGAACGTGATGGTCCGTGCTGGCTGGGACGCCCAGTGCATCCCGCAGATGCTCGACACTCTCGAGAAGCCCGGAACCCGGGTCATGATCTCGAAGGGGGAACGCTACGACTTCATGCGCACGGGGCCGCAAGGCCTCTGGCGCAACGTGCGAGTCGATTTCCAGCAGGCACCACTGCGCGTCGAAGGCGAGCGGTGGTCGATCGAGTGCAATGGCAGGGTTTACACCCTGACCTTGCCCGACGTCTGCAACAACTGGCTCGGCACGGTCGTCGGAATCGACTGCGTCTACATCACCGTCGAAAAGCGTCACGCCAGCGAGCAAGCTCTCAACTGGCAACGCACGCAGCGTCCCGATGACGTGTGCTGGGGCTACCGGTTCGTGGACCGTCTATACCAGACGGATTCGCCCACGGCCGTGTGGACCAAGCCGCCGACCGGCTGCCTGGGTCCGTGTACGTTCGAGGACTTCAATCGGGCGTACGGACACACGACCAAGTCGAATGGCTCAATCGAGCTCGGCGAGGACGTCAGGTTCATCCAGTTCCGGCTCGCGCGTGACGAGATCCCTGCCTTCTGCCTCAAGGTCATCGACGGGCAACAGGTGTGGAGTTCGTTCACCAACGGCGTCCGTTGGCAGCAGGACTACCAGCTGATCGGTTCTGAATGGCACGCGCGAGTCTTCTACGACTCGTCCGAGCTTAAGCAGGCCGGCCACTCGTTCAACAATCCTGGGGGCTTAGCTCTTTGGGCCGCGAACGAACGTGATGAGGCGATTATGCGAGGCTTCCGGTAAGGGAAAGCGG
>DATDUD010000027.1:0-7253 GCA_036517735.1 Minisyncoccota bacterium | reverse complement strand
GGCGAGGATGTTTCCGGGAGTGGCCTGGGTGATCTTGAGGATGTTTGCAATACGGAGCGTGAGGATGTGGGTCTTCCCAGTACCTGGGCCTGCGATTACCATCACCGGTCCCTCAACGGTATCTACGGCCTCCTTTTGGCGTGGGTTTAGCTTTGCGTATGCGGTATCGAACTGTTCTTCGTTAGCGGTCATTTGGTTCAGTGTACCTTAGCGAGAAAGTTGGATGGGTTTGTATAATTTGAGGCATTCTTTCTGACTTCTTGACAGAGAGAGCATCTGAACGTATTATGCTCTCGTTCAACTGCGAGAGGAGAGGTCACCTTGACCCAATATCTGTACCTTCTGCCGTACTTGCCCTACGCGCTGCTCGCGCTCTTGTGGGTCAGGCAGCAGCGCCGCTGGCCGCTATCGTCGGACCGGATCTTTACGACCGTCGTGACCGTGGCTGCCGCTGCAATCGCCTGGGGTCTCGGCTGGTTCATCGAATCGCCCTGGATCGCTGGCACGATCGTCGCTGCGGTCGTGGTGGTCGCGTTCGAACTCCTGACATGGTACGTCGGGAGAAACACTTACACTTACGAGCCGGACGAGGAAGACCACTTCGCCTACGGCGAGCAAAGCTGAACGAAAGGCCGTCACCGGCCGGGAGAAGACCGTTATCGGTCCCCCTCCCCCTCCCGGTGGCGGTCTTCTTCTTTATCTATTACAGATTGAGCTTGGTATGCGTAAGTGGTTCCAAGTATTTAATCGCAAAATATGATGTCCTCCGGTTCTATACCAAGCTGTCCTGCGAACCACGTCCTAACCGTTTCCCTATTCCCTACCTGATCAACCAACCTCTTCTCAAGCGCCAGTTCTCCCGGAAGAGATGAGCCATCAGCAAGCGCTTCTACCTCTTCCACGGAAAGATTCCGACTTATCGCAATACGTGACACGAGTGCTTTGTGGAAGACGGCAAGATCGCGCTCAAAGAGATTACGTTCATCGTAGGTCAGTTCACGGTTGGGGTTCCCTGAATCCTTATACTTTCCCGAGGAAAGCGACACGAAAGACAGGCCTGAGTCCTCGTTTTGCTGAGCTTGTTCGAGATATGACATGGTGAATCCTATGCTCCCTACATCTGAGAAAGGAGTCGCAATGATGGTATCGGCGCCGGTGGCAATTAGGTATGCAGCCGAAGTGCCGGCTTCACGGATATACGCTGCGTTCGGAATAGAGAGCGCCTGGAGACGGTCGGTTACCTCTGAAGCTGCTGAGCCGCTTCCTCCATACGAGTCGATCTCAATAACCACTCCTTCAATATTCCAGTCCCACTCTGCCCTATTGATGTTGTCGACGATATCATCGCCAACGGCATACGTGTACATATATCGTTCATCCTCACTCGCGTACGACATTATTTCTCCCTGGACCGGAATGATCGCGATATTGCAGACGCCGTCCGAGACTGCCATTTCTGCGTTGTACCCACTCCACTCGTCGTACCAGTAGCCCCAGACATTGAGACCAATAAAGAATGTGATCAATAAAAGAAGTGCTACGGCTGCAAGCGGAAAGAGGTGGTAGCGAACGAAGCTCATGCGTTAAGGGTAGCACGCCCGACTGTGTGGACTTCCGCCATATGTGTGCGCACATTACCCTGTAGCATTGCTATATTGTGGAAATGATTGTATATTAAGGCTAGAAGCTCGCGCTATGCGCCCTGACTAAACGGAGGAATAGCCATGACCGGTTTATGGATGGAACCTACACGGGAGGGGCGGAGAGGTCCTTCACCAGAGATGTCGGAAGATACGATGGAGCGCCTCTTCGGTGGTTCGCCTCCGTCGATGCTCGAGATCCGGATCGACCGTACGTATGAGGTGGCCAAGATTCCACCTCCGACTCCCCTAATCTTCCCTGAGCGGGAGAAGTCGACTGCTCTTCCCCGCCTTCCACCCGCGAAGCGGAAGAAGCTTGCTGCCCGGAAGAAGGCCAGGGATGGTCGCAAGGCCAGGCGCAATAACAGGCGGCGATGATCGCGAAAGCGCCCGGCAACTCACAAGGTTGCTGGGCGCTTTTCAATTACCCTGCTTTAAGCCGCAAGTATTTTCCTTTGATCTGCACTTGCCTTCCGGGCTACCTCCAAATACACGCGCTTCTTCTCACCAGAAGACGCCTCGTGAAAGAAGCGAGAGAATTCGCTGGAACGCTCGGTTCCAGAGCTTTTATGGAAAATTCCGAGAAAACCTTTCATGGTATGGGCGCTTATGGGTCAAGGCGAGCTGCTAAGTCATCTCTAGAATATCTCTGCGCTTTTCCTCCTCAGTCATCGATGCATCTTACCACCACAGAAACGAAGTGATCGAATACGGTTAAATTCCCGAAACTAGAAACTGGCCAGCCGATTATGCACCCTGCCTTTTCTTACTACAGATTAAGTCTTGCCCTTGTAATGGGTCCAAAATATCCAAACGCAGGAACAATACCGTTCGCCATCTGGAACTGTCTGAGGGCTGATTGAGTGAGGGGACCGAAGTATCCGGTAGGGGCAACAAAGAGAAAGCCTTTGGTAGCAAGAACTTTTTGGAGCTCGGTCACGTCAGAGCCCTGCGCCCCTACGCTACGATCAATGCTGAAAGTATATGCAGTGTACGAGAGTGGAGCTGCGCTCACTACCCGAGGCATTTCGGGAGAAACAGGAGGCTTAGGTACAGACTTCTTTGTTGTTTTCCTTTTCTTAGTCTCCTTCTTCTTTATTTCTTTCTTTACAATTTTCTTCTTTTCCACGGTCTTCTGCTTTTTCGCGGAGCCACCTCCCCCGCCGCCTCCTCCGCCGGAAGAGATGATCGGATTGTCGTTATACGTGAGGGTACAGGGAACGGTTGCTCCTGCAGCAAGAGTGATATTTGCGCAGTTAGAGGAAGGGGTGTAGTCGGAGAGCGAGGAGCCGGTGACAGTGACATAACGACCGGGAAGAACCGTGAGCGCATTCTCGTTATTCGATTCAAATGCCTGCGACGATCCACCGTTTACGCTGAATGTTACATCGGACGTGGTAGCTGAACGTCCACTGTCATTCACAATTGATAGGGATACGGTGAGGGTGCTTGAGGTGGCATTTGCGAGGGAGTCGAGGGTGGTCGAGGCGTTGGCGCGCTTCCCTGTTACGGTCGTTGAGGCAAGGTCGGGTATGGTGTCTCCTGAGGTGAGGATGGCGCTCTTTAAGTCTGATACTGAAAGGCCGGGTTCGTTAGCTAGAAGGAGTGCTGCTAGGCCTGATATGTGAGGAGCAGCCATGGATGTGCCACTTCGATAGTCGTACGAGCTCCCTATGACGGTGCTGTATATGTTCGTGCCGGGAGCGGCTATATCAACAGTCGTGGTGCTGTAGTTCGAGAAGGATGCGATGACATCGTTCTGATCGGTTGCCCCTACGCTTATGACATTAGGCAGGTCAAAGGCTGCAGGATAGAAAGGAAGTGTGGTAGAGGAGTTCCCTGCTGCTGCTATGAAGATGCCGCCTGCGTTCCCGAAGCGTTCAATAGCCTGGTAGGTTGATGTTGAGAATGCATAGCTGCCGAAACTTGCGTTAATAATCTTTGCGTCATTCTGAGTCGCAAAATCTATTGCCCGTACAATTGCTGCTGTTGAAAGCACAGTCTCATTGTTGTACTCAAAATCGGTACGCAGGGCCATCAGTTTGACTTCAGGTGCGACTCCTATTGTTCCTGTTGCATTGTTCATGCTCGCTCCGATGATGCCGGCTACGTGGGTGCCGTGTTCGTGTTCGGGAGCGGGGTCTTTGTCGTCTACATCCTCATCACCATCCCCATCAGTATCAAAGTCATATCCGTGGATGCAATCGCCGAGTTCGTGTCCTCCTTCATCTACACAATCTGATCCATTCCACATATTTGCTGCGAGGTCAGGATGGTCATAGTCGATGCCGGTGTCTATGACCGCTACGATCACTCCCGCTCCCCGAGATTGGGACCAGGCTTCTGGAATATCCATGTCGGCGTCATTGGTACCTGACATAGTATCAATTCCGATACCCGCAGTCTGGCCAGTGTTCTCAAGAGCCCACAGCAACGCCCTATCAGTATCGTCTGCGTCTATGGCACCGATACGCTGGATGTAGTTTGGTTCTGCGAATTCAACACGTGGATCTTCTTGAAGACGTGCTGCTTCTGCAAAGGGGTCTGCATCGGTTTCAAAGATAGCGATGTTTGCGGGTTCAATACTTTCTCCGAGTTCAAGGCCTTGGCTCTCGGCAAAGGTCTCTGCCTTGGCTTCTCCGCTTTTCTTCTCGAGGTTAATAGAACTCTCTTTGAATTTTACGATGATCTCGCCGGGAACGTATTCAAGATTTGAGGATGGAATGGGGACTTCTTCAACAGGAGGAATTTCCTCAATTACGGGCTCCTCTTCGATTTCAACGGGCTCTGGTGGAAGCGGCTTGGGTGCGGGTTCTACGGGCTCAGGGAGGGGTTCTGGAGCGGGTTCGAGGATAATGGGAGCTTCTTCTAGAGGAGCGGGTTCAAGGATGGGTGCCTCTTCTATGGGAGCAGGTTCAGGGACGACCTCGTTGGCTAGGACGGGCTGGAAAAGGAGGCATATTGAGAGGGCGATTGCTACCCCCTTACCCAGGTTCTTCATGGCTGAAAGTATACGATGTATGCGAACGGCCCACCACCTCTGGGGTGATGGGCCGCGTGTTGCGCGTGTGAGGGAGGCTAGCCGGTGGCAGACCTCTTGGACGGGATCCACTTCTTCCGCTTGGTGTGGCGGCAGCGGCTTCCCTTGATGCTGTTGCACCTCTTCACTTTTATGCGCATAACGTCTCCCTGAAAGGACGGAAAACGTCCGACCGAATGGCCGGACTTAAATATCCTAAAGACTCAACTGATATATGTCAAAAGACTAGTTAAGGACGTAGATGGAGTAATTGAGATATGCGGCAAATGATACCCAGAGGATATACGGGACAAGAAGCCAGGCTGCTGTTTTGGAGATCTTTGAAAAGGCGATGATGCTGGCAAGTATGGCAACCCACATGACTGCTATCTCAATAAAGGCCCAGCCAGAAGCACGGAGGCCGAAGAAGATAATGGACCAGAGGGTGTTGAGCACTAACTGTACGGAGAATATGGAGAGTGCAAGTCGCACGTCAGGACGATCAAGTCCCCTTTTCCATATGAGGAACGCTGCGATTCCCATGAGGAGGTATAGGGTGGTCCAGACGGGAGCAAAGATCCAGTTAGGGGGTGCGAGTTCGGGCTTGGTTAGAAAGGCGTACCAGTCAGGAATGGCGGAGCGGGTGAAGAGTGCGCCGATGAGACCTGCGGTTTGGCAGATGATGATGGCGAGGATGAGTTTGAGGGGGTTGGGCATGGGTATGGGGTATCACTGAGCCTGGGAAAAAATCTTCTCGGCAATTCGTTGTGCGAGATTTTCTAGATTTGTAACTCGCAGCAAGGGAAGATCACTCTGTTCAAGAATTCTTTCGACTTCCCTATCACGTTCCTGACGATCTGGGCGACCATGACTCCAGTCATCAAGTTCAATTGCAAGTTTGGGAGAGATATCTATTTTGTCGCAAAGGACAAAATCCACCGACTTTCTATTTATATGTGCTCGTGAGGCCCTCCAATTCTGACCTCGTATTCTCTCGTTAACTATAGTCGGCAGATGCACCTGGGCGAAGACGTAGTACTGATCACCAACTGCTTCTACGAGTGCCTTATAACAAGCGCTCTCAGCGCGAGTCATGAGATACGGCTTGCGCAGATAGTTATAAACACGCTTGAGCTCCGGTTTAGATGTGACGTCTCTTTTAGTGTGTTCAAGCAGCTTCAAAAGAACTAGAATAGCAATAAGACCTATTAGAATTTCTGTCATAAGACTACTCAAGAACGTATGACCCTTTGAGGATTCGTCCGTACGACTCTATAGTTCCGACAACCGCTCCTGTAGGTATGCCAAGCCAGCAGTTATCCTTCTTAAGGATTGCCGCACCTCCTGAGTTACCATGCTCAATCTTTGCATCAGTCACGTAGTAAGCATTATCGAAGCCTGCTATAACTCCACGAGAGGCTGTAACACTTGAACTCGATCCGTTCCATGGATAACCAAGGATTAATATTTCATCTCCAAGCGCTACGTTCGCATCTACACATACTGGTATTTGTGTATTTGACACGGCATCGAATAAACCATTGTCTGAACTTGAATACGGATTACTGAGAGTGATGTAGCCAAGATCCAGACCTCTGGAGGCCCTGAAGCCATAGAAGTGACCATAATCTGGATCAGCTGATATGACACGTCCGCCTAGCCCGTAAATACCAACGAGACATACTAAAGGACCATAGTCATTGTCGTCAGATATGACGTGATCGTTTGTCACAGCAGTCAGGCCATACCCGACCAGGTTTATAAGGGTTGCTGCTCCACCCGACTCGCTTCCGTCACTGAAGGTACACGTCACTTCTGCGACGCGGTTCTGCCACATGGAAACCAGTTCTGGGAAGCTTGCCGTTGTGGGGGTAATAGTTGCACGTGCGATATTTTCGTCTCTGGGTATACCTTCTATCTTCTCCACACCTGCACTGGCCGTTGCTTCAACTGCTGCAGGTGAGCTGGAGGTCGCTACAGGCTGTGCCTCTACTTTGACTACTTCTGGTTCCCTGTGCAGAGAGAAGAAATATCCAAGAAGCCCAAGTCCAATGACTATAGCGACAGCGTACGCATAGTGATGGGCGTTATCGGCGAATTTCGACATGTTTATAACCACTCTGCTACCCCACCGTGATGAGAGCAGGTTCCGCTTCGGTTCTGACTGAAGCTGCAGGTACCGTCTCTACACTCTGCAGTTGCTCCTGCGGCAGCACAGCCTGATTCTGAATATGCTGGTGAATGTACTTCGTTCCCATCGACATTTGTGTAGTAGTTGTCATTTGAGAGGTTGGCGTTGCGTACTGCAGCTGGTTGAGGGGCTTCGGCTTGAATAGCTTCAATTACCGGCTTGGCTACGGTTTCTACGGGTACAACGTTCTGAACAGGTGCTACTGGGGCTGGCGAATCACCAAAGGCTCCAGCTGTTGTGAATACTGCGGCAAGCGCTAAAGGAAGCACATATCGCTTCTTCTTATACCAGGGACGTGCTTGGGAATCTGGGTTTTCCATACGTACAAACGGTTAAAGGGATAACCGGCTGTCTCTCGGAGAGATCTAATGCCTTGGGGAAAGGTTAGCATTTTTGCAGGATT
>DATDUD010000026.1:0-8630 GCA_036517735.1 Minisyncoccota bacterium | reverse complement strand
GTACCGTCAGCTGTCTGTAGCAATACGCCGATACCTATAATCTTCATACTTTAAGTATATCAACGGCTAGCAACGAGGTTTCGAACCTTGTAACTTTCATTAAATCCACACGACACCTATACTAAAGAAAAGGAATATGGAAGCTTCAAACTCTACCCTGTCTCCCCGCCCCAACAACTCCTGGGGCGCCATTATCTCAATACTCCTCATCCTCGCCATTGTTGTTGCCGGCGCCTACTACGCCTTCACCGACCGCATTGCCCCGGCTCCAGCGGCAGACACGACCGCAAGCTACTAGTCGCCTCCTCGGAGGAAGTCTGTTACCATTCCTCCATTCACTTTTTGTATATATGAACACTTCACCCCGCTCCGCAATGCTTGTACCCATGGTCATCGAAAAGAGCCAGTTCGGCGAGCGCGGATACGATATCTATTCTCGCCTTCTCAAGGACCGCATCATCTTCCTCGGTGGCGGCATTGACGACGATGTTGCGAACCTCATCATCGCCCAGCTCCTCTTCCTTGAGTCTGAAGACCCGAAGAAGGACATTTCTTTGTACGTAAACTCACCTGGAGGCTCAGTGACCGCAGGACTTGCTATCCTCGACACCATGAACCACGTGAAGCCGGCGGTCTCAACCGTATGCGTCGGCATGGCCGCATCTGCTGCTGCAGTAATCCTTGCCGCAGGAGAGAAGGGTAAGCGTTACGCCCTTCCGAACGCCGAAGTGATGATCCATCAGCCTTGGGGAGGCGCGCAGGGTCAGGCAACCGATATCGAAATCACCGCAAAGCACATCCTTGCGACCCGCGACCGCCTCAATAAGATTCTTTCGAAGACAACCGGACAGCCTCTTGAGAAGATCGAGAAGGATGTAGACCGCGACTACTTCATGATGGCCGAAGAGGCTAAGAAGTACGGGATCGTGGACCAGGTGTTCAAGCGTTAATAAAACCTGCAAAAGATATGAAGAAAAACGGCCTAACGAGGCCGTTTTTCACACGTATGTATAGCCCCAAGTCTACCCACAGCCATCTAAACTATTAATAATGACTGTGTATCCTCGGAAAGACTTTGACGAGTGGAACGCACGCAAGAAAAGCCTACATGAATCCGAAAAGGAAGTACTTTTCCATGAACGAGAAATTTGGTGGTGTTCGCTTGGAGTCAATGTCGGGTATGAGCAGGACGGTGCGCATAATTTGTTTGAACGACCGGTATTGGTAATCAAAAAGTTTAACCACCACGTACTTTGGGTCGTACCGCTTACTCGCACAAACAAGGAAAATCCTTACTACACGCCAGTTACTGTAGGAGACCTCAATTCAAGCGTGATTCTTTCTCAACTTCGGCTTATCAGTGCAAATAGACTTCAGCGTTATATGCGCAAGCTTCCGCATGAGCAATTTAAGAAAGTTGTAGACGCAATTCAGGGGTTATTCCCTCACGTATAAAATCGGCAACCCGCCTTGCGGGCGGGTTCCTCGGGAGCCTAGTGGCCATTTGTTTCTCTAGTATATGCGTGTGCTGTGTACTGTCAATTTAACCGCCGACCTTCTTTTACAAATCCCCTCCTTTATGACAAGCTGCCTTAGTTATTGAACCCAATCTACGGCTCCGGAGCTTCCGGTACCGTAGCCCAGAAACCTGTATGTCCATAAAAATAGTGCTCATACTGCTTGCGCTTTCAGGCCTCGTCGGCATTGCGCTCGGATATATCCTCAGGCTTTTAATTGCGCTTGGACAGCGGGGTTCTCTTGAGATAGAGGTACGGCAGAAGCTCCTTGAGGCTCGTGAGAAGGCTAACCGAATCATCGAGGAGGCGGAAGATCAAGCAGAAAAGGTTGAGGAGACAGGAAAGGGTCCCTTGCGGGAGCGCGAAGAGCGCCTTGAACAACTCGCTGTCCGCCTCGGGAAAAGGGAGGAGTACCTCGACGAGCGGGAGCGCATGCTTGTTGACAAGCTTGAGCAAGCGGAAAGGAGCCAGAACGAGGTTGAAAACCTGAAGCGCGAACGCCGCAGCGAGCTTATGAAGATCGCGAACGTCTCCGAAGAAGAGGCGCTGCGTAGAATCACCGAAGACCTCGAGGAAGCACACACCGAAGCCCTTCTTGCCCGCCTCCAAAAACTTGAGACTACTTCAAGGAAGCATATTGATGAGAAGGCCCGTGAGCTTCTTGTGACCGCCATACACCGCCTTGGGAACTCTGTGAATGCCGAGGTTATGAGCATGTCGGTGCAGATCCCTTCAGAGGAGATGAAAGGCAAAGTGATTGGTAAGGAAGGCCGGAACATAAAGGCCTTTGAACGTGCAACGGGTGTAGACGTCATCATCGATGACGCGCCCGACCGCATTACCCTCTCTTCCTTCGACCCCCTTCGCAGATATGTAGCTAAAGTCACTCTTGAACGACTCTTTGAAGACGGACGCATACAGCCCACGAAAATAGAGGAAACTGTGGAGAAGGTACAGCGCGATGTGGATCAGATAGTGAAGCAAAAGGGCGAGGAAGCAGCGTACGAAGCAGGAGTGGTGGGACTTGATTCGAGGCTAACGGTTCTTCTCGGCCGTCTCCACTTCCGCACAAGCTATGGCCAGAACGTGCTCCAGCACTCCATTGAAATGGCACATATCGCAGGGATGCTCGCAGAAGAACTGGGAGCTGATCCGGATATAGCGCGTGCAGGTGCGCTTCTCCACGATGTCGGAAAGGCTGTGGACCACGAGGTGCAGGGCACACATGTCGAGATTGGACGCCGCATCCTCGAGAAGTTCGGAGCTGATAAGCGGGTAATACAGGCAATGCAGTCGCATCATGAGGAATTCCCATACGAAACCCCAGAATCCATGATCGTGCAGGTAGCTGATGCAGTATCTGCAGGACGTCCCGGAGCGCGCCGTGACACCGTTGAGCGGTATCTTGAGCGTCTAAACGACCTTGAACGCCTTGCCTCAAGCTTCCCAGGCGTTGAAAAAGCATACGCCATATCCGCTGGACGCGAGATACGCATCTTCGTGAATCCCGGAAAAGTATCTGACATTGCAACCCACCGCCTTGCAGCCTCCATTGCAGAACGTATTCAGGAAGAGCTTAAGTATCCGGGAGAGATAAAGGTGAACGTTATTAGGGAAAATAGGGTGGTGGAGTTTGCAAGATAATAGAAAAGGGCGCCCTTTATGTGTGGAACGAGTGGGATTATTCTTCGGCCGCCACATCGGCCGCTGGCTTGCCGTTCTGCATGTCGCGCACCATCTGGGGCACGTCCATGAAGTAGCCGAGGGCAATCAGCACGGCGAGGATAATGCCGACCGCGGTCCAGCTCACCCGCTTGTACCACGGCTCCTGCGGTGCGTTCCTGTCGTAAATGCTCAAGGTTCTTCTCCTGCAAACTCGGGTTTTGAGACGACCCGTGGCGGGATTCTGGCTTATTCTTCCGACTATGTCAACGCCTTTAAGCTATCCCCTCCCAAATTTGCCCGCTATTGCGCAAAACGGCTCATTTCCTATACTTTTCAGCATAGTCCCCGGAAGGTGGATTTAGTACTAAATTGCACGTAACAAATCCTATGAACAAAGCAGATATTGTATCGAAAGTGCAGGAGGTTCTCGGCGGTACCCGCGCCGATGCTGATCGCGCAGTTGAGTGCGTAATCGAGAGTATTACGAGCGGTCTCCGCAGTGGTGACGAGGTATCTATTGCAGGCCTCGGCATCTTCGTAGCGAAGGCGCGTCCGGCTCGCACCGGCCGCAATCCGCGCACAGGGGAGACCATCAAGATCGCAGCTACCCGCACTCCGAAGTTCCGCCCCGCAAAGGCGCTCAAGGACGCGGTTAAGTAAAAAGCCTTAGTTTCTTGAAAGGGCCGCATTTTGTGCGGCCCTTTCGCTATTCTTTCTCTTTCTTCCGGAAATATGTCCGCTTCTTGAGCTTCTCTGGCATGTAGCTCTCGGTGTCGTACCGTTTGTATCCCTTGCCATGCCCAAGCTCTTTCATTAGCTGCGTTGGTGCATTGCGTATGTTCTTTGGTATTGGAAGGTTCCCGTACTTCTTAATGTCTGCTTGGGCTTCCCGAAGCGCGTCGTATGCAGACTTTGTTTTGGGGCAGTTGGCTAGATACGCCACTCCATGCGCGAGGTTAATGGCGCACTCTGGATAACCGATGGTCTCGCATGCACGGAATACGGTATTTGCTACCACAAGTGCAGTGGGCTGTGCCAACCCTATATCCTCCGAAGCAAATATGACCATGCGACGCGCTATGAAAAGCGGGTCCTCCCCTGCTTCGACCATGCGGGCGAGATAGTAGATGGCAGCATCAGGCTGCGATGCCCGCATGCTCTTAATGAATGCGCTTATGGTGTCGTAGTGCTCATCGCCTTTCTTGTCGTACCGCAGGTGCGGGGACTCAAGTGCCTTGTTTAGGGTATCGACGCTTACTTTCCCATACAGTTCATGCGTGTTATCGAGGAGCGTCAGAGCGCGCCGTGCGTCTCCATTGGAGTATCCGAGAAGCCAGTCAAAAGCTCCTTTGCCGAGCTTCAGTTTCGAACGCTTCACAATGGCCTTCAGGGATTCTTCTGAAAGAGGCTCAAGCACAAAGACTCGGCAGCGCGACAGGAGCGCGGGAATAACTTCGAAAGAGGGATTCTCCGTCGTGGCTCCTATAAGGGTGAGGTGCCCGTTCTCCACATACGGCAGGAGAAAGTCCTGCTGACTTTTGTTGAAACGGTGTATCTCATCGAGAAACAGAACTTTCGGCTTATCCATGCCCAAAGCCGGCTGAAACTTCCCTCTTCCTTTCTTCTCACCTTCAACAATCGTGCGCATATCTTCCTTTCCCGCAGAGACTGCAGAAAGCTCGTAAAGTTCGGCATCAAGAGCTTTCGCATATATGCGCGCAATTGTGGTCTTTCCGGTCCCCGGAGGACCCCAGAGGATAAAGGAGAAGAGATGCTTCTTATCTATGGCCACGTGTAGTAGCTTTCCTTCTCCGACAAGGTGCTCCTGCCCGACCACATCGTCGAGTGTCGTAGGACGGAGTCTTGAAGCAAGCGGTTCCATGCGGCACTAGTGTACGCCGAAGAGGATAAAACAAAAGAGCGACCGTAGCCGCTCTTTTGTGAGAGTACTTTCTCTTAGAGTTCGTCAAGTGCGTCATCGATGAGGCGCTCCGCTTCCTCGGCGTGGTCTATAGCTTCGTCATAGTCCTCATCCTCGTAGGCATCCCACCCTTCGTCGAGCTCGTCTTCAGCATCGTTTAGAAGATCCTCGGCGTCATCGGTGTCCTCACCGTCCTTCCAAGCGTCGTCCACCTCGTCCCAAGCATCGTCGACGGCGTCCTCAGCGTCGTTTAGAGCGTCCCAGGCATCCTCTTCATCGCTATCGTTGTTATCGTTGTCGTTGTCCTCGTCGATCTCGTCGAGAGCTTCGTCGATGGCGTCCTCGGCGTCGTTGGCGAAGTCGATGGCGTCATCGTAGTCACGGTCGTCGTACGCGTCCTCGGCGTCGTCGATGGCATTCTCAGCATCATTGAGAAAGTCTTCAGCGTCGCCAATATCGTCGCCGTCGTCGTCCGCGTCTTCTACTTCGTCTCGGGCGTCATCAAGAGCGTCCTTTGCGTCCTTGATGGCGTCTTTGGCATCGTCCTTGTCGCCTTTGCTGCTGTCACCATCAACTTCGTCAATAGCGTCCTCAGCAGCGTTCTGTGCGTCTTTGGCGTGATCTATAGCGCGGTTGTAGTCACCGGCTACAAAGGCCTTCATAGCCTCTACAAGCGACTGCTGGGCATCACGGATGAGATCTTCAGCATCGTCCCGATCGCTACCCTTCTTTGCGTCATCGACTTCATCCCATGCCTCTTCAAGGGCATCGACAGCGTCCTCAATAGCATTCACTGCTCCGCTTGCATTGCCGGAATAGGTTGCAGCAAGAGGCGGAAGCTGGCGGGTTCCTGCCGGAGTGAATACGCCAGTAGCTGCCATGCCGTTTGCGATCTGCCAGCGAATGACTGCCTGCTGGGTTACGGGTCCGTAGTAGCCAGTTGCTCCTACGTAGAAGTATCCCTGGGCAGCAAGCCAGTTCTGGAGGCAGTACACATCCGATCCAGAGGACCCTACAGCGAGGTTCCTCGTGAATGTGCAGGACTGCGCTCCTGCGGATGCGGGTACCAGTACGGCTGCGCCGAGCATGAGAATGCCGACAGCAGCAAGCACTAGACTGTTCTTGGTTATAGCCATAATAATGAAAAGCTTTACTTTAGTAATTTCCCTGTCCAAATCTATACTATGTGTACTATACAGAACACTTGAAGGATTGTCTAGTGTTGGGTCTCTCCGACATTTGGAGCGTCAATTTCACGCAAAGCTTGTTGAATTTGATGTGAATCAGGATTCCCGAATTCTTCAGCAAAGGCCTCTGCAGAACCGCTCACTATCCACTCACCTATAATTTCATTGCCCATTGAACTTATATCGACTTTGCGATCCGGATGATTATTACTAAACTGTTGTACCGCACGTTTTTCCTGGAGTTTGTTAAGGACATCCAAAACCTGCGAAGCTAGTACTCCTTCAGCTGTAGGAAGCTTTCTCTCGGGGACTCCAAAACCTTCTTTCATTAGGAGTATGGTATCACCCTACTCAGCACCCTTTTGTTAATCTGTGCAGGTTAGTAGACCAACTTAGAACCGATATACGTTATTTGGAAGATACTGCGCTATTCGCAATTTTGACTCTATAAGTCACAAACCTGTAAGATATATACATGAAGTACTATTACAAAAAAGAAACACGAGGGACTTTTGAGGAGACTTTGGAAAAAACTAAATCTGAGTTAGCAAAAGCAGGTTTCGGCATTCTTACAGAGATAGACGTCAAGGCAACTCTTAAAGAAAAGCTCGATAAAGAGTACGACCGTTACATTATTCTTGGCGCATGCAATCCACCGCTTGCCTATAAAGCCCTTATGGCAGAGAAGGACATCGGCCTTTTGTTACCGTGCAATGTACTCGTTTATGAAGACGAAAGTAAGACATACGTGTCAGCAATAGTTCCTTCTGTAGCGATGAGTATGGTTGAGAACCCGTCTCTTGGTGAGATTGCGAAGGAGGTTGATGAAAAATTGAAGAGTGTTGTTGACGCAGTTTGAAAATTTAATCAAAGTGGAATGAAAATGCACTCGATAAGGATGCATTCTCATTCATTTCCAGTTAGAAAGTGATTTAAGCTTGCTAGCAGCGTATTCTCGTCAAAAGTACGCTGAAAGTCCACTAATGTGCGGGATAGGAGAATCGAACTCCTGCTAGAAGGTTGGAAACCTACTGTTCTACCATTAAACTAATCCCGCATTGGCTTTTTGGAGCATTTCTTCACTCCACATTTTAATTCTGCGGAAGAATAATACACCGTATTCCTTATTTCCCATACTTTTAACACCCAAATGCAGAGTGCCGTAAGGAAGTTTGCCTTGCTTATTAACTTTCTTATTCTGCCTTGTATCTACAGAACATTCGTAAAATTGTTCTTTTGGAATACCTGTAATTTGTGACCAATACTCTACGCACTTAGCAATATCGCTATCTGGATATAGATGAACACGTGCGGCGAATTGCTCTGGAGATACTCCCAGCAATCTAAACCAAGCAACTGCAGCCTGAATGATACGAGGTTCTGAATTTGCAATCCGAACAATATCGCTTGTTTTTCCTCCTTCCCCCAAATACAAGCCTAGCCCGAACATAAACAAGTCTCTTCCACTTATATTTCCAATGTCTTCTTTGGCTTTCTGACGTAACTCCTCGTAGGAAGCCTGTTTTAAGTCAGCTTTTCGTTTGCCTGCCGCAGATCGTGCTCTTCCCAATGCCTCAACTGTCTGAGTATTTGGCGTATAAGGTATTTGACCCAGCCAGTCGCTAAGGGTGCTTTTTGATAGACCGGTCTTGCCGGAAATATACAGATAAGAATATCCCTGATTTCTCAGATTCACTGCTATTTCCTTTGTTGAAGGTGGATGCATATCTATTATTGTAAATATACAAAAGAAAATAGGCTCTATTTTTGGAATGCTTATAGGCTCCGTTTTTACTGACTTTAGTTAATTTTCCTTAAGTTTTTAGTTATCTAGAAAAGGAATAGGGAAATTCTTAAACTTAAATTAGTCGGGCCGCCGAGATTCGAACTCGAGCTAAATCCTCCCAAAGGACTTGTGCTACCACTACACTACGGCCCGTTCAACACAGCCTAACAGGCAAATGCTTTTATTTACAGGCCCAAGAGCAACCGGAGACGGTCATCTACTTCTTCCATGTACGTCCCTTCCAGCATTCCGATCGAACCGATAGCTAGCCTCTCCTGAAGAGTTGCGAGCTTATCAAGCTTCACAAACGATGTTGATTTAAGGCCATTCTCCGGTGATGGAATGAGTTGGATTTCAAATGACCCGTACCTTTCTCGGGTAACTGACGAGATGAATGCGCATATGAAATCCTCTCCTTCAGAAACGTAGAGAACGAGCGCAGGCCGCACCTTCTTACCTCCGAGGTCGGTAAAGGGGAAAGGTACGAGAACGATATGTCCCCTATCCATACCTCTCTTTCAGATCGGATTCTGAATAAAGGTCCAACTCGTTTT
>DATDUD010000025.1:0-7524 GCA_036517735.1 Minisyncoccota bacterium | reverse complement strand
GACCTGCGTGCGGGGCGGAAGCGCGTCATCCGATTCTGTCGTCACAAAGCGCCAGGAAAAAGACACTGGAGCAGCTTCCGTGGTAGTCGTTACCTGTTGGTTCTCATTAGCCGGTGCAGGCGCTATTGCGCGCGGCTTCGTGAACACGTAGCCGATGAGTACCAATATAATTGTGACCAGAATCAGGATGAGGCCTTTTTGTTTCATGTAGACATAAGTATAAAGGGGGCCGCCTAGCTAGGCGACCCCTTTTGTTGCGCGAAGACGGTTACTCTTGGCCGGCCATGAACACCGTCTTGATCTCCATCGTGGCTCCTTCCCGTACTTTCGGGAGGCAGCTCGGCTTAGGGAGCGGCGGTATATCTCCGTTCCTGGCACGATCACCAAAGTAACCTGGGATGAAGAGATGGTCATACTTCGAATCTACGTTCATTTCCTATTCCTTTCTACATGCACTTTAACACGAAACCGCCCGGCTTTAACCGAGCGGTTTCTATTCGCACAGCCTACTTCCTACTCGCAATGATGTCCTGCGCAACGTTCCCTGGTACAACCTCGTAGTGATCGAACTCCATGGTCATGCTTCCGCGTCCTTCCGTCATAGAGCGAAGGGTCGTCGTGTATCCGAACATCTCGGAGAGCGGTACCTTGGCGTTCACCACCTTGTTCATACCGCGCTCTTCCATACCTTCGATTGCGCCACGCTTTCCTGAAAGGTTACCGGTGATGTCTCCCATGAACTGCTCGGGAACAACCACCTCGACCTTCATGATCGGCTCGAGGATGACAGGTTTTGCTTTCTGTGTAGCTTCCTGGAATGCCTGAGAGGCAGCAATCTTGAAGGCAATTTCTGAGGAGTCCACTTCGTGGTACGAACCGTCATAGAGGTCGACGGATACGTCCACGATCGGGTAACCAGCGAGAATACCGCGAGAAAGTGCTTCGCGGATTCCCTTCTCAACTGCAGGAATGTACTCCTGCGGAATAACACCTCCCTTGATGTTGTTGATGAATTCGAAGTGTTCTTCGCGGGTGACATTCTTCGCGACCTTCGCCTCCGGATCTACCGGCTCAAGGTGCTTGATCTTGATCTTCACATGGCCGTACTGTCCCTTGCCACCGGTCTGCTTCACGTACTTGTTGTCGACATCCGCCGTTCCCTGGATGGTTTCGCGGTACGCCACCTGCGGCTTGCCTACGTTCGCGCCCACATTGAACTCGCGCTGCATGCGGTCCACGAGGATCTCAAGGTGTAGCTCTCCCATTCCGGCGATGATGGTCTCTCCCGTCTCTTCGTCAGAGCTAATCTTAAAGGTTGGGTCTTCGTCAGAAAGCTTCTTAAGTGCCATACCCATTTTCTCCTGGTCGGCTTTAGTCTTCGGCTCGATACGAAGGGACACCACAGGCTCGGGAAAGACGATCTGCTCGAGGATGATCGGGTTAGCTTCATCACAAAGCGTATGCGAGGTCTTCGTATCCTTAAGGCCCACGAATGCGGCTATTTCTCCGGTGAAGACTTTTTCCACCTCTTCACGCTTGTCGGCCTGGAGGCGGACGATGCGACCAATGCGCTCCTTGGTGCCGGTGTTTGCATTGTATATATACGAACCTGCAGCGACTGTTCCTGCATACACGCGGAAGAACGTGAGAGCTCCCACAAACGGGTCGGTCTGAAGCTTGAAAGCAAGCGCTGTGAAGGGCTCGTCATCCGATGGCTTCCTTTCAACTTCCTCATTGGTCTTCGGATTAATTCCCTTTACCGGTGGAAGATCGAGAGGTGAAGGAAGGTAGTCAACAACTGCGTCAAGCACGAGCTGTACTCCCTTGTTCTTGAGCGCAGAACCGGTATACACGGGAAATATCTCGTTTGCGATAACTGCTTTGCGGAGAGTTTTCTTGAGCTCTTCGAACGAGGGCTCATTACCTTCAAGATACGCCTGCATCTGCGCCTCGTCGTTCTCAACGATGCGCTCAATGAGGTCGGCGCGATACTTCTTAGCATCTGCAAGATACTGTTCGGGAATTTCTCCTTCGTTCACGTCTTCTCCCATATTGCCGGTGAATGTATATGCCTTCATCGAAAGAAGATCGATGACGCCTTCGAACTTATCTTCCGCGCCCATAGGGATCTGTGCACGCACTGCCTTCTTTGAAAGGCGATCAAGAATCGAAGCATACGAGTCTTCGAAAGAAGCTCCTGTGCGGTCGAGCTTATTGATGAAGCAGACGCGCGGAACTCCGGCCTCGTCGGCATAGCGCCAGTTGGTCTCGGACTGTGGCTCCACCCCTGCAACGCCGTCAAAGACGACGATCGCGCCGTCCAAGACACGCATCGAGCGCTTCACCTCGGCGGTGAAGTCGATGTGTCCCGGTGTATCGATGACGTTGAAGCGGAACTTCTTTGTAAGATCCTTCTTGTCTTTCTCGTTCGTACGGGTCCAGAAACAGGTGATGGCAGCAGAGGTGATGGTGATGCCGCGCTCACGCTCCTGTTCCATCCAGTCGGTCGTTGTTTCTCCTTCGTGCACTTCGCCGATCTTATGCTGGGAGCCGGTATAGAAAAGGACACGCTCAGACGTGGTCGTCTTGCCCGCGTCGACGTGAGCGACGATGCCGAAGTTGCGCACTTTTTCGAGTGGATAATCGCGATTCATAGGTGAAAGTAAAATAAAAAGCCCGCCAATGCGTTAGGTAGAGAATACGTTTTTAGGAAGGAAAAGGCAAGAATTTTCTAAATTAGCTTCTGAAAATGTTGATAGTCGGGGTTCTGTTCCCGCTCTCCAAGCCATTCCCATCCATATTCTTTAAAAATACGGACGACATTGCTGTCCTTAGTGACGGTTCCTGGAATTGCAGGATCATATACAGCGCCCAGTGGATACACATTTCCGTCTTGAGCAAAAAAGGGATTCTGACGAGGATTTATATCGATAGCTCGGCCGAAGGAGTGGTTTGAGAGAATGTTTGTCGCAATAGTGCGACGATAATTAAAAGCAGAGGTGTTGTTGTCTTGCATGGACGCTTCGTCATCCCAACCGTAAGCGACTATAGGCACCATCTTATGTATAGGAAACTTCCTTTCGTGTAGCTTCTTGAAAATTGCTTTAATGTCAGCAACCAAGTCTTTATGAACCACAAGCTGACCCGTCTGTTCTGTTCCGTCGAACGATATATACAAAAGGTCTATGAAAGCTAATGAGTCCCGAATTTGTTTAGGTACCTTGATGCTAGTAAGCACCTCTTCAAGTGATTTGTAGTGGTTCGTATCAGTCATCAGTTATTTAACTATCGCATATCTAAAATGGTTAAAGCGCCCGACCGCAAAGCAGTCGGGCGCTTCTGGAGCCTTAATGGCTCAGGCGTCGCACTCTTGTGATTTCACCCAGGCCCGCATCTCGACGTTCGTGCACCACATCAGCGAGGGGCTGGATCAGCACACGATGGTGCGGAGCGAGGTCGGTCGAATGGATGCAGTCGTTGCTATTCACCATCGTAGCTACGTGGCCTTTCCAGAAGACCAAATCGCCGCGAAGGAGCGATGTCGACGGTTCGATTGCTTCGCCAAGCACTTCCACCTGATCCTTGGTGTCCCGGGGACAACTCGACCAACCTGCGGTCAATAGGCTCTGCACGAGAAGCGCAGAGCAGTCGATGCCGGGATTGGCATCGCGTTCCCCCCATCCGTATATCGTGCCGATGAACTCTTCCTGCACTGCAACAAAGTCAGTCACGAAATCCTTTACTGGCCGAAGCTGGTTACTCCGAATCCAAGCATTCCCGCCGGCGAAGCATTGCACTTCGACGAACTCCTCCCCTTGTGAGGGGAGAGTGGAACCAGCGGAAATGAGCGAATTCATCGCAAGGACGGCAACGCGTGGCGACTTTGCATCCGGAGCGGAGAAGACAGAAGCTCGCGGAGTCTTTACGCGATGGGTTGCGGGAGGAAGGGATGAGGCGGGCTCGAAAGCCTGTCGCAGCCACTGCACCCATCCGATCTTTTCGTCTGTGGCGGCATGGACCTGCGCGAACAGCTCCCCACCCTCCAACAACTCGACTTCCTCGCCGAACAGAATTTGAGTGTCTGTGTGCGCCTTGATTTCAGGCGCAACCAGAATTCTGGCGGACGGTATTGTGAGCCGGTAGCGCCCACATTCCTGAATGTTCATGTTGGCCTCTCTAGGTTATGGCACATTCCATATAGAATAACACCATGAAAGAAAGCGGCCTGCAAGTGCGGGCCGCTTCTTACTTCGTAAGCGCGAACGTACCAATTACTTCAGCCAGTATCTCCTTACTAAGCTCCGTATACGAAGCAAAGCCCATAAGCAGACGATATCCATAGCCGCCTGAGACAAAGGAGATGATCGCTCCTCTGGGTTCAGTAGACGTGCCGATGGATGCAAATGCTAGGTATGCAGGAACGCCGTCGATAGTGATGCGATGTCCCGTAAGGCAGTTACCGCACTCGGGACTTTCCTGCATCTCTTCAAGAATCGCAACGTATTCGTCAGAGTTATCGATAAGCAACTCTTCCTTTTCAAGAGAGATCGCAGCTCCTGCAGTAACGTGCTTCTGATTTGTTCCGGCAACCGCCTCTTCTGCAAAGTCAGGGGACTCTACGCGCACCGCACTTCCCGGAATCTGTTCCCAATCCTCTGGAATTGCGAAGCTTACCTTTGCAGCAGGGTTCGTGTACGTCTCGAAAGGAACAGTCGTACTTGCAACACGTTCAGGAACAGGAATGTTCGGTTCGTTACGCGAACCCTGTGAATCGCGTACTGCTGCATAGATACCGAACACCACGGCACACACGACCACTATGGATATAACGGGTATGAGTTTCTTCTTATTCATGTGAAATACCTTAGCACAAACGAGAAAGCCGCCCGAAGGCGGCTTTGTTACCACGCGAAGTGGGCGAAGGCCTTGTTGGCGTCGGCCATGCGGTGCATATCGTCCTTTTTCTTGATGGCGGTACCTTCATTGTTAGATGCGAGGAGTATCTCATCGGCGAGCTTCTGGGCCATTGGCTTTCCTTTGCGCGAACGAGCGGCGTTGATGAGCCAGCGGTACGCAAGCGATACGCGGCGCTGCTGAGGAACCTCGCGGGGGACCTGGTAGTTGGCGCCTCCGACGCGGCGGGAGCGGACTTCCATGAGTGGGGAGACGTTGCGGATTGCAGTTTCAAAAGTCTCGAGAGGATCTTTCTCGCCTTTCTTGATGATCTCGAGCGCGTCGTACACGACCTTGCGCGCGATGTCCTTCTTGCCGTCCCACATGACGGTATTGATGAAACGCGTAATAGGTTCCGAGTTGTACTCGGCATCAGGACGACGTGGATGCTTGTTCTTGAGTGGTTGGCGCATACGCTATGCCTTTGGCTTCTTAGCTCCGTATCGGGAACGTCCGCTGCGACGTTTGTCGATGCCTGCGGTGTCGAGCTTGCCGCGCACGATGGTGTACTGAACGCCGATGTCCTTCACACGTCCTCCGCGTACGAGCACAACGGAGTGTTCCTGGAGGTTGTGACCCTCTCCTGGGATGTAGGCGGTTATTTCCTGGCCATTGGTGAGGCGCACGCGAGCGATCTTACGGATAGCGGAGTTAGGTTTGCGGGGGGTCTTGGTGGTCACTTTCGTGCAGACGCCGCGCTTGAAGGGGGATGCATAGAAAGTCGGGCGGTTCTTCAGGGTATTGAAGCCACGGGTAAGAGCCACGACCTTTGATTTGGTCGGTTTGGATTTACGAGCGCGCTTGGTGAGCTGATTGATTGTGGCCATTTCCTAAATGAAAATTCCCCCCGAGGGAGTACGAAGACTATATAAGAGTACGGCGCGAAGTGCAAGCTCTAAGGCGAGTGATACTAAGTATGAATCCTTCCTTTCACGCTCCCTTCCGGCAACGTGACTATATATAGCATTATGAACTTCTGGATAGCATCAACTGTCGCGTCTTTGAGCTTCGGGTTACTTTCTGCGACCCATTTCGCGAAGTTATAGAGTTCCTGGTTATCGACATTGAGCCACCGACCGCTCTTACTAAGGAAATATAGGAGGGTCACAACAGCGATACGTTTATTGCCATTTTGGAACGGATGATTCTTGATCATGAAATAGAAGAGCATGGCGGCCCGTTCATGCGTCTTCATATAGAGGAACTTTCCGCCAAAGCGTTGAAATGGAGTTTCCAGGCAGCTTTCGAGAATACTGCCCCGTCGAGTTTCGAAAGCGGGAATCGGCTCGCCCCATTCCATAAACTCTTTCGCCAGTCGGTGAGCGACGTACCGTACTTCTTCTACTGTGACGAGATTTTTCATGACCTTCTATTCTTTCCCAAGCATGCGTAGTGCAGCCCCGTACTGCTCGACCGCTTTCCGTGTCGTTTCTGCGATACGCATTTTCTCTTCTTCGCTAAGGGGTCCGCGCCTACCGAGATAGCGATCAACTTCACTCATGGAAATGATGTAATTGCGACCGATCTTCTCAGCTTTGAGCTGACCCTTTTTAATGCGATTGAAAACGGTTACGCGGCTCACTCCAAAAAGTTTGGCGGCCTGTTCCGTAGAAACCCACTGCTTTGCGAGCGTTTTATCCTTCATATCATTTCGTTAAGACCAAATGTAATAACATTAACATATGTTAACTTCTACGCAAGGGTCTGAACATCCTGAAGAAACAACTGAACTAGGACTGGAATTTCTTATTGACGAGCTCCACATGCGGGTACGCGATCTTGATATCCGCAGCATCAAGAGCCTTCTTAACTGTTTCAGTAGTCTTGAAGTACACCCGCCTTTCCTTTGAGGCATCTGCTATCCATACGCGAACCAATAGCTCTACGCCCGAATCAGCCAGTTTGTTGACGACTACGTTAGGAGCAGGATTCGCAAGTACTCCTTCTATATGCGCGACCTCCTCAAGTACTGCCCTTCTCGCATCATCTATCGATGATTCGTACGTAATGGAAACATAGACGGTTATACGCGTGTCACCCCCCGCACTGTGGTCCACCACCACGTCGTTGATGATCTTCTGGTTCGGTATGACCACATACGTATTGTCCTGCGTGCGGATGCGGGTCGAGCGCATGGTGACCAAGTCGATGCGGCCGTAGTGGGAGCCGACGGTGATGTAATCGCCAATGCGGAAGGGCTTGTCTATCGATATGAGGAAGCCTGCAACGATGTTTGAGAGCGAGTCCTGCGCAATGAATCCGAGAGCAAGAGTGATGGCTCCGATTCCTGTGAGCGTCGCTCCCACGTGTATGCCGAGCTGCCCCAGGGCTGCAACGAGCGCGATGATGATAACAAGCGCCTTGTATACGTTATGGGCAATGATACGCGCGAGCCATTCCTCTATTTGGCCTCGCATAAGGAGCTTACGCAGAGGCCGCGTCGTGACCTTATAGAAGACGAGACCAAGTAAGATGATGCCAACGGCCTCAAGCACGTTCGGCACGAAAGAAAAGACTCCGGCCCGTATGAAGAGAATGTCCTCAGCCGTGAGGTATGGCCGTGCGCTTATG
>DATDUD010000024.1:0-8062 GCA_036517735.1 Minisyncoccota bacterium | reverse complement strand
TCACTGGAGGAATCCTTTCAATAATCGCGGGCATTTATCTCGCTGGGGCAGGCTTCGGATACTTCTAATCCCGCCTGTTAGAATAAGTTTGTGAATCCTTCTTGGCACACGCTTTCCGGCGACGTCGTACTTCGCACCCTTGAGTCGACTGATCAGGGGCTTTCTAAGGAAGAGGCTGCGCGCCGTCTCACTATCCATGGCGAGAACCGGCTTCCCGAGGCGGCAGTCGATGGATACCCCACCATCTTCCTCAGACAATTCGCAAGCCCTCTCATATACCTTCTTCTTGCGGCTGCAGTCGTCGTATACCTGACCGGTAATCAGGGAGACGCGTCCATCATCCTTTTCGTTCTTGTCTTTAACAGTATTGTCGGCACCATTCAGGAAGGACGCGCCCAGAATACGCTGCGGGCGCTTAAGCGCTTCGCCGAAACGATGGCAACCGTCCTCCGGGACGGGCAAGAGATAATCGTGCGGGACTGCGAGATCGTGCCCGGTGACGTCATAATTCTCACGGAAGGGGTGAAGGTGCCCGCGGACGCACGCATCCTTGCCTCGAATACTCTTCGTGTCGACGAAGCGTCTCTTACAGGAGAATCGGAGTCCGTAACGAAACAGGAGGAAGCTGTAAAGGGGAAGAAGACATCGCTTGGAGACGAGTTCAGCTTGATCTTCAAGGGGACGAACATAACAAGTGGTTCGGGACGCGCAGTCGTGGTCGCAACTGGGATAAATACGGAGATAGGGAAGATCGCGCAGAAGCTCTCGCGCATTGACACGGATGTGCCGCTGAAGGCGAACATCAAGAACCTTTCTCGCGCCATCATATATACGGTTCTGGTTGGTGGAACATTTCTTTTCTTTACAGGCCTTGCCTTTGGCAACACGCCGGCAACTATGTTCTCGGTCGTCATCTCCCTAGCTGTCTCCGTCATCCCCGAAGGACTTCCCATCGTCATGACCCTCGTGCTTGCGACGGGAGTGTGGCGCATGGGAAGGCAAAATGTACTCGTTAAGAAGTTGCAGGCGGTTGAGGCTCTCGGCCAGGCACGCATCATTGCGGTTGATAAGACGGGGACCATAACCAAGAATGAGCTTATGGTCGAGCGTGTATGGACTCCAAGCGCACTCTTCTCGGTGACAGGAGCCGGATACGAGCCTTCAGGAACAATTATGCTCGATAGAAATGCCATTGATGCAGCGAATCATCCGGAGCTTCTTTTTGCAGGAAAGGTCGCAGCATACTGCGCAAGCGCACAGACCATGTATTCGAAAGAAGAGAAACGCTGGAAAGTGTCGGGAGATCCGACTGAAGCAGCACTCTTGGTCTTGGGAGCGAAGATCGGTTTCGCGAAGTCGGAACTTGAACGAGAGTCCCCACTCCTGTCCGAGATGCCCTTCGACTATCGTCTCAAGTACCACGCAACCCTCCATGCAGAAGGGGAGAAGAACATACTAAGCGTAGTAGGAGCGCCTGAGAGCGTGCTCGCACTCTCAACGCACATACGCGTCGGGGAGAAAGAGGAAGTCTTCGACGACGCATGGCGCAAAAAGGCTGAGGCGGCAGTTCACTCGCTTTCACGTGAAGGACTGCGGGTTATCGCGTACGCTACCAAGCGTACCGAGCACACCTCCATCGAAGAGAAACTTCTTGAACGACTTACTCTTGGCGGCTTGTATGCCATGCGCGATGCGCTTCGTCCCGAAGCGAAGGAGGCAGTTGCACGTGCTGAGGCGGCAGGCATCAAAGTGGTCATGATAACGGGGGACCACAAATTGACGGGTGCTGCACTTGCCCGCGAAGTAGGCATATCCAAGGAAGGGGACCTGGTCCTTACCGGTGAGGATATAGAGCGCATGAACGACGTTGAACTTGTGCATGCTCTTGAGTGGGTCTCGGTATTTGCCCGAGTGACGCCGGAGCACAAGCTCCGGATCATCACGGCATATCGGGCGCGCGGGGACGTGACCGCCATGACCGGGGACGGAGTGAATGATGCTCCATCGCTTGTCGCAGCTGATCTCGGGGTGGCTATGGGAGGGATAGGTACCGAGGTGGCCAAGGAAGCTGCCGATATCGTGCTTCTAGACGACAACTTCGGCAGCATCGTTTCAGCAGTCGAAGAAGGGAGGAGCATATACAAGACCCTTAAGAAGGTGGTCCTGTATCTCTTCTCTACCTCGGTCGGTGAGGCCCTCACTATCATCGCCGCGCTTTTCATAGGAATGCCGCTCCCGCTCCTGGCTGCGCAGATCATCTGGCTCAACTTCGTCACCGACGGTTTTCTCGATATGGCGCTTGCCATGGAGCCGAAGGAGAAGAACCTTCTTTCTGAACGTATACGCAAGCCGGGCCGGTACGTCATCGACCGCCTGATGCTCGTACGCATGCTCGTGATGGCCACGCCTATGATCGTAGGCACGTTGTATGTCTTTTCAACAGCTATCGGTCCGGATATGACCAAGGCATACGCACTTGCCATGACCACGCTTGCGGTCTTTCAATGGTTTAACGCCTGGAACTGCAGATCGGAGACGGAGTCCCTTTTTCGCATGAATCCATTCGGAAACCCATACCTTATCCTTGCAACCCTGATTGTCGTTACGCTTCAGGTGCTCGCCCTTTCCGTGCCGTTTCTTCAGAACATGCTCCATACGACCACTCTAACTGCGGATGAGTGGCTTCTATGCATCACGGTTGCGACGACTGTCATCTTTACGGAAGAGATTCGCAAGCTCGCCTATCGTCTCTTGGCCCGCCGGAGCACAGTAACAATCTCACTCAAGGCGGCTTAACCTTCTGTTCACGTCCTATGCGGTATATATACGCCCGGAGTGAGATGTCGGGGTATGCAAAATGCTAGCGGAATTGTTTCTCCATCTTTTGACCCGTTAACCGGCCTTTGTACCTTGATTACTTAGGAGAAGGAATGCCGTGTGAGAAGGAGCGGCCTCTTCCTCTTCATTCGGGCCCGCTGCGAGGTGCGCGTGGCCTGTGTTAATGCAAATGCTCCGGCTATATGCGGGAGCTTTTGCTTTAGTACGGTTCTAAACCGAACCGGTACCCTCGTCCGGGCACGGTATGAATGAGCTCCTTTTCTCCCTGTGCGTTCAGCTTCTTTCGAAGGCACCGTATATGCGACTCAATGGTGTTCGAAAAGAGATCGCTTTCCATGTCCCATACGTGTTCGAATATCATGGCGCGGGACAGTACGCTCCCTTCGTTTCGTATCAGGTACGCAAGGAATGTGAACTGCTTGCGGGTGAGGTATATGTTTCGTTCGCCCCGTTTTACACTCTGCTGCTTCATATTCACTGTGAGGTCGTCTATGGTTGCGACATCTCCAATGATCTCTTTCGGGCGTCGTAATAGGGCACGAACGCGAGCCATAAGCTCGTCGAAGGAGTACGGTTTGTTGAGATAGTCGTCGGCTCCGGCGTTAAGGAGCATGACTTTTTGCCAACTGTCGTTCAGGATCGAGAGCATGAGGATGGGGACGGTTTTTCCGGCACGCCGTATCTCCATGCAAACCGTGGACCCGGCCTTTTCGGGAAGCATATTGTCGAGAAGAATGATGTCGTACTCGTTGGTGCGGGCCATGTACGATGCCTCGGTCCCGTCTGAAGCCGTATCTACCGCAAAGCACTCCCTTCGAAGATTATCCGCAAGGATATCCCGCAGTTCTTCCTCGTCGTCCACTACAAGAGCTCTCATGTTTCGATTGTATGAGTGAGACTTACAGAAGAGCTTGATTGGGAAGGGGGGTCGGGGATAAGTATGGGTTAATAAGAAGCACTTTTCATAGCGCGCTGTATTTATTGAGTCAGATATAAAGAAAAGCTGCAGAGTGAAACGGCTTATACGCGTAGATTTACTCCACGTTCGTGTTATTTCGAATGATACTAAGTGAATGGGTTCGTTCCAAAAACTACTTCAAATAGGTCGGGAAGAATACAAGAAATGGAAGCCCATATATTGTCCGGCATTAGAGGAGAACGTCCTTTTCACCATGCGAGGTTTTAATCATTTGCGTTTCCGAAAAGGAAGTCTCGTACGAGATTGGAAAGAGACTGCTGAGCGTCTGAAACTACTTCGTTATGTACGGGATATTCTGCAGAATGCCAGTGTTATTGCAGGGTATAGGAAGCGCGTCGTACGTAGTCGAAGAGGTTCCGGAGAAGTGGAGTACTGGGCAATTGAAGGATTTGTAGGTAAGAAAGCAGTTCGAGTTATCGTTATGAAAACGAAAGGAACGAAGAGTCCACTATTCTTGAGCGTAATGAAGAAATAAAATATCCCACCTGATAGGTGGGATATTTTAGAGTGTCCGCTTCAGCCTGCGGGGGAGACATGCTCCCCGTGCGCCGAAAGGACCTTACGATCCACGGACACAGATGAAGTATATACTTTTTCTAGCGTATGTAAATAAAGAAACTCACCCAGGGGTGAGTTTCTTTATCGTGCCCGTTCGGGCTTCGGGGGATAATTCCCCGTATCCGAGACCAGGCTTTCGCTTGCGGACACTTATATAAAGTATATGGCGTTCCTTAAGAGAATCAATAACATTGACTATCGAACAACTGTTCGACTATCATATATATATGAAAGAAAGCCACGCAGAGAAAGTCCGGAAGTTTTATAGACGCCATAAGCGCATGCCCTCCATCACAGAAGTTATGGCTCTTTTTAAACTCTCCTCTCGAAGCTCCGCCTTTTACGTAGCTAACAAGCTCGTTCATACCGACTTTCTGGAGAAGGACAGGACGGGGAAGCTTGTGCCGGGGAAGGCTTTTCATGCAGTACCTCTCATGGGACACATCCGTGCAGGGTTTGCGGCTCCCGCCGAGGAGGAGCTCGCCGATACCATAAGCATCGGGGAGTATCTGCTGCGGCGTCCTGAGGCAAGTTACCTCCTCACGGTAGAGGGTGACTCTATGGAAGACGCTGGCATACACAACGGCGACATGGTGGTATTCGAGCGCACACAGGACTATAAGCCTGGAGACATCGTGGTTGCGCTTACGGAGGATGGATACACCCTCAAGTATCTCCGTAAGAAGCAGGGAAAGTTCTGCCTCGAAGCCGCAAACGAACGGTATCCCGACATACATCCCAGTGAAGGGCAGATTGTCGGCGTCGTCATTTCGACATTCCGTAAGTATCACTAGTCTATGTACCCCCGCGCCATACTCCACATGGACGGCGACTCCTTCTTCGCCTCAGTCGAGCAGGCCCTTGATTGGAGGCTTCGGGGAAAGCCTGTAGTTACCGGAGCGGAGAGGGGAGCCGCAACAGCCCTTTCATACGAAGCCAAGAGGAAGGGGGCACGACGCGGGATGACGCTCCAGCAGATCAAAGCAGTATGCCCAGATGCCATAGTCGTACCCTCCAACTACACTGCATATTCCATCTATGCCCATCGTATGTACAAGATCGTGCGGCAGTTCACTCCCGAGGTTGAGGAATACAGCATCGACGAGTGCTTCGCCGACATCACCGGCCTTACGAAGAAATACAGTAAGACGTACGAGGAGATAGGAGAGATGATAAAGGCGCAGCTCGAGCAAGACCTCGGTATAACCTTCGGTGTCGGCCTTGCACCCAACAAGACGCTTGCAAAGATAGCGAGCTCCCGCAACAAGCCTGCGGGCTTTACGCCTCTCCCGAAGGAGAAGATCTCTGAATTCCTCCACGATCTTCCCATCGGAGCCGTCTGGGGAGTGGGCTTTTCGACCACCATGCAACTTGAACGTTTGGAAATACGAACTGCGCTTGATTTTGCTGAGAAGGATCGTGCTTGGCTTCGCGAGAAGAAGATAAGTCTCCCGTACCAGAAGATATGGGCGGAACTGAACGGAGGGTTTGCAAGGAATCTTGACGAGGACGGGGACGAAAGAATAGGGAGCATACTGAAGACGCACACCTTCAAGCCGACGCGTGATCGGGAATGCATCCTCTCGCAGCTCTCAGCGAATCTCGAGGCTGCGTGTGCGAAGGCGAGGCGCCATAAGGTAAAGGCGCGCCTCTGCCGCTTCTATCTTAAGACTCAATCTTTCACGTATGCGAGCCTTACACTTGACCTCCAGGTATCTCTTGCCGATCCCCGGGAGTTTTTGCGTGCAATCCAAGCCCGCTTTGACGATGTCTATGAACCTGGAGAGATGTATCGCGCGACAGGCATCGGCCTTTATGCACTCACGAACGACGCTTCCGTCACACCTGACCTGTTCGGCGCAAGTTCACGGGTTGATAGGGAGGCACCGCTCATAGGGGCGATAGACAGAATGAACCATAAATATGGAAGACATACGATCTTCCTTGGAGGGAGTTTTGGCGCTATTCTTGGCGGAGAAACTTCGCGCAAAGAACCGAGACTTATATTGCCCATACACCAAAGGAAGAAAACTATCTCCATACCGCACCTCGGAATAGTGCATTGAAATTCACAGCCAATTCATCCGTCTATATATATAGTCACACCATGGCATTCCGAACCGACAACCGCCATAGCATACGCTTCCGCACCAGAAAACAGCTTCGGAAGTTCCGCACATCACTTGATGGGGCCATAGACGGCCTCTATATTGAACGCGGACGGCGCGCTGCTATCTAATCTCTTTCCCAGTGCTACCATGTTACGCATGGGGGCACTCAGTTCTTTCCCTGCGTTCTTTAGGCAGCACAGGCGCAGGATGCGGAACGTTCTTTTAGGAGCGCTTGCCGTGCTCATTCTCCTTGCTGTCCTGTATTCATACTTGTTCGGCCCGTCTGCTGAATACGCACAGGCGGAATCGTTCATCATCGAGCCCGGAACGCCGACTGCGGAGGTCGCGCGTTCCCTTAAAGAAGAAGGTTTTGTTAAAAGCGTATGGGTGACGCGCATCGTTCTTGCAAGTAAGGCAGACGGAAGGGAAATACGTCCCGGCGGATACGATATCGGAAAGCAGATGGACCTGTGGACCATCTCCGAGATATTCTCTGCGCCTCCGCATCTAGTTTTCGTTACTATTCCCGAGTCACTGCGCAAGGAAGAGATCGGAGAGCTTCTTGCGGAAGAACTTTTTTGGGACGAGGAGAAGAAACAGGAATGGGAGCACGCAACCACCATGGACGCGGACCTTACCGAGGGCGTCTACTATCCCGACACGTACCTTATTCCCGGTGATCAGTCTCCTGCCTCCATCGCCGCACGGCTGCGCGGACGTTTTGCTGACGTGTTCGCGCCATATGCAGAAGAAGCACGTGAAAAAGGAATGGACTGGAATACTGTCCTCACGCTCGCATCTCTCGTCGACAAGGAAGCGGGGCCGAACGATAAGGAGCTTGTTGCAGGAATACTCTGGAACAGGGTGGAGCGGGACATGCTGCTTCAGGTGGATGCGACTCTCCAGTACATACGAGGCAGTGAGGAGGATTGGTGGCCGGTGCCGAAGTCTTCGGATAAGTATCTGGATTCACCTTTCAATACGTATAAATACTCCGGACTTCCGCCGCACCCAATCAATAACCCGAGAGAGGAGTCGGTGAAGGCCGTACTCAATCCCACTCCCACCAACTGCCTCTTCTATATCCATGCTGACCAGGAAATATACTGCTCGGTCACGTATGCGGGGCAGGAGGCGAATGTGGATAGGTATTTGCGATAGGTTCGAGATATAAACTGCCAGCACCCACGAAACAAGAGTATTTCCTCTATTTCCCAGCCAACCTAAAACCTGAAACCGCGAGAAGGCCGGCAACTAAGACGCCCAGCCAGCTTGCCCACAAAGGGACCACGACACCTCCAAGTAAAACAGTGAATCCGGTGAAGATCCGTAACAGGTGCATCAGACCTACGACAGAGAAAACAACGGCGGTAAGTGTTAGGTACGTTTTTTTGTTCATATTCTTCAGTATATCGCCCCTCTACGGCTTCTGAACTACGTTCTTGCATAACTACTGGGGAAGCGTTAGTGGCGGTTTTCATAAAGCAACCAGGTTCAAGCATTGTCCCAGACCCTCAGCGATAATTGTTATACTCTCTACATGAGAATTACTAAGTACGCGCACTCTTGTCTCCTT
>DATDUD010000023.1:0-19572 GCA_036517735.1 Minisyncoccota bacterium | reverse complement strand
ATATACGCCCGATACTGTTCCTGAGCCTTTTTAAGTTTATATACTTCGCTTTGCCAACCCAAAGATCGCTGCGAGTAGAAAATATTCGCAGCGTCTATAAATACTTGCGTTCTCCCTTTTGCAAGCTGTCGACCATTACCTTATCGCAAAAAGCCCGCTGACTTATCAGCGGGCTTTTTACTGTGAGTAAAGCTGAGTACTTCTCACGTACGCATTAACTTCTTTGCAGAATTTCTTCAGAGCCGATGTCCGGGATTGAACCGGAGACCTCGTCCTTCGCTTACACCTTCTCTCCGAAGCCACATGGAGAAGGGCTAGACTGTATCTTCATCTCAGAGAGATGCCCTTGTCAGTCGTTCGGGCGCCTGAGCGCCACGGTCTTGGCCAGTGGGACTATTAACCGTTATTCGGGATTCACCTGCATGTCGCCACGCAGGTGGGCAGGGCTTGCGGCCCACCATGGACGCGCTCTACCGACTGAGCTACATCGGCGGCTCTCGCACTTCGCCATCCTACCCAATTCCTTCCATTCTTTCAATTACTCGTATCTGAGCTCCTCGATAGGGTTCTTCATAGAGGTTGTTGGGATTAAAGTCACCATACGTAAGAACGAACGGTAAAGTTACAGTTCGATCACGAACTTCGTCAAAACGAGCTCGTAAACGATTTGCGTATTCGGGCAATTCCTCGCAAAGGCGCTTAGTTGATATTCCTCCCGTAGACCGAAGCACAAAACCGCCTGAATGGGCGGCTTTTGTGTAGTTGCGCGGGCTACTGAACGTTGTTGGAACCAGGATACGGGAGGCATTGGCCTCAGGAAGGCACGTTTTTATCCCTGCACTGGCTTCTGCACATAGCGACGCCTAAGAATACAGAGTACCAGCACAACAATGTTAGCGACGACGAGCATCCCCAAATACGTAAGCGTGAGCGGGTTGTATTCTGACAGCGAGAAAATGGTAAGAATTGTTACGAGAGACATAGTGAACCAGAAACTAAGAGTCTCTGAATAAGGCTCACTCCATGACTTCCTTAGTGTTGGAATATATCCAAGAGCGTCAATGGCTGTAACCATCAAGACTGCGTATAGCGGGTTATTGGTCTGCCACCATACAACTATCGCCAGCAACGCAAGAACAAGGATGCCTGTATCGCTCTTAGTTATGTTCTTAGTGCCGTATTTCAAAGAAAGCAGAAAAACTACAGCAACCAATAACGTGCCTCCAGCAAGACTAAGTACTCCCCAGTTAGCTCCACCATAGAAAGCGACAGCAGTAGCTGTACCCTGAGTAATTCCCCAAATCAACCACGTGTACGCATGTGGCTTTGTCGTCTTTGCAAAAATATCCTTGAAGTAAGGAATGTAACCGATGATGAGAACAACGACTGCGGCAATCGCAAACAGAAGCTTTATGTCCATACATAAACTATACCAGTTCAAACAGCGTCCCGTTTCCTGCTTGCGCTTGAACCAGAAAGACCGCCTCATTGGGCGGTCTTTCTGTATATTTGGGACTTGGTCCCGTTGTGCGCGGCCGACGGGACTTGAACCCGCAACCTCCCGCGTGCATGTAATCCCCTATTTTCATAGCGGCACGGACTATATCTTCACCATAGCCACTTGCGTATCCCTTAGGTGCTCCGGTATCTAGTCTCTACGGCGCCCCCTCGTTAATTCATGAGGGGTTCCCTCGGTATTAGCATATCCCTTCGGACTTAGCCTTCACCGATATCCCGGAGAGTTTCAACTCGACTTTCGTACAAGAAGCTGCCCTGTCGACAGGCGGGTGCTCGACCAGTTGAGCTACAGCCGCAACTCTTTGTCAAGCCCTAAGACTTGAATCGCTCGCTCTAATTTCTCCCGCTTACGCGGTAAATATAGATTCGAGACTTGGCCAGTATTATACATAAGCTGACAAAGGGCAAGACTATCACTGTGGCTGAATCTCAGGTCAAAACCACGCTCTTTACTTAGTACGTTCCCACCCCGCATGCCATGAGCTCGAAGTCTCGACAAGAGTGATTCTAGGAACTCTCGTGAGCCGCTGGTAAAGAGGGTGAGTAAAATCCACCTTTTATTTTTCCTATCTGCAAACTTGAGACTATTAAAATATACACACCCGTCACCATCGAAGTATCCACGGACAAAACCGCCAAGGCATGATTGTGGAACGTCGGGGAAAGCTAATGTCTGGCTTTTGTTTGGTGTAAAGCCTAATGCTGTCAAATCCTGGAACCACTCTTTGCTTCCGACCTGGAGTCGAAACGCGGTCTTCCATTTTTCACCTCGTGTCGGACGGGTGCTTATGTGATGGTTTGAGCCGGTTACGCCTTGTACATGTTCAAGAAGTATTCGGTCAGTACTAGTAAACTCTATATAATGCCCACCATTCTTGTGCGGAATCATTGAACCATCTGCAGCAAAATACCCGAGCACATATGCCATCTCGGACGACCACGTTTTGAAGAAATCTTGGTTGAGCGTCTTTGGTATCGGCATGCACTCATAATGCCAATTCAGTGATTATGGAACGCTAAAAGAAACCTTAAAACTTCCTGCAGAAATTGTGCCGACGGATGGAGTCGCACCATCGTCTAGGGTTTATGAGTCCCTCGTTCTAACTCTTGAACTACGTCGGCAATAGGGATACCTTACTACGCTGGAATGGCTAATTCAATTTTTGCTATTCGTCAATAAGCTTGGTTAGGTACTCCGATACGGCTTGCACCACTGAGGTCGGGGCAGTGATTATCTTCTCGAATCTCCTCTCCTTCCAGTCAAGTGAGCGAATCTGGTCGACAAGGATTACACTTTCTTCACCCTTGATCGATAATCCAACTTCAAAGGGATAGCCTTTCGCTTTCGTGGTAAGCGGGCATACGAGCGCAAGTCCTGATTTCTCATTATAAATCTCTGGCGAGACCACCAACGCTGGCCGTCTACCTCGCTGTTCATGCCCACGAGTTGGATCAAGTGTCGTCCATACGATATCCCCGCGTGAGGGAACATATGCTTTCGCTACCATGCTTCACGTCCGACAGGAGCACCCCAATTAACTTCCCCATGGAGATTCTTTGGGGTAATGCCCGCAACTAGCTTTACAAGTGAGAGACCACTCCGTGGAGCTGGGGTAATGGAAAGAGCGCCATCCTCCTCCTCAATACGTACAGCTTGTCCTTCCTTGAGATTAAGACTCTCTACGGACTCTCTAGGGATGCGCACAGCATAGCTATTCCCCCATTTCTGAATAGTCGTTGTTTTCATGTTATCAAGTATATACATATGTATCTACATGTCAATTAGCTCATGCCTATGAATGGTGAGTAAAAAAGATATGAATTTGAGATTCTTGGTTGCCATACCTTAAGTGTAGGCAGGCATCCCTTTATTCAATGAGCTATTGCATGTGCATAACCGCCCTTGGTCTGCAGATTTTCTTCACCCAATACTTCGTAATATGAGTCCTGATTTTCGTATACTTTCTTTCCCTTATCTAGAAAGGTTGTATGTCCAAACTATGTTACTAGAATTGCATTATGCTACTATCGATGAGAAACGAAACATATGAGTGTTCCTACTCGTCTCCGTGAGAACTCCCTTGCTCGAGTTATATCTTTTGGTTTGAGCCTAAAGGGGGCATCCCTACTCCAAAGGGAAATCTGTAATGCAAACCTTGCGAAGTTAGGTATTAGGGTGTCTTTTGGTAAACACGTCGAAGAAAGTGATGAATTCGACACTTCCCCGGTAAGAGATCGGGTAGAAGATTTGCACGACGCATTGGTAGACCCGAAAGTGAAGTTAATTCTGTCCGGGCTAGGTGGCATGAACGCCACTCAGCTCTTGGGACAAATTGACTGGAATCTACTAGCGAGTAATCCGAAAATCTTTTGTGGTTTCTCGGATATTGCTGCTCTGGTAAACGCCATCCATGCAAAAACTGGCCTCGTCACGTATTATGGTCCGTTTTACGGAACCTTCGGGATGCAGAAAGGATTCGAATATATGCTGGATTCCTTTCGTCAGTGCGTTTTCTCTATAAAGCCCTACATCGTCAAGCAATCTCCTGTCTGGAGTGATGATGCTTGGTGGCTCGACCAGGAAAATAGAACATTTCACCAGAATCCTGGCCCGTTAGTTATTAGTGAAGGATTTGCCGAGGGACGATTAATCGGAGGTCATTTGACTTCTTTTGCGACACTCTTCGGAACCGAGTTCTTTCCGGACCTGTCCGATACAATTTTGATGATAGAAGAAAATAGCGAGGTGAACCCTCGCTCATTTGATCGTTTGTTGCAAACCTTACTCTATCAAAAAAGTTTTGATAGAGTAAGAGCCCTTTTGATTGGGCGATTTACTTTAGCAACAAAGATTACTGACGATATCCTTATTAGGATAGTTAGGAATTACCCTGAGCTCTCCCGAATCCCCGTGGTAGCGAATTTAAGTTTTGGGCACACTTACCCCCAATTCACTTTTCCGGTGGGAGGCGTGGGCCGCATAAGCGCGGAAGGCAGTAACGCTGTTTTTGAAGTTATCCATCACTAAAATCTAGATTGACTAAATATCAAGCTCGAGAATTTCGGTCAGGCTGTCGACACTTAAATACCTAGACCGGTCAAAGTTGGAAAGGTTCTGAATATGCCACGAGTTCGGATTATTAAAATGAACTGCTTTTAATCCTTGTTCGACAGCTGGTACAACATCCGAGCGCAGGCTATTTCCTACAACTATGACGCTGCCTGCGTCAAAAGCGAGATCGCTCTTCAATTTCTCTATTGTGTCTACACTTTTCGCTTTTACGACGCATAGTGCGTGGAAATGCTCTGCCAGGCCAGAACGAGCAATTTTCTCGAATTGGATTCGAAGGGGTCCTTGAGTATATAGAACAAGTCCGTCACCCCGCTGTTCCAATTCCGCTAGTACCTGACCCGCATCCGGCACTAACTTCTCTGGTTGAGACTTAAGAGTCGGAATAATCGAGTCAAATAATGCCGTTGGGTGCGGTATATCCTGTTCCGCAACTAAGCGCTCATAAACGATTTTCATTGAGTGAAGGAAGCCAATCGCACCGAAACCAATTTCTTGAACAGTTTTCTCCTCAGTCTCATCTATCATCTGACGAATTTGGTGCTCCGTTGTGGTTCTCAAGTAAGGACGGCAATGTTCCATAAAGGAATCCACTATTCGCGCATACGCAATATTGTCCTCCCAAAGAGTGTCGTCTCCATCGAAAATCCATGTACGCTTGAACGGACCAACTGCTGAAGGAGTTTTACAGAAGTAATACCCTCCCTCTTCTGGGAAAAGGGACGGTATTTCATGATTTCCCTCGAAAAACTTACTCAGGAGGTATCCGAAGTTCTGCGGAGTTACCTCGCCCAACAACGGTTCCCACTTTACCGAGAAGCCGGCTTTTTCAAGTGCTTGTAGTTTCCGAGGGTTGTTACTAAGAAGGGCAATATCGTCTATGCCTAGGTCATGCAGTATCTTGACAGCAAGCGAGTAACTTCGAGCGTCGGCTCCAAAATCCAGTTTTTTGTACGCACCGTACGTGCTTACACATTTCGATTGCATAGTGTACATTCCGAGATATTTTGCAAAGATCCCAGCACCTCGGCCTTCTTGGAAGAGATGGACTAGTATGCCGTTCTGCTTCCTGAGCATGTCAATCGAACGTAATAGTTGGCTCCGGCAATCGCAGTCGAAGCTTCCTAATATGTCGCTGTTCGCGCATGACGAATGTACTCGAACTGGAACTGTTCGTGACGTATCAAATGACTCCGGCTCGGTGAAAAACACAACCAGTGCAGTGAGTTTATCGTCGGCATAGACGCAGGAAAAAGTAATGCCGGTTCGCGTAAAATGCTTCACGAAAGGGGTCTTCTTGGTTTCCTCGTCAACCCGAATGGTTGGGTTGTAGATCTCTGTTTGCGAAGCCATGGTTCTATAAAAGAAATTATAAGTTGACTTTGTGCAGATCGAAACGAATGCCGCCAGTTGAGAGTTCTACCTGATGCTTCCCGTTTTCCAAGCGCTCTACATGAACCCTGTCCTCCGGGGAATACCCTTCGACCTTCCGCGCCTCGGCCACAGCCCTTGCGAATGTGCGCTCATCTCCCTCCGCAATAAGCTCTGGAGAAAGAGTTGTGTCCAATATAACGCACGGAGCGTCTTGGCCAGCAGACTCCAGTACTACGCTTTTTACATTCGCCTCGGCCTCTATTATTGGTCGTACATCATTCCAGAATTCTGGCTTGTCGCCGGAGTGCTTAATCTTCAGGGTGGAAAGAGGTTGGCGAACAGGTATTTTTACTTTTGACCGCTGCATGAGAGCCATACTGGCAAAATTTCTAGCAAAAAGCATGCTTGCGAGAAGATTCGGTGTATCGACACGTACTTCTTTAACTTCTGGCCAGTCTGCCAAGTGCACACTTTCAGGTTCGTAATCTTCTCGAACTGTGCGGTATATTCCCTCCGCGATGAACGGCATCACGGGAGCCGTAAGAAGTGCAACACGCTTCAACACGTAACGTAAGGTGGATCGAGCAGCATCGGCATCTGAGTCCTCTTTCTTAAACCGTTCGCGTGATCGGCGTACGTACCAGACCGAGAGGTCGTCAATGAGTTGGGTGAGCGGACGAACAGCTGCATCAAGTTTATATTGCTCGTATCCATCTGTAACTTCTCTCGTAACCTCATCGAGTCGTGCAAGTACCCAACGATCCAAAATGTTCCCGCTTTCAGTGTTCGCTGCAACGCCCGTGTCATAGAGCTGATAAAAGGCAAGAACGTTAAGTAGGCGTCCAACGTTTTTCTTTGCAATTTCGTCGACCCCTTTTTCCGAGAATGCGAGGTCCTCAGCGGCCACAACCGGCGAAGAGAGTAAATAGAAACGCATCGCGTCTGCGCCGTATTTTTCGACTACCTCCATAGGGTCAGGATAGTTTTTGAGCCGTTTCGACATTTTTTTACCATCTTCCGCGAGTACGGTCCCATTGACGACGACATTCTCGAAAGCGTGTTTGTTGAACAATGCTCCCGCAAGCACATGGAGATAGTAAAACCATGCTCGAGTTTGATCCTGTCCTTCGCTGATAAACTGTGCCGGAAAAACTGCATCAAACTCTTCTTTACTCTCGAAAGGATAGTGCCGTGATGCATACGGCATTGAACCGGAATCAAACCAGGTATCAAGAACATCCGGTATGCGCCACATAGTACTCCCGCATGGACATGGCACAGTAATCTCATCAAGAACATGCTTGTGTAAATCATCAACACTCTTTCCGCTTGCTTCCTCCAACTCTGACGCGCTACCAAAAACCTTTCGCGCTTCGCATTTTTCGCATACCCACATCGGAATCACAGTTGCCCAGAAGCGCTGTCGAGAAATTGACCAATCTCTAGCATTCTCGAGCCATTTCCCAAAACGGCCTCCCTTTATATGTGCTGGCGACCAATTTATATGCTGAGCATTCTTGAGAAGATCATCTTTCATTTTGGTGACGGACACGAACCACGAAGAAGTCGCGTAATTGAGCAGAGGAGTATCGCACCGCCAGCAATGTGGATAGCTGTGCGTAATATTCTCTTTCGAGAAAAATCGATTGTGTTCCTGAAGATGCTTGATTACCGCAATATCGGTGCCAAGCCGGACCTTATCATCGTCTGACTTCGGCTTCACTTCAATTCCAGCAAAAGTCTTAACCTCTGCTTTTATCGTACCGTCAAAATTGACATGCTGTACGAATGGGAGTTCAACTCGCTTCGAAAGCTCCCAATCGTCGTTACCGAATGCGGGTGCGATGTGGACAACGCCGGTACCGCTTTCTGCCGTCACGAAACCTGCAACATAGACTTTCCAGCCATTTTCTCGCTTTGCAAGGACCGCGCTTGTCGCATAATAGTCGAATAAAGCTTCGTATTCGAGGCCCTCAAGTTCGTAACTCGTAAACTGATTTTTCAGGACGATGGTTCTATCTTGTTCCACTTCCTTCTGGGCGAAAACATCTGACGCGATGAACTGCTGGCCGTCTTTTTGAAAAAGAGTGTAGGCAAAACCGCGTCCTACTGCAAGCGCAACATTTCCAGGTAGAGTCCAAGGAGTCGTGGTCCACGCGAGGAGATACACGTCACCAGAAAGGCCGAGAATTTCGGGCTTCTTGAGCTTGAACTTCGTCGTTACAGCGATATCCCTGACTTCTTTATATCCCTCGGCAACCTCCGCTTGGGAGAGGGTGGTCTCGCAACGCGGGCATATATGCATGGAGCGATAGTCCTCATATACGAGCCCTTTCTCATATATTTGCTTAAACACCCACCAGACGCTCTCCATGAATTTTTTGTCCATGGTTTTATAAGCGTGTTCCATGTCCACGAAGCGGCCAATACGCGAAATGACTTTCTCCCATTCTTCGACATAGCTGAGCACCTGCTCACGACATCGCTTATTAAATTCTGCAATTCCGTATTCAGTTATATCTTTCTTGTGCTTAAAGCCAAGCTCCTTTTCCACGATATTCTCTATTGGAAGTCCATGACAGTCCCATCCCCAAACACGGGGTACACGATAGCCACGCATTGTCTTGTACCGCGGAATGGCATCTTTGATGATGCTTGCAAGAATATGCCCATAATGTGGAAGTCCTGTCGCAAATGGAGGTCCATCATAAAAAACGAACTCTCCTTTTGGAGCAGGCTTCTCGAGCGACTTCTTAAAGATTTCTTTTTCTTTCCAAAACTCAAGTATTTCTTCTTCTCGTTTTGTCACGTCAGACTTTGTCGCGCTCTCTTTCATATTGTTACTTGTTGGCAATAAAACCAACGCACACTTCGTCGTTGTTTGATGAGAGGCGATCAAACCAGAGACGGTGCATTCTTCTTGGGTCGTCAGCCTCAAATGCCGTTCTACCGTGCAGAACTGTAAAATTATCCGTGAGCAGCACCTGTCGTGCCCCCAGCTCAAAACTCACTAAGTTTTCCTCCTCAGAAAGGAAGTCCTGAACGAGGTTGATTGCTTTCTGAGTCTTTTGGCTATCCGATGCAAGTGCTGCCTCATCCGACCGGTACCTCAATCGAACACGATTTCCAGAATACTCAGTGAATACGGCACCTGAGAAGGACTTTCCAGCACGTTTAATCGAGAGGGAGTCCTTCTCATAAAGGGTTTCCAGGGCCGCCCTATCCTTTGAGAGAAGCCATTCGTGCAGTTTCTTGCCGCTTGCCAATTGGGTTACGCCACCTCTGCGAGCCGGTATCTCACACCTCAAAGCGACTATTGGAGGAGGGTTCTCGTCGTAGGAACCGTCAGTATGGAACGTGTAGGCACGAGAAGAGACGCCGGGGTAAACAGAAGACTCGTCGATGACCGCAACTTCCGCAATTCCGTCATCATCAGATCGGTCATGGCGCATTGTATTGCCAAACAGCTGTCCGAAACAAAGCAGCTGCTGTCTTGCGGATTCATTTTCTTCAAATTCAACGACCGCAACGCCATATGTATTCAAAAGACTAATGATGGAATTCGCCGACGACGGTACTTCCTTTGAAGAACGTACCGGCACAAAAAAGGATTCCGGCGCTAGCTCGGAACCAAACACTCTCTTTGGATAGTTATTGCAATTTTTCGTAGATTCCATATGTTTACTTCGATTGTAACGCTGATTCTTGCAAGCTAGATGTCAGAGCTTTTTAAAGGAAATGACGTCTCCTACCTTGATACCCAATTCTTTTGCTCCAAGTTTGCGCGCTTGGCCAAGTTCGAAAAGACCGAATGAGCTTCCGAGAAATAGTGCCCACTCTCCGCTCTCAAGAGACATAAGGCGCGGTTCAAAGACCGCATTAATTTTATGTTCTCTTACCATAACCTCATAACGATCCCCGTGTTTCGCAGGTCCTAAATCTCCGACAAATTTCATCATTCCGAAATTATCGATGTGCACAATAGTCCCCGGCTTGAGGTCAAGCCGTACAATTCCATTCGGATCAATTGCTTCTCCGAGTTCCGCGAGTGAGGTACCGCGAGCTGCTGCACCTGCAACCTTTGCAGTCACGTACTTTCCAGCAAACGAAATAAATTGGCCGACGTTGTATTTCGTGAGATCATAGAGTTCTGCGCATCCGAAGTCACGAGTAAGCCAGTCGAAACTTCCCATATTTCTACCTATAAAAATAATGTTCCGCTCTTTTGTTCTCCCGATCACGTTCATTGGTCGGGCTTTTTCTGCGTTAATCGTGGTCATCAAAACGCTGTTCTCGGGATATGAGTCAGCCATGAGGCGGACAGCAAAATTTGTATTTATAACGGAGAACTCAGGAGAAATAGGTGTAATGGGTGCCACAACCACATTGGGGATATCCTCGACTTCACGCGCGAGAACTGCCCAAAGTTCGTTGGCTGCTATATCTACGCACTCGGTGATATTCACAAGATACTTTTTCACGAGGAAATACTAGCATAAAACAAGGCGGGTTGCTCGGTAAGTTCGACTTTAACAAGCGGAGTTATGTCCATAGGAAACGAACGGATATCGAATTGAGGATATGCTGCTGACAGACCCGAAAACCACTTCGTCGGGTAAGCTTTCCTTATGCAACGGGAAGTTCAACGATAAAGCGGGAACCCTTGTCCTTCCCTTCCGACTCCACCCATACCTTACCCTGATGCGCCTCAATAATGTTCTTGACGATATAGAGGCCGAAGCCGGTTGATTCTACGTTCACCTTCTGGGATTCCTTGCCGTGCCCTCCTTCGGTGAAGAGAAGCTTCATATCCTCGGGAGTTATCCCTACGCCCGTATCGTTGATCTCAAGACGTACTTTTGAATCTTCCCGCGCAAGTGACACGTTCACGCTTCCTTTCAGGGTGTATTTAATGGAGTTGTCTATGAGGTTCTTTACCGCGTTCGTGAGCTGCATGCGGTCGCCTTGTATCGTAAAGTCAGTGGCTTCTGCGGTAACGGCTAGTGCAAGACTTTTTGCGTCAGCGTTCGGTCTCAGGTCGTTTACGATGCTTGTAACGAGTTCTTTGAGATCGAGTGGTGATTTTGCGTAGGTGACCTTGCCACTCTTTATGTTTGCGGCGTTCAGGATCTCCTGGATAGTATTCACTCCCTTGGTGTCTGACTGCAGTCCTTCTTCAAGAAGCGGTTTCATCTCATCAGGTGCCTGGCCATAGTCTCCATCAAGGAGCATGGAGAACAGGTTCCGCGACTTGGTCACGAAGCCCTTCAGCTGGTGCGTAATGAAATGGATGAGGATTATCTGTTGTTGGTTGGCAATTTCGAGGTCTTTGGCCAGATTCTCAACCTGACGGCGGTGTTCAATTTCACGACTAACACTTCTAATAAGGAAGTATCCGAGGATTGAAAAGGCCACAAGATTCACAATAACTATTATTCGTATGTTATCGATTGTGCGGATGAAGAGTTGTGAGAGTGTAAGGAGCCATAGTGAAACTACGAGAATCTGCGCACTAAAGAGCTTGAGATTGAAAGTCTTGAAGCGAACTGCGGTATAGGCAAGGAACCCGATAAATATCGGCATGCCGAAGAGCCCGGTTTGAGCCAATACCCAATCATCTGTGAGACTTCCGATGATATTCCCGGAAGAGAACGCGAGGAGGAAGAAGAGGGTGCCGAGTGTAAAGAACCCAATTTCCTTTGCACGCTTAGGACTGAGGTGCATTTGTCTGAAAGCTATGAAGAGGAGTGTGAGCGATAAGAGAATCTCAAATGCGTAAGTGTATAGAATTACGAACGGCGTCTCGAGTGCATTGCAATATGCCGTATCAATACCTTCAAGTAAATACGCGGTAGGTAGAAGCGCGATGATAGGGACTGTTAATAGAGCGATCACCGCGCAACCTCCAAAAGCTAGTTTCTTTTGCTTTATAAAGACATACGCAAAATAGAACGCGGAAGCGTAAAGCAGAATCTCAAGAAGGATCTGCAAATTCCAATAGAAGAGCACAATGTCCGGACGGTTTGATGCCCATAGCAATACATCTATGGCTGACCAAATTGAGAAGAGCACGATGGTCACAAGGAACCACCGTGCAGGACTGGACTCCCGCACACGCCCAATTAAAGCAAGCCCGAAAATAAGAGCAGCGAGAATTGCGACGAAGTGGGAGTAGTAAAGGAGCGTCGGGATATTCGAAGAGAATATGAGAAATTCAGGGCTTTCCCAAGGGCAGAGCATCATCTCCATACTCCTCTACTATAGCAGCCTATACGACCTTGATACCAGCATGGAAGTTGCGGAAGCCACCTCCGAACTGATAACGAACTGAAACTTTTACCGTATCCCCTTTCGAGACCGCAACATCAGATTTAAGAGGAAAAACGACCGGAGCATTAAGTGCAGACGTGTCGCCCACTTCAAGTCCGTCAGCCAAAATCGTATTACTCGTTAGATAGACGCTATTGATCGTGCCGTCTTCAGTAACAGCGAACGTTAGCTCAGTCTTGAATTCGAGAGGGTTGGTGGAATCAAACGAAATTGAATTGAGAAGCGCTGATTCAGCAAGAGGTTTTGTCTCAATCAATGCATGCGGGTCCCACACATGACGCACCATGCGCATATCGAAACCGTAGTTCGTATAGTCGGCAAAGACTGGAGCTATATAGGTGTCTTGTCGCAAAGGAAGAAATCGAGTCTTATCATCAACATACCCCTTACGATGGAGATGATTCATCGTCCAGACCTGGAACTCGTCTATCATTCCCGTTGTGAGCATTTCCATAATCACCACATCGAACTTTGTTCCGTCTGGAAAATGAGTGTTACGCACATCTCCTACCACAATGTCGATTACGTCCTCGTACCCGTTTCGAACGATATTCTGGACAGCTATTTTTGCAATAAAAGGATCGTATTCAACAGCGATGACCTTCTTTGCGCCTGCACGGGCTGCCATAAGTGCGAGAATGGCCGAACCGGTACCTGAATCAAGTACGACATCATCTGGACGTACTACTTTCTGAATTGCTTCTTGAAATTTAAATGTACGTTTCTGGTCGGTCAGGCATTGGGTGACGAAATCAATCGAACTGAAGGTTTCGTCCATGTCTATACTCATAGAATGCAGGGTTAGAAGTAGGATTTGAGGCTACCGCGACGGCGTATATCAAGCGTAGCACAGTGGACTGAACCACCAAACGAATAGAAATTCCTGAACGGAATTGGCACTGGTTCAAATCCCCACTTTTTTAGAGCGTCTATGAGAGGTTGCTCCTGCTCCTCGACCACGACCCGCTTCTCATCAAGACTGAGGGTGTTTATCGTGAGCCAGTCACTAGAGAAATAAAGTGCGTTGTCCTCAAGGTATGTCGGTTCGGGCGCAACGAACACCTCCCAGGAGTCGAAGATGGGCGGCAGTTTATTGACCCACGTGGGATTAATGAGGACTCTTCCGGGCGCAAGCGGAACGATCGTCGTATCTATGTGCATGGGATGCATGTCGCCGAACTCCACCTCATGGACGGCGTAGTTGGAGCCGATGTGTCTGCGTACCCATTCAATGCCAAGTCCGTTCGTTACGTTGCTCTTCTGTACGAAAATATCCTTGCCGCAACGCACAAAGTCCGCAGCGTCAAAGGCGATCTCTTTGTTGGTAATTACAAACTGCTTTTCTCCATTCTTTAGTGGCTCTTCCGGACTGTAGTTGTGATTATAAAAGCCGTCAGCCATCGCAGGCTTGGGAGCTACAAGCCAACGCGCACCCTCATTGAAGTAGTCATGCATCATCGGGTGGTACGCGAAACTCTCGAAATAGCGGGACCGCCATGCCATGGGTGCCTCAACGAGAATATCGCCAATGACCATATATACATCACGCGGCATGGCAGCATAGAGGCCCCGACTTTTCCACCATGGCGTCTTATATTCCTCAGCAAAATTCATTGGCTCAGGGCGTCGTACGGTAATACCTAGTTCGATAAGAATCTTTGCCAGACCATCGAGTTCCTCTGCTGCCTTCTGGATCATGTCTTGGGGAAACGGTTTACCTCCGTGTTTCTTAAAGAACCATTCTGCGTGCTCTGGGGTAATGGCGTTAACTGCTGCATCCAGTTCTGGTACAATGGCGCCATCAACGATACCAACTACCACCTCTTCAAGAGGGTCCCATTCATTGCATGACCAAACCGGTGACTTGGAGATAAAAGGCATTAGCTCACAATCATTCATTTCAGAATCTTTCATTGAAGCAGCTCCGCCGATTCCTCCCCTGCCCCATCTTCAAGGATTTCTTCATTTAATGACTCTTCTTCACCCATTTCTTCGGGCTCCAATTCTTCTTCAGAGTTTATGAGCTCAAAGTTCTGCCAAACAAATGAACGCTGGTAGGTGAAAAAGACCGACACAGCCACGAGCAGTATGAGAAAAATGAGGAGGACCTTTTCTTTCATGAGTAGAATCTACGACCTGCAGATTGTGAATACAGGATAACATTCCTATCCCCAGGACGAGGTCCGGTAGGACTTAGGTGTGAATACGAAAATCCGACGCCCTAAAGCGCCGGATTAGCTCGTTGCTGGTGTTCGCGATACGTTCGAATCGCAAACACCAACACGATGGCATGGGTTATGAGCCCCACAAGCGGGAACACTCCCTCCTCCCACTGCCCGCCCGAAAGCAGATGCGTGAAAAGGAAGAGAACGTACGCAAGGGTCCATAACGCCCAAGGGAGGACCGTTTCCTTCTCGATCCCCCGAGCAAGTCCTCGATACATCGGCCAGAAGGCGAGTATCGTGGTTGCCTGGTAGGCGAGGTTGGCATCGGTCGAGGTCAGGAACACCGGACAAAGCCAGAGTCCAGTAATGACCAGATCGAGTCCAATCACGACCGAGTCGGTCCTATCAGGAAGCGTGAAGCGGTGTCTGTTGAGCGCGTAGAGGAATGTAAGGACACTCCCCAGCGCGAAGCAAAACGGCACCACGTTCTTGAGTAGGTCCTGCCCCGTCATGTCGAAATAAGAACCGAAGTCCAGGCCATCCCCAAGAGCGAGGATTACCCACGTACCGGTGCTTATCTTGCTGTCCCCCCTATTGTAAAGAAGGAAGGCGGCAAGAATCAGCAGGCCGGCGAGCAGGCTCGCCGCTGTAAGTGCTGTCTGTTGCACATCTTCCTCCGTGAGAGCATACGGGCTAACCCCGTACGCATACTATAGCACATAGTCTATGAAATTGCAACCAACTGTAGGTGAATTCGCACGCTAACTGCACAGGAGTTTGCAGGCTAATTGCACAGGGCTCGAGAGCCTCCACACTCTGGAGATATGGCACATACACAGATTGGACCGGCCGAATGGCCGGTCATTGCTCGATTGTTGCGGTCTGGGTACTCGGGAGTGGAGATTGCACGCACACTGTACAAAGATCCGAGTGCCGTGAATCGACACATCAAGAACAATGGTGGTCGCGAAGAATATGACGCGCATGAGGTACGCAGAAAGAAGCGCATGCTGCGCATCGCTGCCATGGACTCCATTCGAGTACTCAAAGGTGCTCTCCTGCGAACTGTGGTGTGGAATTCTCAGACTGGGAGCGTTTGGAAAAGAAAAGTGGTATGACTGTGTACTTTGCGTATCCGCATCACCCGTGGGAGCGAGGCTCAAACGAGAATACCAACGGACTCTTGCGACAGTACTTTCCGAAGTCCATGAACTTCAATCTCATCACCTCCGAGGAGCTTGCGCACGTAGTGAAGCGTCTGAACGATCGCCCGCGCAAACGACTCGACTTCAAGAGTCCGCACTCTGTATTTCTGAGGAAGTGACCTGTGCAATTAGGGTGCTAATTCAAGGTACGAGGCCACCCCTTTTGGCACTCCGCGGGTAAGGTCGATGGGTCCAACGATAGCATGAACTGAAGGGGTGAAAGCTTGTTCCCGAAGGCCATGTGTACGCGGTCCTGGTTGTACCAGAAGAGCCACTCGAAAAGCTGCCTGTTGAACGTGTTGAGATCGACCCAGAGCTCCTGCCGGTGATAGTTTGCGAACTCTTCCTGCACGGTGCGGTTGAAGCGTTCGGCGTGCGCGTTCTGTTTCGGGGTCTTCGGACGGGTGTGGTAGTGGGTGAGGTGTAATTCTGTGATCGCTTTGCTGAAATGCTTCTTAAATTCCGAGCCGTTGTCGGTCAGGACGAACGTGAACGGGAACGGGAAGACCGACTGGCAGAGGGAGAAGAAATCTGCGGCTGCAAGCGAAGCGTGGGACGAGGTTGCGAACGCAAACCCGAAACGGGTATACACGTCGATGAAGGTGATGACGTATCGTCTCGTTCCGTTAATGTGCTCCTCAAAGGTATCGAGCGCGACCACGTGGCCGGGGTACAGAGCCTTCAATCCCTTGGGTTTCCTGAGCGCAGGGACGCGCACGAGCGGCTTCACGCGTCCCGTGCCGGTGATGCGGAGCGGCACCATCCGGAGGCCTCCGAGGTCGCGTATAAGGCGGCCGATGGTCTTGGGCTTCGGACATAGGAAATGGTGCTGTACACAAAAACGTTCGAGCAATGGGTAGAGCTTCTCCTTCCCGAGGTTCGGGTGCGTGTATCTGAGTCGTTTCAACTCTTCAAGCAGGCGTGCGTCCCACGCACGCCTGCGGGTGCGCTTGGGCGTGCGGTTCTTCGGGTTGAGGCTCTCGAGCTTCTCGCCGCCTTCTACCGGGCCAGGGTACACTTCGAGATGCCGAATGCATCGTTCGTTGCTTCGAGCCCGTGCTTCTTCCAGAAGGTCAGTATCTTCGCCCTCCTTTTCGCTTCGTCGGTGATCATATACCGGAAGCGTATGCTCCGCTCCCGCATATACAACCAGCCCGTAGTGTTCTTCAGATTGCTGCGTATTCTCATCCTCCTTAGTGATTAAGGAGTGCCATATGTTAGTGGCCCTGTGCAGCACCCCGGCGGTTAGACTAGATTATACGACGGATACCGTAACCCCCGCTTTATGAAGTTCGTTTCCACTTCCTCAAGGCTGAACCTCTCCTTGATATAAGACACGATGCGCTCCGCGTCCAGACCGTTCTGGCAGGTATATAAGTCTGCCGAAAGGAAGCGTCTGCGGGGGAAGGTGTGGATGCTGATATGACTTTCCGCAATTATAAGGAAACCGCTCCAGCCGCCCGGATCCTTGATCTGGTTATCTGCTGCTTCGACCACGACTGGTTCGATAAGAGGAGTCATTCTCTGGGTCTCGCAAAGCTCCGTGAGCAGGCCGAGCACCGTTTCGCGGTCGTTCAGGAGCTTTGGATCTCCCCCATAACCGTCGATGGTGATATGTTCGCCGAAATGTATTGTATCTATCCTTTTACCGTAGCATGGATGGATCTTCGCAAATGAAGAGAGTTGAACAACGCAGTCAATGAGCAAACCCCGGCCTTTTTTGGCCGGGGCTAACAGTTCTCAAAAACAAGAGATTATCCAGTGCCGCGCTCGCCGAAGGTGAAGGAGAGACGCAGTCCGGCGATCGTTCCGCGCCGCTGCACGACAGGTTCGTAGTTCTGCCGCAGGAAATCAGCGATCGAGGATTGCTCGAATTCAACGCGACCGTAGGAGAACTCCCCGCCGTCAAGGTCGATCACGACACAGGAACATTCGGCTGCAGGCTGATATGCGCTCGACAGGATTCGGAGCTTGTCGTTAGCGCGCACCGACATGACACCGAACGAATCGCGATAGAAGATGGCGTATTCGAACGTGGCGCCGGAAGGCCCTACCACGAACTCCTCGCCACTTCCTTGGAGAAAGAAGTCCTCGGGAGCAACTTGGAGGCCGGGGATCTCGATCAAGTCGTGAGCCTCCTGCGCAACAACCGGGCACGGACGGAGCATCGCTGCGGGAACAAGGAGGAGCATTAATGCACGCATGACACGCTTCCTTTTGCTTGGGTGAGTGAAAGACCAAGGGCCCATAGGCAGCCTCAGCTTTCTACTATCCATTAGCGTACTTGGGAGCTATGAGCGCAAGTAATAGGGTGAAGCTATCGTCTCATTTGAGATAGCAACTACCACAACTTGTGGTAGAGACTTCTCTTCTGGTCCAGCAGCTGCGCGTACGTCAGAGGGCTCCGCGATGTGACTCGCGGAGCCCTAATGCCGGTAGGCAGAGCCAGCGAACTCTATTCAGAGACTGAAAATGTGAGGAAATGGGAAGGCAAACGACGAAAACCATAGTGGCTATGAACAAAACGATGCGTTTTAACAACCTTCTCAAGCCGCACATTCCTTCCTTTCGCTTTTCCAAGTTGTATAAAAGATTCCATAACAAGCACTATGTCCTCTTCGACAGTCACTCCTCTTGTAATAAAGGAAAACGTTTCGGTGATGTTCTCAAGAAGAGCAAAAGGTCTGACAGGAAATAATCCTTCAAGAACAATTCTGCCTCCGGGCTTGATAAGGTCAATCGTGGCATTAAAAGTTGCTGCCTGGTTTGTGTCGTAGTCTATAAAATAACTGAGGTACGCAATATCAAACATTTCCTGAGAAAGATTTAATTCCTCAAGTCTCCCGAGATGGCCAGTAAATCCATCAGAAATGATGATATCTCGGCTTGCGCTGCTAACGTCGATGCCATGAAGCTGGCTAGAAGGTACGCGAAGGGTATCCTTACAAAAACGTAAAAACTCATTGCTTCCAGCACCCACATCGATAATATGTACATTAGAAGGCTGCTCCAGTTTGAGTCCAGTTATCAATTCAAATCCCTCTGGCGTGAGAATGGCTGAAGTATAGCCATACTGTGCGTTGCCACCTCCATACTCTTGATCATACAAACGAGAAATGGCCTCATCGGAAGTCCTACTCGCTGAACGAGCCTTTCTTATTGAACTTGCCAAGTTGAGTTGATGCCAGAAATTCCGTCGAGTCCTTCTTTTTAAACTATGTCCAGAGGTATCCAGAAAGGCGCGTATGGCAGAATCAGTATCTCCGTCTATATATGTAAAACCGTATTTCTGTGCAAGTGTATAGAGCTTATTTTGATTCAAAGAGAACATACAGGGATATTCACTACAATGAGGCAGATTGTACCACTGCAAAATATCTTCGCGCCGTTAACTTAACTTGCAAAGAATAGTATAAACAGCAAGCCGCATGCAGGTTTCTTAAAAAATGCGGGACACGCACAAACCAGACTATAGAAAGGAGGTGAATTCTAATGCTGAAAGAGCTTCTGCTTTCCGCCCTACGGGCAATCGGACTTTCGAGTCCTCCTGTCCTGGCGTATGGCCCAAGATGCAGCCATTCCGGTCCCTGTGGGACCCGTGGCCACAGTGGCTATGGGCACGGGTACTGTCAGTACTGCAAACTCTGCAACTGATAGCAGCGATAACAGATCGGGGACGGGACTTTGTTCCGCCCCCGATTTTATATTTCAGGACTAAATACCTTGGTTCACAAGGTCTTAACTGTCCGCAATAAAGCTCCCCGCCTGAATGCTCCAGAGCTTGTGGTAGAGACTGCCTTTGTGGCTCAAGAGTTCGGTATGCGTTCCTTCGGCAGCGATACGGCCCTGCTCCATCACGACGATGCGGTCCATATGCATGATGGTTGAAAGGCGGTGCGCGATGACCACG
>DATDUD010000022.1:0-7925 GCA_036517735.1 Minisyncoccota bacterium | reverse complement strand
CCCGGTTTCCGTATAACGGAAACCGGGGCGGAAGGGGTCAGAGGGCGAAGTTCCTTAGGAACGCTTCCACGCGTTTTCCGCGTGTCTGCTCTCCGTACGCGCCGTCTTTGATGACGCGCAGAATGTGCCAATCAAGACGTGACTTCACGAGAGGCCGAATCTGCCTCGGCAAGATCCTGCCGAGGTTCTGCTCCACGATGGACACCACGACTTCCTCCACGACGTCGTTCTTGAAGGACTCGCTTGTCAGCTTCTCGGGGGTGCAGAGTTGCACCTTATCCCTGAGCGCATCCTCGATCGCACGATCGATTCCTTGGCCTGCGTCCCTGACCGAAGGGTCGGCCGTATGGCGTTGCTCCTGAAAACTCACGTTCTTGCTCCCCAAATTGAACTACCGACATACAATGTAGCATATACGGCTCAATCTGTCAATAGTTTGAACGTTCAAGCTCTGGACAACTCCCCTGTATCCTTCCCCTGTGCATAACGCACCTCCTTCTTTTAAATACGTAGCGTATACTTAGCCTCGTGGCCCTTTCTCCAGGCATTCCAACCTCCTTCGTGCCCAAGCAGCCGGCCCCTCAAACGAGGCGCCCAAGCGGGGGGCATAACCTATTCCTGGTTGCGGCGGTCTTCATATTCGGCCTTTCCATCATCGCTGCAATTGGTACATTTGCATACGATCGATATCTTTCTCATGCCCTTGAAGTGAAGGCTGCAGAGCTTGCAGATGCACAGCGCCAAGTGAACGAAGAACAGGTTGAGGAGTTTGTACGTCTGCGTGACCGCCTCACCTACGGACGTGATCTCCTCGATAGCCACGTTGCGCTTTCACAAGTCTTCGATGTACTCGAGGCTCAGACCCTGCTGAGTGTGCGGTTCTCCTCCCTTGACCTCACTGTCGCCGACGACAAGACCGCGCAGATAGAAATAGAGGGAGTGGCGCGGAACTTCAATGCGCTTGCCGCGCAATCGAACGCTTTCGCCGCAGAGAAGGGAATTCGCCGGGCGATCTTCTCGGGTATCGTCGTGAACGATAACAACACCGTGAGCTTCAGGCTTACCGCCGACCTCGACTCAAGACTCCTCATTTCGGAGGCCGTCGATACTCCTCCTGCTGACCTCCCTGCAGCTCCCGCAGTTGTTCCCACGCCTGCGCCGACGAGCACAACGCCCGGAGCGCCCACTATATAGCTATGATGTCCCGTATCTTTCCTGCCGTCGCCATACTGATAGCCATAGGGCTCTTCTTCGGCTACGTAAACCCGACCCGCAGCGGTTCCATTGCCTCGAGCAAGGCGCAGATAGCAAGTTATGAAAGCGCGCTTGAGGCGGCAGAACGCTTCAAGGAACGGGAGGCGGAGCTTATCATCGCCCAGGCGAACATTCCGTCTGACGGCCTTGCGCGCCTTGCAGGCTTTCTGCCCGATGGTGTCGACAATGTGCAGATAATCCTCGACCTGAATACGCTTGCCGCGCGTTCCGGAATCACTCTGTCGGATTTCGAGACAAGCACGGACGAAGGTTCCTCCTCAGGAGGATCGCAGACGACAACTCAGCAGCCTCAAGGACCAAGCGATATCAATGGGGACACTTCTTTCGGCTTCAATTCAGACGGCCCCATCGATTCGCTTGAGATAACCGTATCGGCAACCGGAACGTACGCGTCCTTTCGGAACTTCCTCGACGGCATCGAACGGAGCCTCCGGCTTCTCGATGTCGTCTCAGTCTCCGTCACCGATTCGACGACGGGAGTCTACACATACGACATGACCATACGCCTCTACTGGCTCCGCTAAACTTATGCATCTCTCACGCAAAAACCTTCTCACCATCGCCAGCGCACTCATCGTGCTTTTGGGAGGCTTCTATTACTTCTTCTTTGTCACGTCCTCCTCCGACGAAACCATACTGACTGCTGGAGCCCCCGCAAGCGAGGCAGAGGTTTCCTTTATAACTCTTGTTGGACAGCTTGATCCCATTGAGTTCGACACCCGTATCCTAGAGGACACCCAGTTCACAGCGCTTGTCGACATTCGCACCGAAGTCGTTCCAGAGCCGCAGGGTCGCACCGATCCCTTTGGTCCACTCGGCCGTTAACAGAGCAGGTATCGTTGCGCATCGCGCGCGGTATACTGAAGTCATGCGTACGCACGCGTACGGGATGTACCGATGAACCTACTTTCTTTACTCACCGACTCGGGCGCGTTAACTCCAGACGATGCAAAAGTAATCGCAGACGAGGCGCGCGCATCCAACACTCCCATCGAAGTTCTTCTTGAGAAGCGGGGAATCTCCGTTGAGGACACCCTGAAGCGCGCAAGCGAGAAGTACGGTATGCCGCTCCGGTCGCTTCCTTCGCAGTCTTCCGTCGGCAAGGAAGCTCTCGATTACATCCCTGAAGAATCTGCCCGTCACTACGGCTTCGTCCCCCTCGGCATCGAGGACGGTGCCCTTGCAGTTGGTGTCACCGATCCTGACAACATTGAGGCGCTTGACGCACTTCAATTCATCTCGACGCGCGTGGGCCTCCCATACAAGGTATTTCTGATAAGTGGGGAGGACTTCGAGAAAGTGCTCGAGGAGTACGGCAGTCTCACCGAAAGGGTGAAAGAAGCACTTTCGGAACTTGAGCCTGCGAAGGAGCCCGAAACCGGTAAGCCTAAGGAGGAAGGAGTCGAAACCGTCATCAAGGAGGACGCTCCCGTGACCAAGATCGTCGCGACCATTCTTCGGTACGCTGTGGAAGGAGGGGCATCGGACATCCACATAGAGCCGTCGCCCGACAAAACCCACGTGCGCTTCCGTATGGATGGAGTACTCCATACTTCGCTTGAGCTGCCTGGCAAAGTGCATCCGGCGGTCGTCGCACGTATTAAGATCCTTTCGCAGATGCGCCTCGATGAGAAAAGAAAGCCCCAGGACGGGCGCTTCTCAGCGACCGTGGAGAAGAGCCGCATCGACTTCCGCGTCTCTACCTTTCCGACCACGTTCGGAGAGAAGGTCGTGATGCGTATCCTTGACCGCTCGAAGTCCCTTGCCACTCTTGAGACTCTCGGCTTCACCAAGAAGGACCTTGCAAGCATCCGGGAGATTATCGACCGCCCATACGGTATCGTGCTCATCTCGGGGCCTACAGGTTCAGGAAAGTCGACGACTCTCTTTGCGATGCTTTCCGCACTCGACCGTGAGGCTGCGAACGTTGTGTCGGTCGAGGACCCGGTCGAGTATGAGATACCGAACGTCGCACAGTCACAGGTTCATCCTGAGATCGGATACACCTTCGCTGTGGGACTACGCTCCATCCTGCGCCAGGACCCGGACATCATCATGGTGGGAGAGATTCGCGACAAGGAAACAGCGCAGCTTGCCATACAGGCCGCGCTCACTGGGCACTTGGTCTTCTCAACCATCCACACCAACACTGCAGCAGGCGTTATCCCACGCCTCGTCGACATGGGCGTGGACCCCTATCTCATCGCTCCCACGCTTATTGCCGCCATCGGCCAGCGTCTTGTCCGGCGCTTGTGTCCTGGAGCGGGGAAAAAGCTTCCCGTATCGAACTCTATAAAGATCATGCTTGAGAAGCAGTTCGCCGATCTCCCTGAAGAAGAGCGCAAGAAGCTCCCGGACTTTACCACCTTCTATGAAGCCGCACCCACCGATGACTGTCCGAACGGCACCCGCGGCCGCCTGGCCGTCTTTGAGATCCTCAAGATGGACAAGGAGATCGAGCAGGTGGTCCTGAAGGACGCCGTGGAGGAGCATGTATACGAAGCGGCTCGCGCAAAAGGCATGATGACCATGCGTGAGGATGCTATTATTAAGGCGCTGAATGGAGAGATTCCGTTCTCGGAAGTGAATACCCTCGGAGGAGTATTCCTCTCTGAAGGCATCGAAGAAGTACAGAAGGACCCCGCACCAACGCCTTAATCCCTTACACTTATGCCCGCACCATATCGCATCTATCTCGTAGACGACGACCGCTTCCTTCTCGACATGTACGCCGTGAAGTTCCGGAACGCCGGCCACGAGGTCACTGCTTTTCAAGGCGGGGAGTTGGCGCTTGAGGCGCTCCGGAAGGACCCGAAGCCAGACGCCCTGCTCCTCGACATCGTCATGCCGGGCATCGACGGCTTCGAGGTGCTTGAGCTCATAAAGAAGGATAATCTTGCAGGTACAGCGAAGATCATCGTGCTCTCGAACCAAGGTGCGGAAAACGATCTTGAGCGTGCGAAATCCCTCGGTGCTGATGGATACATCATCAAGGCATCCGCCATTCCTTCCGAAGTGTTTTCCGAGACGATGAAGATAATCGAGAAACAAGCATGACCCCGACTGATCCAAAAGCTTTGATTGGCACACTGCTCGATACCGTCGTCTCGGAAGGAGGGTCGGACCTCCACCTTTCTGCCGGGCACAATCCCATCATTCGCGTTTCGGGCTCTCTCGTACCTCTTCTTCAGCATCCCATACTAAAGAGCGAGGACACACTTGCCATCCTCAAACTCCTCGTACCAGAACACCGCTTCGAGACTTTCGAGAGGGAGCAGGCTGTCGACTTTTCATACGCGCACTCCGAGAAAGCCCGTTTCCGTGTGAACGGGTACACCGTACAGGGGACCGTGGCGCTCGCCATGCGCCTCATTCCGCATGAGACGCGAACCTTCGCCTCCTTGAACCTTCCGCCCATCCTCGAGGTCTTTAGCCAGCGCCAGCAGGGATTCTTCCTGTGCGTGGGACCCGTGGGTCAGGGAAAGTCAACAACCCTTGCCGCGATGATCGACCGCATCAATGAGACGCGTGCCGAGCACATCGTCACCATCGAGGATCCAGTGGAGTATCTCTTTGATGCAAAGAAGTCCCTCATTCATCAGCGCGAAGTGCATGTGGACGCGCCCTCCTTTGCCGCAGCTTTGAAGGCGGCTTTCCGTGAGGATGTGAATGTCATCATGGTGGGAGAGATGCGCGATCAGGAAACCATTTCAAGCGCAGTGACTGCGGCCGAGACCGGACATCTCGTTCTTTCAACGCTTCACACCAACAACGCTGCGCAGACCATCGATCGCATCATTGATATGTTTCCGCCCGCGCAGCAGGGACAGGTGCGCGTGCAGCTTGCAGGCTCCCTTGCAGGGATCTTTTCGCAGCGTCTCGTGCCCCGCATTTCAGGCGGCCTTATTCCCGCGTATGAGCTTCTCATCAACAACAGCGCCATTGCGAACCTCATCCGCGAGGGACGCACGCACGAGATAACGACTGTCGTCCAGACGAGTTCTCAGGAAGGAATGATCGACATGGACCGCTCCCTTGCGGAACTCGTACGCCGAGGGGAGGTCACCATCGAGCACGCGTACTCGCGCGCGCTTGACCCCAAGACCTTCGAGCGCTACCTCTAATCTATGCTTTTTAGCTACCACGCACTTGATCGAGACGGGCACGAACGCGAAGGAACCGTAGAGGCTCTTTCCATGGACGTTGCAGTCGCAACACTCCAGAATAGGAATCTCATTATTTCTGGCATTGAACCGGCCATAAAGAAATCTTTGCTTTCGCAAGACCTTGCCTTTTTCAGGCGCGTTTCGAACAAGGATGTCGTCATCCTTTCGCGGCAGATAGCGACATTGTTCGAAGCGCAGGTGTCGGCACTCCGCATCTTCCGCCTCCTTGCGTCCGAGGTCGATAACAAGTACCTAGTCGAGATATTGACGCAGGTAGCCGACGACCTACAGGGAGGAAGCCCGATCTCGAAGGCGATGGCGCGCCACCCGAAGGTCTTCTCCAATTTCTATGTGAACATGGTGCACGCCGGTGAAGAATCCGGAAAGCTTTCGGAGACCTTTGGCTATCTTGCCGATTATCTTGACCGCACGTACGAGATCCAGAGCAAAGCGCAGAACGCTCTCATCTATCCAGCTTTCGTTATTGGTGTCTTTATCATTGTGATGGCGCTTATGCTCACGATGGTGATTCCGCGCATCAGCCAGATTCTAGTTGAATCGGGGCAGGAGATTCCCCTGTATACGAAGATTGTTATCGGACTCTCCGACTTCCTCGTCTCATACGGCTTCTTCATACTCATTGCGCTCGTCGTAGGAGCGGTGTTTGTATACCGATCCCTTGAGACCCCCGGAGGAAAGCTCTTCTTTGATAGCTTCAAGCTCGACTTTCCCTACCTTGGAGACCTTTACCAAAAACTCTATCTCTCGCGTATTGCAGACAACTTCGCGACCATGCTCGTATCAGGCGTGCCGGTGGTGGAAGCAGTGGAGATCACTGCGTCTGTCGTGGGAAGCGCGACGTATGAGCGCGTCCTCAAGGAAACGGGAGAGGCAGTGAAAGGAGGCGCTTCGATATCCGACTCCTTCGGGCAGCATCCCGAAATTCCAGGTATCATGACCGCCATGATTAGGGTTGGCGAAGAGACCGGAGAACTCGGCAACATCCTCAATACACTTGCCAAGTTCTACCGCCGTGAGGTGACCCAGGCAGTCGATACACTAGTCGACCTCATTGAACCTCTCATGATCGTGCTTCTCGGCCTTGGCGTGGGTACGCTCCTCGCGTCCGTACTTATCCCTATCTATAACCTCGCGGGAAGTATTTCGTAGCGCGAGCAGTGCTATCCACACCGCTTGCTAAATCGCATAAATACTCGCGTACAATGACTATAAGCGGATATTAATAACCCCGCATCAGCACCATTCTTATCCTTATGAAACTCGTATCTTTCAAGAAAGGGCATCGCGCCTTCACGCTCATCGAGCTTTTGGTTGTGATCGCCATCATCGGCATTCTCTCGTCGGTCGTGCTTGCGTCCCTCAATACGGCGCGCAACAAGGGCGCTGACGCGGCGGTCAAGTCGAACCTTGCCAATGCTCGCGCTGAGGCCGAGCTCTTCTACGACAGCCAGACGACGACAACGTACGTCGGCGTCTGTGCGGCAACTGGCGCAAATGTCATTGGAGACAACGTCCAGGCTGCGCTTAACGCAGGCGGAGACATTGGCGCTCTCGCAAGTCGCTGCAGCGGAACGGCAACTGCATGGGCTGCATGGGCAGGTCTTAAGACTGCAGCGACCGGAAATGACGCATACTGTGTCGACTCTACCGGTGCAGCGAAGGAACTTGCTCTCGCACCAGCAGGAGCGCTCACGGTTTGCCCGTAATCGCTTGTTCTTAGCAGCAAACGGCCCGCGTTCTGCGCGGGCCGTTTTGCGTATGCCGTATACTGATGTATACCTGCATGCAGCTGTTTCTCGTTTTCTTTTTCCTGCTCGGCGCGCTCATAGCGAGCTTCGTTATGGTGGTCGCCGAGCGCGCATACACTGGACAGTCCTGGAAAAGGGGACGCTCTAAATGCAGTTCATGCAGTGCCGAACTCTCGGCGCGCGACCTGATCCCTATTTTTTCATGGGTCATGATCCGGGGACGCTGCCGAACGTGCGGCTCCCGCATTCCAGTCACACACATCATTGTTGAGGCTGCGCTGGGCCTTCTGTTCGTGTTGAGCTATGAGGCTCTCGGGATAGGACTTCCACTTGCTCTGTTCCTCATTTCGCTTTCAATACTTGCCTTCATAGTGCTTTACGATCTCAGGCATACCATTGTTCCTCCAGCGGCGTCGTTTCTTTTCTTTATTTCAGCGCTTGCTTTCGCTCTCCTCACGCACGAGGACAGTGCCGCGCTCGGCCTCACCGTCGCCCTTGCCGGCTGTATAGCACTCTTCCTCTTTCTGCTCTATGCCCTCTCGCGGGGACGCGCCATGGGACTCGGGGACGCTCCGATAGCCCTCGCACTTGCGCTCCTGGTTGGGAGTACGAACGCAGTCACAGGGTTACTCTTCTCTTTCTGGATCGGAGCCGTTGTTGGCATAGCCATATTGTTGGTGCGGCGCGGAGGGCCTACAATGGGTATTGAGGTGCC
>DATDUD010000021.1:0-3989 GCA_036517735.1 Minisyncoccota bacterium | reverse complement strand
AATCGCAAGGACGCTTGAGAGGGTGAGAAGTTCCTGGGACAGACCCTCCTTCGCGATTGAAGGCGAAAGAATAGCCGCATCAATAAGTCCTATGGAAATGTCTTCAAGGCGTTCGCGCAGGGCAGGTGAAGACGAGAACGCCGGGACAATGAGATGAATGGCTTTCGCAAGCCTCTCAGCCTTTTTATATATGTATACCCTTCGAATGTCCTTATCAAAGATGTTGGAGAATATGTTCTTATCAAGGACAAGGTCGCCAAGTTCACCTCCTTGGCGTCCTCCACGTACTTCCCTGTTCTGTCCTTTATCCTGCATGTAATTTGTATCAGACACGTATGGGACACTATACGCCTCCTATCCCGCTTCGCAAGAAAAGCGGATATGCACGAGCTCACATAAAGCGTAAAAGTAGCTGGATGCTAAAATGCGTATGTAATGGCTAAAAGAAGGAGCCGGAAACGCGACGCCGAAAACTATAAAGCGGTCATGAAATGGACCGCCTCTATTCTTTGTATCGCCTTGGGCATTCTTCTTGCCCTGGGAGCCTTCGGAGTCCTTTTCGGGGTCATGCTTGCCGGCGACCTCGGGAACCTTCTCTTCATGTCGGCCTGGGCGGGCTTCGGGGCAGGGGCGCTTGCTCTCCCTTTCCTTGGAGTCTTGGTTGGAGTGGGCATTCTCAAGAACGACTCTTTCGTGGAGCCTTTCACCGCCTTCGGCATCGCCCTCATATCCCTTTCCCTCCTGACCCTTCTGGGAGCCCTCACGGAGACCCTTGGCGGAAGCTTCGGCAGCTACTTGGGGATGGAGGCGGTGAAGCTCTTTGGCCCGGGAGGCGCCTTCGTCATTCTGCTTGCCCTCATGCTCGTAGGGCTAGGTATTGTGACCGACATCGTCTCTCTCTGGGAGCGGATCATGGCGCTTGTCGGAGACGCCCGCGACCGACTTGGTAACGTGCGGATCTCTTTCCCGCAGGGGAGCAAGGAGGGTGAAGAACCGGTCAAGGAGGAATATGTAGAGGAGCCTGAAGTTGAGAGCGAGAAAGTTCCAGGTGAAGATCCAGTTATTACCGTATTCAACGAAGGACAGGAGACGGTAAAGACCGCTCCGGCAATACAAAACTTTGATGCTGAATACAAACCCCCTCCCCTCGCCCTTCTTGGCGTTGACAAGGGAAAGCCGGGTGTGGGCGACATCAAGGCAAACGCGAACATCATCAAGCGCACGTTCCAGAACTTCGGCATCTCGGTTGAGATGGATGAGGTGTCTGTTGGTCCAACTGTTACCCGCTATGCCATCAAGCCGGCCGAGGGAGTGCGCCTCTCGAAGATCATTAGCCTACAGAACAATCTCGAGCTTGCGCTTGCTGCACATCCTGTTCGCATCGAGGCTCCTATCCCCGGCAAGTCATTGGTTGGTATTGAGGTTCCGAACGCTTCCAAGGCCATGGTGGGGCTTGGCGGTATTCTTACTTCCCCTGAGTGGAGTGCAAGCTCGAAGCCAATACTTGCAGGTCTCGGCCGCGACATCACCGGTACTCCCCACTACGTGAACATCGCGAAGATGCCTCATGGCCTCATTGCTGGTGCTACTGGCAGTGGAAAAAGTGTGGCCATGCATGCCATCATCACTTCACTGCTGTATAGGAGCGGGCCGAACGCGCTCCGGTTCATCATGATCGACCCGAAGCGCGTGGAGTTAACTATGTACAACGGCATTCCACACCTCCTTACGCCTGTGATCACCGACCCCAAGAAAGCCATCATGGCCCTCAAGTGGGCAGCCAAAGAGATGGATCGGAGGTACAACGTGCTCGAGGCTGAGCGCGCCCGCGATATCGATACGTACCACAGGAACACCTTCGAGCCTGCGAAGAAGAGAGGTGCGAAGGAAATGCCCGAAGCAATGCCATACATCGTCATTGTCATCGACGAGCTCGCCGACATCATGCAGATGTATCCCCGCGAGCTTGAGGCCTGCATCGTGCGTCTTGCACAGATGTCGCGTGCAGTAGGCATACATCTTCTCCTTTCGACCCAGCGCCCGTCAGTGAACGTCATCACTGGCCTCATCAAAGCAAACATCCCTACCCGCATGGCGCTCCAGGTGGCAAGCCAGATAGACTCGAGGACCATTCTTGATGGTTCGGGTGCGGAGAATCTTCTCGGCGGTGGTGACATGCTCTACCTTGCGAGCGATATGCAGAAGCCTGTGCGCATTCAGACTGCGTTCATTGCCGAGGTAGAGGTAAGGAAGATAGTCGAGTATATAAAAAGAAACAACGCAGGAACCCTTGGTGCGCTTGATCTGGGGAACGGCAACAGCGGCATGCCGGCAGAACCGAACGATGCAATGATGCTCGCAATGGAGGACGACTCGGACGACGACCTCTATTCTGAGGCTAAGGCAGCTGTTGAGGAAGCGGGCCGCGCATCCACTTCATACCTCCAAAGGAAGCTTCGCATCGGGTATTCCCGAGCAGCACGACTCATGGATATTCTCGAGGAGAAGGGGGTCATCGGACCAGCAGATGGTTCTCGTCCCAGAGACATTCTCAGTGGAAACGGCTCGCCGCGTAATCCTAGCGAAGACGCGGAAGTATTTTAGGAAATGTTCATACGCTATTCAGCCGCTCTTGTCCTTCTTCTCGTCCTCGGATACGGTCTCATAAAGGCTTGGCCTCTCGTTTCCGGCCCGGATATACGCCTTAATACGGAGATTCCGGGAGGCGCTCCGGGGGTCGTCACTATCTCTGGAAGAGCCCTTCATACAGAGACCCTGTACTTGAATGGCGGGATTCTCCTCATTGACGACCGTGGCAACTTCGAGAAGACCCTGACCCTTCCCCACGGGAGCGCTATACTGTCCTTAACGGCGACGGATCGTTTCGGCAGGAGCGTATATGAGCGGCGCGAGGTGTTCGTCCCTTAGTAGTAATCATTTTTCCATATGCCAGTAAAGAAAGCAGCAAAGAAAGCACCGAAGCCGGTTGCAACCACCGCAGAGGTTAAAGAGCTCTCTGGTGATGCCGAGGGAAAGCGTCGTTCCATCGACCTTGCAATAAAGGATATAAAGACCAAGTTCGGCGACGAGGCCATCATGACGTACGGCAGCGGCAAGGTTGCTGCAATTCCAGCGATCTCGACTGGTTCGTTGGGACTTGATAGCGCACTCGGTATTGGAGGACTTCCCCGCGGACGCATCATCGAGATATTCGGCCCCGAGTCTTCGGGAAAGACGACTCTTGCGCTTCACGTTATTGCTGAAGCACAAAAGACTGGCGGCGTGTGCGCGTTCGTAGACGCCGAACACGCACTTGATCCAGAGTATGCACGGAAAATCGGCGTGAAGCTGCAGGAACTTTTGATTTCTCAACCAGACACTGGTGAGCAGGCACTTGAGATTGTGGAGTCCTTAGTGCGCGCAAACTCGATTGACGTCATTGTCATCGACTCGGTGGCAGCCCTCACGCCCAAAGACGAGATCGAGGGAGATATGGGTGCACACCACTTGGGCAAGCAGGCGCGCCTCATGTCCCAGGCACTTCGCAAGCTCACTGCCATCACTGCAAAAAGCGGCACCATCGTTATCTTCATCAACCAGATACGCATGCAAATCGGCGTCATGTTCGGGAATCCCGAGACGACTCCAGGAGGCAAAGCTCTCAAGTTCTATACCTCTGTTCGCCTCGACATCCGCCGTATTGCACAGATCAAGAAGGGCGAGGAGGTTGTGGGAGGTCGCGTACGCGTGAAGGTTGTGAAGAATAAGGTGGCCGCTCCCTTCAAGACAACCGAGTTCGACCTCATGTACAACGAAGGTATCAGCCGCGAAGGAGAGCTTATTGCTCTTGGCGAGAAGTTCGACATCATCTCGAAGTCCGGCACGAGCTACAGTTACGGCGAGACCAAACTCGGACGCGGGTACGATGCGACACGCTCCTTCCTCAGGGAGAACAAGCCGATTGCAAACGATATCCTGAAGCAGATACG
>DATDUD010000020.1:0-54048 GCA_036517735.1 Minisyncoccota bacterium | reverse complement strand
ATTCCTGTGCCAAAGCTCAAGGCGACTTCCCACAAGAATTGCCAGGAGCGGACCACGCGCAATAATTCCGTTTACGCTCCGGGGAGTAAGGATAGTTCCAAAGTCATACTCATAAACGGGGGTTGTAAGCTCATTCGTTTCAAATACGTAAAACTCAGACGCATTTCCTACGTACGATCTTCCTATATATATGCGACCAGCTCTCGCAAGCATTACATTTCCCAAACCGAAGTTTGTAGAACCCGGCGCGTTCCATACTCCAACTATCCGGGGATCAAACGGGTCTTCTATGTTTACAATAATAAATTCGCGCATAGGGTCACTAGTCGCAAGATACGCCCGAGTACCTTGAATGCTTATGTCGTTGACGCTCCTGCCTACTGCCACTCCTCCTATCCAATGAGGATCTTCAGGATCATGCACGTCGATAATGTTGAACTCCATTCCGTTTAGAGTCTTTTCAAGACCCAAATATATGTAGCCTTTACGGTAGGTAAGCGCTTTTGCAGGACTTGTCTTACCTCCTGCGCTTTGCGCATAGGGAGGAGCGTCCATAGAAAGAGAAAACGAGCTTATGAGTTTCAATCCATCGCGCAGGTCAAATACGTGAAGCTGCGCACACGCGCCTGTGCTGCATGTGACCGGACTTGCGCTCCCGAAGGCGTTAGCGGCGTATGCATATTCTCCAGTTGCAGATACTGCAGCATACCCAGTGCGTGACGTAGAGGCGTTGTCAAAGGCACCCTGCATCTGTGGAAACTCGCCGGATTTCCCAAGTTTAAAAAGAAAAAGGGAAGAGTCTGTTGGAAGTTCCGTAGAAGAAACTCCTGCCAAGAGAGCGTCCCTGGTTGTGACGACATCCGCTATCGGATAGAGACCGGACACTCCAGGCAAAAGGTCATTGTTGGTTAAGGAATGATTTGCAGTTTGGCGGGGCTCCTGCCAGTTTCCCAGCGGGAAAGGGCTGCAAGCGTCATCGAGAGCAGACTCTGGGTCAGTGATAAAGGATTCGAGAGAGATTTCCTTTCGCCTGCCTCGCGTGTCAGTCCAGTTAACACGTGCCGTTAGGCGTGCAGCCAAGTCCTCGTGCAGGTAGCTAACTTCGAGAGAGCTTTCGTAGCCGTTTTCACTAATCGGTGCGATAGAGGATATTTGATCAAAGTTAGATCGCGCCGTAAGCTCAGCTTCCGTAAGTAAAGCACTTGCGATGTTATATGCGACATACTCAAGCCGTGCGTTTGCGAGCATCTCAGGCGTCCCGAACGTAATAAGCATTGCTCCAACGATACTTGTGACTCCTATAGCAAGCGCTATCAGTATTTCCAGCATCGAAAAACCACGCATATCAGTTTACAGAAATAACACCCGCCTCGCTTACCACAATGGACCGCTCTCTCCCAAACGCATCCCGTATTTTAATAGTTTTGTTGGCGGTAGCCGCTCCAGTGTGTGGAAGAAAGAATACCGTCATAGGAGTAACAGTAAGTCCATCGCTTAAAAGAAATGTCTCAACTACAGTATCTTCTTCGTACTGGCTACCTTCAAATAACCACACTTCTCCTTGCTCTATACGAACTCCCTGGAGTTTAGGTTCCTCGCAAGGCTGAATGCTGCAGACACTTCCCTGAGCAAGACTCCGAGCGCGGTAGAGAACACTAACAATGCGCTCTATGTCGTTTGCGGCAAGTGCCCGTTGATAGCTGTCGTTCCCAGCGAACACTGATAAGCTGCTAATGATTGCCAAAAGGGAAATAACTAATAGAACCTCGATAAGCGTGAATGCTTGATGATTTGAACGATTCATATCAGCGGAACGTTGCGTTTTGAGTAATGCTGTATATCGGCGTGATGATGGCCATTGCAATGAACCCCACCAGAAGACCCATAGCAATCATGAGTCCCGGCTCAATAAGGGTGGCGAGGATGCGCGTACTTTCGTCAAGCTCCTCCTCATAAGCTTCAGCGCTCGTTCTAAGGCTTGAACTGAGCATGCCTGTCGATTCGCCTGCAGCGATAAGTTCCACGAATGTATGCGGAAAAAGCATTGTATAGACACCAAACGCAACTGATAGACGCCGCCCCTCGTTAATCCGGTTTCCGACATCTTTCAGAGCTTCTCGATACTCCTTATTCCGAATACCACTCCCGACATGTTCGAGTGCTGCAACAAGCGTAATGCCGCTTGCCAGTAGAGTAGAAAGGGTACGTGAGATAAGGGCAAGGTTGTACCCGCGTACAAGCTCTTTAAGGAGGGGAGTGCGCAGGGTCATACGTTCGAAATAACGTGGTACCTGTGGGAGACGTGTAAGCCAAAAGATAGAGGCGCTTAAGGTGCAAAAAGACAGGAACACAATGAGTCCGTGTTCAGTAACAAGGGTCGAGATCAGAATAAGTGAACGAGTCGAGAGGGGAAGGGGAGTATTAAGACCTTCAAATATAGGCACTATCTTTGGGAATGTGTATAGAAGCAAAAAGGACGTTACGGATATCGTCCCGAGTACGATGACGCAGGGATACAAAAGCGCCCCACGCAGCTTGCGAACAAGCGTACGTCTCCGTACAAGCAGGGAAGCAAGATATGCCAGGTTTTGCGGAAGAGAACCACTATGTTCTCCAATTCCGATAAGGTGAGTTTCGAAGGCGGGAAAGGCATTTGGAAAAGAGCCAAGCGCGTGTTCAAGAGATGTCCCATGCAACACCGCCTTTTCTACCTGTCTCAAAATGTGGATGTCACCCTTTTTTCTTGCGGATCCGTATATAAGGCCTAGAGTTTCCCGGATTGGAATGCCAGAACGAAGATAGAGCGAGAGGCGGCTGTACAGGTGAATCCGGTCCGTAAGCCGCATGCGCAGCTCTCTTTTTCTCCAGATCACATCAAACATGTTCGCAACCCTATGCATATCGGGTTCTAAGTATTTCCTCAAAAGTAGTTAGTCCCTGAGCGACCTTGGAAAGGCCGTCTGCCAGCAGGGGCGCCATGCCTGCCGTGAGGGCAAGCATGCGGAGCTCCTCTGCACCCACTTTCGCAAGAACCGCTTCACGCATTTCCTGATTTATCTCCATCAGTTCATATATGCCGATGCGTCCCCGATACCCGCTACCGTCACATTCATCACAACCACCACCGCGCACCACGCGCTTCGGGATCTCAGTGTCAAATAATCTTGAAAGCTGATTATACTCAGTCAAACTGATTTCCTCTTCAATCGCACAGATCACACAAACTTTCCTGACAAGTCTCTGGGCAACAATAAGGGAAATCGTCGACGTAATAAGAAAGGGCTCAACCTTGAGATCCATAAGCCTAAGCAAAACTCCGGGAGCATCGTTTGCGTGCAGTGTCGAAAACACTAGATGTCCGGTGAGAGCGGCATTCGTTGCCAATCCCGCAGTTTCCTCGTCTCGTATCTCACCAACCATAATTACATCCGGATCTTGTCGAAGAATGCTTCTAAGGCCGTCAGCAAAAGAGAATCCCTTACGCGCTTGTATCTGGACAGCTCCGTCAATCGAGTACTCAATTGGGTCTTCGATCGTGACGAGAGAAAGTGGTCGTTGAGCAATGAGACGCAAAAGGGAATAGAGAGTCGTCGTTTTACCGCTCCCGGTTGGCCCCGAGACGAGAAGCATTCCATATGACCTCGAAAGTAGGTCGGCAAGCTGCGCCTCGTGCACGTTAGAAAACCCTAAATTCGAAAGCGCGTGTCGAGTTGGAGCAAGAAAACGCAAGACCGCATTCTCACCATAATAAGTAGGTGCTATAGAAAGACGGATGTCTATCCTACTTCCATCATTCTGAGTGTAGTAAAACCGGCCATCCTGGGGAGTAAAGTGTTCATCAGTACGCAATCCGGCAAGTACCTTGATGCGGGCAATAAGTTCTAAGTGTATTTTCTTAGGGAGAGACTCATAAGATTCAAGATGTCCGTCGATTCGAATGCGTACAAGAATAACTGTCTCGGTTGGATCAAGGTGCAAATCGGAGGCTTCAGCATCGCAGGCAATGGCTATGAGCGAGTCAAGCGCTGATGTGGCAGAAGAAAGATTGTGTCCAGAAAGAGGCTTTCTGGACAGCTCACGCAAGTCTTTAATACCACTGCTTAGCTCTATAACCATAGACCTAAGGTTATGGCCGAACATGCGCCAACAGGCTGCTATTAGGAGTGGATAACGCAAACGTATTGCTGTTATGTATCTATTTTTTCTTTAGATTTAGATCATCCGTTCTTATTGGAGGATATACGCTTGCTCGGTATGTTGGGAACGCAGTTGGGGGGAGCTAAGTTCGAGGTTCAGTAAAGGACTGGGGGATTAGGTTGGGGTCGTGCGAAGTAGCTTTTAGGAAAATATGGCTTAAAATACCGGGAATTATAGAGATTGCAGCTTATTTATAAATAATATACAATTCCCGGGTGAAGATTCATCTACCAAATGGCGCTTTCCTGGGTAATATAGACCAATTTTTAAATGGGTTTGATCCTTCAGAGCCAGATAAGTTGGATATTACGGCGGTTGAAAACTGGATGTGGTTACATCCAGTTGCTCTCAGCATGATTGCTTCTCTAGCATTAACCCTTGAAAAGGGTAGGGTTACTTGCCCCAAAATCAAGGCAAGATCAGGCCATTATCTAGAACGGATGGGACTTTTTAAGTTTCTTGGAGTGGAGTCCGGCATGGATATTACGGAGCATGACTCTTCTGGGAGGTTTATTCCTTTGACCCAAATTCGTAACTCTGAAGACCTTACACGATTCATTACAGAGATGGTCCCCATGCTCCATCTTGAACCAAGACAAGCAGAACCTATACGTTACATAATTAGCGAGCTTGCAAGAAATGTACTTGAGCACTCAAGATCTGATAACGGCGCAATTCTGTGTGCACAGTATTTCGAGAAGAGCAATATTATTCGACTAGGAATAGCGGATACAGGTATTGGTATTCGCGCAAGCCTGAGCCGATCTCATCGCACTAATGACGATCTAGACGCAATCAAGCTGTCACTGACCCCGGGTGTTACAGGAACAACTTCAAGAGAAGGTGGTACTGCACTAAACGCAGGGGCGGGACTATTCTTTATTAAATCTATTGCAGTTACGAAACATAATTTCTTTGTAATCTACAGTGGAAATGCAATGTACAAGCTTTTGAAAAGGAAGGACGAAAATGATGGATCCTTTACGCTTAACGCAAATGCAAACCTAGATCGTCATTCTGAAAAAGCGAACATGCCTCAGTGGCATGGTACCGTAATTGGCATCGATATCTCTCTAGACTCAACAGATGAGTTCAATGCACTTCTTGATCTGATTAGAGATACCTACGGTAAGGCAATTAGGGAGCGGAAAGAAAATCGATATAAGAGGGTAGCTAAATTTGAATAAAATATGATAACTCTAAACCTACTTGAATCCGCAGGTTCATTTGCAGAAAACAAAGACTTAGCTCAGTCGTTAAGACTCGAGAAGATAATTCCTGCTTTGGAGAGGGGAGAAGAGGTGGTTTTAAACTTCGATAACGTGGATGGGACAACCCAATCATTCATTCACGCACTCATTAGCGACCCGATAAGGATCTACGGTTCTAATGTGTTGGACCGAATTACCTTTAAGAACTGCACAGAAACAGTCCAGAAGATCATTAGCATTGTTGTGGACTACATGCAGGAGAGCTAGTGGGGCAGGGAACTCAGAAATAAATACCCCAAAACCCGAGTACATACGCTACCTATTCCCCGCCATCCCTCTCTCGCTGCATCAGCGCCACCGCGGGAGCGATAGTGTGCTTCATATAAAACCCTCTACAGAGGGGAGTAGAGGTACAAAACGGAGATCGCTCAAAGTCAGCGAATTTTTCGCTGACAGAAGGGGACTCAGCCCAATTAAAGACTTGAGCCTGCTTGGATATTTATACTTCGCACAATATCTGGCCCTACGAAGCTCGATTGTATGAAAAAGGTTGTATCTTCGCTGTCCTACGAGGGCGCCGTACGGCCCTATAGAAATAAGGGTTTCTAGATGGATAAATTAAAAAATTTCCCACCTAAGACACAAAAGGGTAGGGAAGTAATGGCCTGTTCGCACAACAGCGAATGTGTTGTCCAGACAGGAACACGATTTCTTGCTTTGGGGTAGCTTTCTTTCAACTTTGAAAATTGGATGTGTGTCTTGATAACTCTAGCGGCCGCCTCAAGAGGCAGCTCGCCGTTCCTTACGGAACTATCTCGCGCTCAGTGGTCTTGGGATGTTTGTCCGCGTACTTTTCAGTAACGAACTTACCGGTTCCACTGTCGCGATGTACTACATGTTTGCTGTTGGGCATTGTGTGGTATCGCTTAGTTTGTAACGGACTTATGGCGTGCGGGGAAGATGCCGCACGCCGGGCGGCGTCAGCGTTGTTGGTCTTTCCCACCATAATTCCGTCGCCTTACTTGAGACGGCCACTGGGGTTATCAAGATCTGGTGTCAGTATACCTGAGCACAAACGCTCCCGGTAAGGGGAGCGTAGTGCCTGATATTAGCCCTTATTCGTTTCTCGCAATATCAGAAGGACGAGAAGGAGGGCAAGAGTATCCATGGTAATGGATATGGCATTTGGACTCACCAACTTGGTGAACGGACAACCTTTCTCAAGGGTTGCCTTAACACCATCATACGGCACTAGCAGACACATCCAATTTTCAGGGTTGAAGGAGGGCAGGGGAGCCAGGGATAGGTACCTAGAGCGATCTAGACATGCTCCCCACTACCCCAGTTACTTCATCGGGGAAGTGGCTTACCTGTCGCCTTATATACGAAAATAATTTTCGTATGGGTGCGTAGAAGAGAATGTGTGCACGAGTGTTGAGCAAAGTTAATTTGAACGCATTAAGAGGGGAGTATCCCATTATTTAAAGTGGGATAAGGCCTATCTTGAGGTTTATATTTATACTTCGCACAATATCTGTTTCGCGTTGTACTTATAAATGAGCCTTCTATTTATACAATTTAGGTAAAGGCCCTATATCCTTAGTTCTTTCTACTAATTGCTAACTATTCTTGGTATTTCCGTAGACTTTAGGTAGTTGCTACTTCTTCCGTAGTTGAGATTCTTAAAATTGACCGAGATTGAAAATGGCCCACTTATTGATTCCTTAAAGAATCTCGGATACCACTTCCCCGCTACTCCCGTCTTACCGAGATATAGAAAACGTCCCGGATAAGTCCGGGACGTCTTCCTAAATACTCACCACTAGTGGTGGATAGGTTACCCTCCGATCGTCCAGGTCGTACCCCGCAGAGGGAAGGTGGCCTTCTCCGATCCGTTAGTCTTAATGCCGGTCACATCAAGCTTCAGGTTCGTACCAATCGATATGTTTGTACCAAGCGTTGCCTTGATGGTGAAGAGCTTCAGCGCACCTGGCTCGATGACTGCGTTTGTTGGGGCAAATCCAATCCCGTTCTTAAAAGGATTTACACTCGAGGCGCCGCGGGATCCTCCCTTGTCATCGACGGTCGAGAGCCCGGTGATGGCGCTCGCGTTAGCCGTCCCGTTTTGCTTCACATCAAAGCCTGTAACTCGTACAGCTTCCTTTCCGGTGTTGCGAAGATAGAGGTACGAGACGGGCTTTGTCTCGCCTGCACGGATAGTTCCTCCACTAAGAAGAGGAAGAGTACTTACGGAGATGATGCCGTCAGAGTCGTCTCCATTTTCAGAATCCTTTTCGCCTTCGCCGATGGTGAGCTTTCCGGTCATAATCTCATTCAATTCGTACTTCTTCTCTCCCATAAGACGAATCTCGTACTCACCATCCTTTAAAGTCTTGCTCGACCTTACGGACCAGTTGCCGCGCCTCACCGAGACATTCTTCTTCTCGAATACTTTCTTTCCTTTTTCTGTATATACGCCAACGTTAACCTTTTTGAGACCGTCAGCCGTTCCTTTGATGGTTGGTTTGCCTTTCTTGGCGGAAGTCGTCTCGATTTCGGCCTCTACGACATGTGCGGTCACTTCGCAGGTTGCCTTGCGGCTTCCGCTCTTGAATACGAATTCGTACGTAGTGGCCTTGGTGGGAGCAAATTCGTCACTGTCCGAGACATCAATTTCCTCACCATTTAATTCGGCTTCCTCGGCGTTCTTTCCGGTCCACTTGACCTCGAATTCCTCTCCCTTAAGGACGATGATATCGCCATCTTTGGTTATCTTTGCTTCCCCAGCCTCAGTCGTTATGTTAAGCGAGCAGGTTGGCCTCTTGCTCGCTGCGGCAGCAGTTAGAGGGATGAAGCTTGCGATAAGAAACGCAGCTCCAATGAGAAATGCGTACAGATGTGTCTGTTGAATTGCTTGTATGTGCATGCAGAAAGTATACGTGCACTTGTTTTAAAGAAAAGCTGAGCAGTATAAACGTACAAAGTACGCCCGCATTTGCGGGCGTACTTTGTTTTTTGTTGCAGTGATTTGGAATTACACGCCCCCGACACTGTCACCGACAATATCTTCGTCAGCGGCGCTGTCAAGCAAAAGCACTCCACTGTGCTCATCGATCGCGGGTGCGGTCATGATCGAGGTGTTTGCGTTTGCGGCCTCAACGGTGCGAACTTCCCCGTCCTGGTTTACATAGGCGTACATTGCAGCAAATGAAGCTGCAGGAAAAGCGACTAGTGCCGCCAGGGCGAGCGTTCCAAGAAGATACTTTTTCATAGTCAATCGTTAGTTAGTTTCTAGGATGCCAGCGGCTATCCTCATCCGCAATCATATGAGGAAGGGGATGAATCTTTCATGAACGGCTGAGCTTCCCATTACACCCCTTTCCAGGGCGTGAAAAGGCCACAATATCGGTGAGTTTTACCTTCTCAATTATGCTTACAGGAATACCGAAATTGTTTTCCGAAGTGCCTGTAGTTACGGCTTCAAAACTCCCATACGACCTGCTTTGCGAGCTTTTCGCTGGGATAAACATCCGTCGAATATAGCGCAGGCTAAATATAATGTACCCGTGTCCCTTACTCCCCTCCCCCACTTAAAGAATCAAGATGTCTGGTAAAGTGTTTTTTAATAGTGGCATCAAGTGCGCGGCTAAAATCAATGGCGTGCTTCGGGGAAAGCACGATCTCTGCAATAAGCTGGCCATTCGTGGTCTCAGGGCGCACGTATGCAAACTGAATGACAACTGAATCGTCTGATACCGTCACCTGCGTGGCATTGCTGAAGGTCGGTTTTGCCTCCTGCGGTATGGATATCGCTATCTGTTTCTTCTCCGCCATATCTAGCCAGGAATGATACCTACTATGAGGTCTATGACCCCGAGCACGAGTCCGCTGACCGCATTCCAGATGGTGTTCCAGCCTTCCGCTACGAGGTCGAGGATGAAATGAAAGTTTGTTTGAGTCGTAGGGTTCTCAATGAGTCCTTGTACAGAGACGCCGAAGAAGGATAGGAAGAGGATCGCTACGACAGCCCAGAAGATGATGCGAAGCATATGGGTAAAGTATATACTGCCCGCGATGAGGAGGAAACCACAGAAGCAGGATGATGCATTCTCTGCATACGAACGTGAGGCGTATGCACATTTCAAGAAAGCCGATCCGGTGCTCCATAAAGCTGCCCTCCCCTTTCGAGGCAAGTACGCCATGCGTCCTGATCCTAAAAAGAGGAACGACCAGCTCTTTGCAGCGCTTGCTGCAAGTGTTGTTGGCCAGCAGCTCTCCATGCGCGCTGCAGACACCATATGGGAGCGTGTGAAAACCGCCTGCGGAGGCAAGGTTACAGCACGGACTATTGCAACAACTTCTTCTCCTAAACTCCGCAAAGCTGGATTGTCGGCTGCCAAGGTGAAGACCCTAAAGTCTTTAACAAATGCAGTTTTAAAGGAAAAGCTCAATCTCCTTTCCCTCCGCACCCTCACATATAAAGAGGCTGCTGCTAGACTGACACAAATTTGGGGAATCGGTCCCTGGACAGTCGAGATGTTTCTTATCTTTGCGCTCGGCAACAGAGATATATTCTCTCCTGGGGATCTGGCCCTTGCCCGCGCTACGGAGCGTCTCTATGGGCTTCCTAAAAACACTCCCCGGATTGAACTCTCACGTATAGCTGAGGGATGGTCTCCGCATCGATCGTTTGCATGTCTTGTTTTTTGGAAGTTATATGAGGGTTAGATCGAATTTGTCTCGAGCGTGCGATATACTTAGCCTATGAATTTCGATAGTCTAAAACGGTTTCAGAAGCCGCACCCTCGTGAGGGACTTGTTAGCACGACAGAAGAAGCAGAGAAAGTGCGAGCAGACGAAGTAGAGCCCTCTAAATATTGTTATGTCGCTGAGAACGGCGAGAGAATTAATATTCTAAGGAAGGTTCGCATGAACGATGAGGTGATGCTCATTCTTAGCAGAGGCGGTCCTATTAGGGTGCCGATAGACGATAAAGTTTCCGTTGTCAAAAGGACCTACAGGGTTGTGGAGTAACCTATTTCTCTAGAGATACGACATCGGATTCAGGTAAGCCTCCTTCGGAGCAACTGGCATTCGCGCATTCGCGCACGGAGTCGTTGCGCCCCGGTACTGACCGAGCGTCATGATCTGGACTCCCTGTGAGGCGTACGTAGCAAAGTGAAGGTGCGGACCCGTTGCGTATCCGGTCATGCCTGAGTATCCAATGACCGAGCCGGTCGAGACCGATTGCCCTGCCGACACATTCACGCTTGAAAGGTGCGCATACAGCGTTGAGATACCATTTGCATGTTTAATGAGCACCCACTTCCCAAAGGAATAGCAGCCGGGAATGGCGTCAGTATTCCCTATTCCCGTAATAGTTCCTGAAAGCGCGGCAAGGACTGATGTACCTGAGGGCATCCCGATGTCGATGCCGTTATGTCCCGATCCGTTATATACCTGCGGGTTTGCTGTTGAGAACGGCGTGGTACCAAAGTACTGTGTGATGCAGAAACGGTTGCCGAGCGCGCCTGATTTAGAGATGCATCCTTGTGCAAAGGTGGAGGAGTATGGCCATGCAAGAACTCCAGAGCCGACGCTTGGAATGGTTGTAGAGTCCACTACAACGTTGAGGCTATCCTCAAGTGCTGAGAGAGCTTGCTCAAAGGCACGCTGCTGTGCACGCTTTTCTGTAATGATCGACTCATACGTCGCAGCAGTCTGATTCGCCTGGTTGAGGAGTCGCTGCTTCTCGCGGCGGTTTGCATCAAGCTCCCCCTGCTGCGCTGCAAGCTGGCGACGCAGCTTCGAGAGTTCGGCCTTCGTAGCAGCAACTGCAGTCTGCTGGTCGGTAAGGACAATACGATCGCTTGCAAGTCCTTCGGCGTTCTCACGAAGTGCGCTTGAAACTTCGGACAGCTGGTCAGCCATGGTCCAACTGTCCGCGAGCGTGTCTGCGGCGAAGACTCTCTCAACAAGGCTTGCGTCTTCTTCCCGGTAGAGCTTCCTGATAGATTGTGCGACAGCTTTTTGGTCAAGTGAGATAGCTTCCGATTTGTTGGTGATCTTGAGCGCAAGCTCGTCCAGTTTCAGGTTGGTCGAAGTGATTTCCTTCTGAGTGAGAGATATCTGCGCAAGAATCTTTTGTCTTGATATGTCTATGGTCTTGATAGCAGACTCGTACGTCTGCTTTTGTCCGCTAATGACGTTCAACTCTTTTTGATATATGGCTATCTCTTCCTCAAGTTTCTTTATCTGTTCATTATGAACATCGATCTGCGATCGAATATCAGAAATGGACTGTGCGTAGAGCGCATGCGGAAAGAGGTTTGTGAGGAGTATTGAAAAGGCAAGAAGTGAAAACAAAAGAATTCCAAGACTCGCGTAGGGCCGCAAACTCATATGCTCAGTATATCAAGAGACGATTGAAGGCGGGTCAAGCTTTCATCACGACCGAGAATATGGATGAGCGTGAAGGGGTCCGGAGAACGTTCCTGCCCCAAGAGGGCGTACCTTAAAGTCCAAAGGGCAGCCCCCCTACCACCCTCCTCCTTGGGTATCGAATCGGCATACGGCATGAGAGCTGTCTTGGCCTCCTCAGCCTCAATATCTTCATGAAGTGACTCAAGAAGCCCTTTAAAAGCCTCCAGATGATCTATTGTGCCGGCCTTGCTCCCCTTGGCCGTGAGCTGGCCCGCATCAAGATTCAAGGATCCGAAAAGCCCTCCTAGTTCCCCATCGAGCATCTCCTGTGCCTCTCTAAGGGTATACGCGCGCTCTCGGAGCACAGGTATGGTGCGCAGAAGCCGCGGGTCCTTTCCCGAGATGCCGACCGCTTTCATAAAAGAGGTATCTGAGAGCATGCGCATGTGCTCACGGTTCAGATGGCGAAGCTTCTCTTCGTCGAATTGAGCGCCTCCCTTTTGCACGCGTTCAAGCTCGAACTCCCGGATAAGTTCTTCGATAGTCAACACCTCTTTATTTCCAGAAGGATGCCAGCCCAAAAGCGCGAGGAAGTTCACCATTGCCTCGGGCAAGTACCCTTCTTTTCGGTACTCAAGTATGTCCTTTGCATTGTCTCGCTTCGAAAGCTTCTTGTTGCCTCCTTCGCCGAGTATGGGTGGCAGAGTCGCAAAGATAGGAGGTCTTTGATCAAGTGCATCGTATAGCGAAAGGAATTTCGGTGTTGATGAAACAAATTCTTGTCCACGCATCACGTGCGTGATCTTCATCTCAATGTCGTCGACCACGTGCGCGAAGTTGTATGTTGGATACCCGTCCCCCTTAAGAAGAATGAAGTCGTCGAGCGCCTCCTCTCCTGCGGAAAGTTTTCCCAGGACGGCATCCTCCCACTCATACCGCTTTATGATCGGTGTCTTGAAGCGAAGCGGAGATTTTCCGTTCCACTCCTGAATGAGGTCGGGGCGATACTCGCGGAAAAGGAACGGACGCTTCTCACTTTCCGCCTGCTTCCGGAACTCATCGACATCGGTCTCTGTGTATGGATCAGGGTACGCGAATCCTGCTTCAAGGAGCTGTTTTGCATACTTGCGATATATAGGAAGGCGCTCCGACTGTATATACGGCTCATACGGTCCTCCACTATCAATACTCTCGTCCCACTCGATGCCGAGCCATTTCAGGCATTCCATGATATGCCCAACTGCTCCCTCCACTTCCCGCTCCTTATCAGTGTCTTCGATGCGCAGGACGAAGGAGCCTCCATGCTTGCGCGCAAAAAGCCAAGCATACAGACCGGTACGCACGTTCCCGACGTGCATAAATCCTGTGGGACTTGGGGCGAAGCGGGTACGTACCATATTATTTCGGCTGCTGGTGCGAAAGCGCTATGCGCAGCAGCTCCTCTGCTATGAGGCGCCCCGCATTGGGGTTTGCGAATCCTTCAGCAGCTTTGCTCATAGCGCCTGCGACCGCAGGATTTGAGATCCTCTTTATTTCCGAGGCAAGAATGTGCGGAGTCATGTTCTCCTCCTCAAGTACGACTGCAGCACCCGTACGGGCGTATGCGTATGCGTTTGTTCTCTGATCGTGGCTAATGGATTCCGGTATGGGAACGAGTATTGCCGGCTTCTTCCAAAGCGCGATCTCGCTTATGGCGGTTGAGCCTGCTCTAGAGACCACAACATTAGCCGCTCCTGCCGCCCTCCTTAAGGACTCGAGCGTCAGGTATGGGAAGGCGCTGTACTTTCCTGCTCCCTGAGTGCTTTTCAAGATCACGCCGCTTCGACTCGATACCTCGCCGAAGTTATCTTTCCCCGTCTGGTGGATGACGTTTGCGAAGGAGAGAATGTCGGGCAAACCGCTCAACACTATCTCGTTGATTCGTTTCGATCCCAATGACCCTCCGATGATAAGAACAGTTGGAAGACTTGGATCAAGTCCCAGTTCCTGAACTGCTCCCTCAGGAAGGGGCTGCGTGAAGGCCTCCCGAACTGGTATGCCGGTCAAGGCAATCTTGCCCTGCACTTTCTTCGGAAAGTATGGAATTGAGCTCTCGAAGGATACGGCTATGCGCTTTGCGAACTTTGCAGCAAAAAGCACGGCACGGCTTGGTTTTGAGTCCGACTCATGCACAATTATCGGTATACCGAGAATGCGCGCCGCAAGAACGACGGGAACGCTTCCATAACTTCCGCGGGAGAAGATGACGTCCGGAAAAAGATTAAAAAGTACTAAAAAGGCCCGCACTGTTCCCCAGAACGTAATGAAAGGACTTATCAGGTTGGCTAGGCTGAAGTACCGACGCAACTTCCCTGCGGGTATCCGGATGAAGGCGATGTTGTTGGAGAAAAGGGATTCCTCGTCGAATGGTTCGGGTGCGAGGAAGTACAACTGCGGTTCGATGAGGCGGTTCTCCGCGACTATCCTGCGTATTGCCTCAGCTACGGCGATGTGGGGATAGAAATGGCCTCCGGTGCTGCCGCCAGTGAAAACGATTTTCATATGATAGCGAAACTATACCACGCCAATCGCCCTTTGTTTTCAGGCTTTATTGGCGGTATGCATCCTTTCGGTGCCGGACGGAATAGACTTTGATATACGTATCCTCGATCGTATAGAGAATGCGGTACTCACCACAACGAAGACGGTATCCTGGGAAAGGCGTACGGAGTTTCTTTGTTGGAAGCGCGCGCGAATACGGATCCTGGCTAAAGGGGCCATCCAACAGGGCGGCTATGGATGTCTTTGCGGCCTTTGGCAACCGTTTGAACTCCTTGCTCGCCGATGGCGCAAATCCAATGCGAAACATGTGCGCAAGCTAGTGGGAACGCACGGACTTCCAGGATGTAAATTTCGCCTTTTGGTTCTTCTCAACAAGACGGGTAAGTTCGCGGGCATCGATAGCGTCTTCGCGAGCCTCGACTAGGACATTGTAGTCATCGGCTGAAAGCACTACATACGTCTCATTTCCACGTCTTTCGGATATAACGAGAGGCTGGCGCTTCGCTCTGGCGAGGTGGTGCGAAAGTTCTGCGCGAAAATCGCTTACTCCAACCGACTTCAGCACCTTGGGAAATCTTTTGGCTGTCATGGTTCTATTGTACACCTATCTGTACGCCTTGCAAGCGCCTGCATCGGACGGCTTCTCTTATAGGAGACTGTCCTTATGCTTCTCGAGGAAATAAGGATATTGCGAGTGGAGGGGTTCGGGAAGTTGATCGAGTCTGAACCAGGCGATCTTGTCCATTTTGTGGGGCTCCCCGTTCTGGACGGTTGAAGGGTCGATGAGTACCTTGAAATCAAGTGCAATCCAATGGGTCTTTTCTCCGCCATGTTCTCGGTGTACGTCGCGGTAGCCCAAGAACTCATATTCCAGGACCTCAGTACAGTACTCTTCCCGGATCTCCTTTCTAAGAGTTCCCTCGACCGTATCGTGCACATCGATCCCTCCTCCCCCGATATCCCAGGTTCCCTGCTCATCCCTGCAGTTTGAGCCGCGCTTCGCATGGAGATAGTTGCCTTTCCCGTCGTGGCACGCAAAGACGACAGAAATACCGGTGTAATCGACTCCTTCCTTCATATCTATGATTTTTTCTTCCTATGCGCAGCGATATTCAAAATGATACCAACCGATAGAAGCGCAGCCATGAGCGCCGTGCCTCCATGGCTAATGAATGGCAGTGGAAGCCCTGTCAAAGGCGCTATGCCCAACAACGCTCCGATATTTAGAAACGCCGAGAATGTGATCAGGAGCGTGAGACCTGAGGCGGCTAGGAGCCCGAACATGGAAGAGGCACCACTTGCGATCATGAGGCCTCGGAGAGCGAAGGCCGCAAAGAGTGCAACCAGAAGGACGGTGCCCATGAAGCCGAACTCCTCCCCGTACACAGCAAACACCGAGTCTGACTGGGCCTCAGGGAGATAGTTGAACTTCTGAACACTCTGCCCGAAGCCTCTGCCCGTCAACCCTCCTGATCCGATGGCAATAAGAGACTGCTGAATGTGGTATCCAGCTGACTGAGGTGCTCTGGACGGATCAATGAACGTCTTCACACGTTCCATGAGGTATGAGCGCGTAAAGATGAGAACAGTGAGGACGATGATCGATACTCCCCCAAGAATGAGGAAGTCCCGCCAAGGAGCTCCTGCAAGGAAGTACATAGCCGCGCATGCAAGACCGATGATGATCATGGTGGAAGTGTTGGGCTGCTCAAGCAGGATGATGCTCGGAAGGCCGACAATAAGACAAAACGGGAGAAGGCCTTCTTTAATATCTCGGATGCGGTTCCCTGCTTTAGCCAGGAAAGCGGCAAGCATGAGTACCACTCCAATCTTCAAGAACTCTGCCGGCTGAAGGGTCGTGAACCCAAGATCTATCCACCTTCTTGCCCCGTTAAGCTCGATGCCAAGTGGCGTGAATACGAGTAGTGAAAGCAGTATTGATCCTATATAGAAAGGCAGGACAAGGGAAAGGAGCTTCTTCTGCGGCAAGAAGCGAAAGAAGAGGAGGGCTAGGAAGCCTGGAATAAGACCAAGCGAGAATTGGGTCAAAAGAAGCTTCCAGGGAGAAGCATCGACCTGCGCGAGAAGTCCCAAGGCAGCGGAGGAGAATAGCGCAAAGCCCAGGACGACCAGGATGAGCACGATAATAGAGAAGACGCGGTCGCCGGAGGCTTTCATAACATAAATATAGCAGCAGTCTTAAGAAGACTTGTTCACTATTTCAGCAGCGCAATCGCCACCCCGAACATGCCCGCGATGATCGTAATAACCCAGTACCGCATCGTTACCTTGTACGACGGCCATCCAATGACCTCGAAGTGATGATGAAGCGGAGCAATATGGAAAAGCTTCTTCTTGAATACCTTCTTCCAGAACTGCTGGAGCACCACTGACGCGACAGTCGCAAACAGTGGCAGTGCGATTATCGGAAGGACCGCAATGCCTACTCCTTCCCCAAGCACATCTGCTGTGAAGGCGACGACGGTGAGCGTGAGAGTTAGAGCCATGGAGCCCGTTTCCGTCATCCAGAAGCGCGCGGGAGGAATGTTGAACCAGAGGAAGGCAAAGGTAGCGCCTGAGACCGTCGCGCAGAAGGCCGCAAGCGAAACCTGGTTCTGCGCAAAGGCGATGGCTGCGTATGACATGAAGATTATCGCGAAGATACCTCCCGAGAGTCCGTCGATGCCGTCGATGACTCCTGACGCGTACACCACGAGCGCAACCAGTATGAAGAACGGTATGAAGAAGACTCCCAGAGGAAGCGTTCCAAGGAACGGCACAGCCACCGCGGAGACTCCGAGCTTTGCATAGAACCACCAGCCGATGAAGCCCGAGACGAGTACCACTGCCAGGAGCCTCCACTTCACCGATATTCCCCGCGAGTCTGGAGTTGTCACATCAAGCAGGTCGTTCAGGAAGCCAACGAAGGCACCCATGATGAGCGCAAACAACGGAAGCCAGGTCTGTCCCCTGTTCACAAAGTTAAGCCTTGTGAACGACCCGTCGACAACAAATGCCAGAAGCGCAAAGAGCAATGCTGTTATGAGTACCGATGCCCAGATGACAATACCTCCCATGCGAGGAGTGTGCGCTTCCCTTGCCTGGTGAAGTTTGTTGAAATTCTCAGCAACCGTTCCCTCAAGCGTCTCCTTTCCTGGCTTCTTCTTCCAAACCTTGTACGTATACAAATAATGCGTCAGAACCGGAGTGAGGAGTATGCCCACAGCGAAGCTCGTAATGAACGGAATGAGTATGCGGGCTGCCTCGAAGGAAAGGACGGTCATACTTTAGCGCGGAATACCCGCAAAATACTGGTGCGTCGCATCAATAAGACGGTTCACGTCCGTAAACCTCCCTTCGCGCGTTGAGCCGAGCACCACGACCGCAACCGGATGCCCTATGGCCACATCGACGATGACAACCAGGTTCCCTCCTGCAAGGTCCGTGTACCCGGTCTTTGAAAGAAGGAGTCCCGGTATCGTGATTGCCCCCTGGTTCGTGTTCGGAAGCGAATGCGGCATGCCAATCGTGCTTTGTATGAATACTGCAGGCTCCGTGGTCGCACCTGCGATGTCGGGTGCCTTTTTCAGGAGGGATGATGCAAGCACAGCGACATCGCGCGCAGAGCCGTATCCTCCCGAGGAGACCATATCCACATCGAGTCCTGAACCATTTACGGCATATGTCCTTGTGAGGCCGGCGTTGGCAGCCGTAGCAGAGAGCGCTCCGCGGACATCCATTGACCTGCGCGCTGCCACCGACTCCGCAATGGCCTCGGCTGCGTCGTTTGAGGACCCGACGAGCGCATACCGCGCAAGGTCCGGAAGGCGGAATACTTCTCCTTCCATGAGGCCGCTCTCACCTTCTGCAGAAAGAGCGGTTGTAGTCATGGGAACAAGCGCTCCTTCTCCAAGCGTCTCAAGGCCTGCATACACCGCAAGAAGTTTTGTTACCGAGGCCAGGGGAAGTTGCCGGTCGGCGTTCTGTGAGTACAGGGTTTGACCGGTCGTTATGTCGTATACGATGGCAGACTGCCCCATGAGATTGATGCCCATGAATGCTTCTGGCGAGAGAGCTGTCGTAGTTGCTATTGGATTAGGACTCGTTATGGGAGTTGGAGTGGCCTCTAGGCGCTTCCCGTACAAAAAGACAAGACCGATGATGGCGACAACGAGCGCAGCAACAACAACATACTGCCAACCCTTTTTAACGCTTCCGAATACTGTACTCATACTGTTTCAGCCTCACTCTCAGCCTGTGTTGCCTGTGTTTTGGAGAGCTCTCCGGCAAGTTCTACATACCTCGGCAGGGCTTCCTTGTTGCTAAGTCCAAGATGCGCAAGTGCGTCCACAGTCGCCGTGTATCGTGCACGCCTCCGGTCAGTTGCGTCCTCTCCGCGCTCAATAAGTCCGCGCATGAGAAGCGAACGGAGAGCTGCCGTGGAGTTCACACCGCGCACCCAGTCGATGTCGCTCCGGGTCGCTCCGTTCTGGTAAAGAATGATGGCAAGGGTCTCAAGACTCGCCTTTCCAAGGTCGCGGGAGAACTCGCTTTCGCGTAGCTGCTTCACGACTGCTGCTGCGTTCGGATGTGTACGGAGCTCGATCTCAGTATCGGTCTCAACAAGCGCAAGACCTCGGTCCTTGAGGTGTTCGCGGAGGTCTGCAAGGCCGGCAGCGAGCATTTCGGACGGTATGCCGAGCAAGGTCATAAGCTGCTTCTTCGGCATGGGTTCGCCATGAGCGAAGAGGACCGCCTCGAGCGTTTGCGAAAGGGACAGGGTCATGGATACACTCAGAATACCGTATGCAAGCCCGCTCGAAAACCTAGGTTAGTACCGGGGCACTGCCACCCTCGTGTTCGTTATCTGTATATCCTTAAAGTCTCCCTGTTGGTCGACCTCGACCGCCCCCTGCTTCACAAGCTCAAGGAGGGCGAGGAAGGATACGATGACCTCTATCTTTTCCTTGGCATCCCCTGCAAATTCCGAGAACGAGAAGGAGAGTGCGCGCTCAACCCGCTCTCGCAGGTTGTCCATCATCTCCTCGATGGAGATCATGGGACGAACGCGCGCTTCAGGAAGCTTGACCTCCACTTCCCTCGCGGCCAGAACAGCTTCGAGGGCTTTTGAGAGACGATCAAGATCAAGGTCTTTTGACGGCGCGAACATGGGTTCCAGTTTTTGCTCTCCTGCAGGAAGCATAATGCGTCGACCGAAGAGCCGGCTCAAATCGCGGGCAGCATTCCTTGCCCGCTCATACACTTCAAGCCTCCGCTTCAGGTCGTCGATGTCCTCTTCCTCATCGCTTGAGAGTTCAAGCTCCGGCAGAAGCGACTTCGATTTTATAAGAAGGAGAGTTGCTGCGATAGCAACGAAGTTCGCTGCATCCTCCATAGGGAAGCCATCACTCGTGCGTACGTAGGTGATGAAGTCGTCAGTGACCTGCGAGATCGACAACTCATTCACGAGAAACTTCCTCCTTTCGATGAGGTCGAGAAGTATCTCCATGGGGCCTTCGTATTCTCCTGTACGGACGGTAAAAGACGGTGGGGTTTCCATAGCTAGGCGTTCTCCAAGTATGAGAAAAGAAGACGTACCGGAGCACCTGCAGCTCCTTTGGAGAGTTCTTCGCCTGCAGCTGCGGTCATACGCGGAGCAATATCGATGTGCGCCCAAGGGCAATCAAGCTCCTTTGCAAACTGCCAAAGGAATATGGCGCCGTTTGAAGCTCCTCCGTACCTCCCTTCCTTTATGGAGTGATTCTGAATGTCGGCGAATTCGCTTTTGAGAACGCCCTCATATTCATCCCACAGTGGCAATCGCCAGACATAGTCGCCGCTGGTTTCGCCAAGCTCGAGAAGTGCTCCCGCAAGCTTGTCGTCACGCGTCATGAGGCCGCTTGCGTAATGGCCGAGGGCGACTTCTGCGGCACCGGTGAGCGTTGCCACATCGATGATGGCTTTAGGGTTAAAGCGCTTCGCGTACGTAATGGCATCGGCAAGTACGAGGCGTCCTTCTGCGTCCGTATCGGTGACCTCAATGGTCTTGCCTGAAAGTGACCGCACAATATCGCCGGGACGCAGGGCATCATTTCCCGGCATGTTCTCCGCTGCGGGGATGAGACCAATGACGTTGCGCTTGAGCTTCAGGCGCGCGGCAAGCGTAACGGTATGTATGACGCTCGCAGCTCCTGACATGTCCATATGCATTTCATAGATGCCTGAAGAAGGTTTTATGTTTATGCCTCCTGAATCGAAGGTAATGCCCTTTCCTACGAGGACGATTGGTTGCTCCTTCCCTCCTCCACGATACTCCATGATCGTAAAAGTAGGCTCGTGCGATGAACCGCGTCCGACTCCCAAAACGGCTCCCATACCAAGCTTTTGCATTTCCTTGCGTCCAAGTGCAGTCACTTTGACTGGAAGGCCTTTGGCGGCGTCCTTTGCAGCTTTCGCGAGAAGTTTCGGCGTCATATCGCCGCCTGGAGTGTTCGCAAGCTTTCTGCAGGCATTCACTGCCCTCCCTATCTCTTGTCCGCGCTTAACTGCAAGCTCCATGGATTTGTATGTTCTTCCACAGGCAAGCACGTCAGTAACTTCAAGCCATCCTTCTTTTGGCTTTGTCTTGAAGGCATTCGGTTCGAAGTTAGCCATCTCATAATTAGTGCCAACTATCTCGGATATTTTCTCGGGAGTGAGGTGCTGAAGATTCTTGAATATCTCGGGAGTGAGATCGAACTGTGTTGCCACCTTCTTATACTTCGATTCCTTGGCTGTCCTGATTATGGACCTGCAAAGAATGACGAACTTACGCAAGTTCATATCGGTAGGCTTTCCTACTCCAAGCTCAAGCCAGTCGATGCCTTTCTCTCTGACAATGCGCTTTGTACCTCGGTCCTCCTGCATCAGCCGTACCCGGAGATATCCCTTTGGTGCTTTCTCTATCGATTTAGCAAACGCTATTTTCATACTTATTCAGCCGACAGCAGCGTGTCGATGCGGTTCATATCGCGCGGGAACGCCGACGCTTCCTTCGCGTTCTCAAGCTGGAGCATCTTCATGGTGAATCGTTCAAGGCCTGTCGAGCAGCCTCCGTGGGGAGGGATGCCGTATTTGAAAGCTTGGAGATAAAACTGGAACTTGTCAGGGTCCATTCCGCGCTCCTGTATGCGCGCTACTAGATCGTCATAGTCGTGGATACGCTGTGCACCGCTGTTTATTTCAAGACCTCTGAAAAGAAGGTCGAAACCCCGTGATAGCTTCCCCTCGGCGGCCATCGTATAGAAGGCACGGGCATCCGTCGGGAATCTGGTAACGAAGATAAAGTCGCAATTGTGTTCTTTCTTTGCCCACTCGCAGATAGCGCGCTCGTGTTCGGGAGCAAGGTCGTCTTCCTCGGGAAGACCGAGCGTCTGAAATACTTCTGAAAGAGTGAGGATTGGGAAGGAATTCCCAAGAAGAGGTATTTCGGCCCCTAGACGATTGAAAGCATCTTTATGCTTCTCTGCAACAGTGGTTACTACGTCACCTATCGTGGCTTCGAGCACGCGCATCACGTCGTTCTCGTCGTTGATAAAGCCCATCTCGAAGTCGATACAGGTAGCTTCTGAAAGATGGCGTGTGGTGGCACTCTTCTCAGCGCGGAATATTCTAGCGACTGTGAATACGCGTTCAAAAGCTCCAACCATAATCTGCTTGTAGAGCTGGGGCGAGGTGGCAAGATACGCTGTCTCATCGTTGAAGTACTCGACCTTGAAAACGGCCGAGCCACCTTCCGCGTCGCTCCCTACCAGAGCCGGTGCCTGGAAGTCGGTGAAGCCCTGGCGGATGAGAGAGGATCGGTATGCGTCGACGATGGATGCCTGCACGCTGAAGATATCGCGGTCGCGCTGGCTTCTGAGCGTGTACGGCCGATTGTCGAAACGGGTATCAATGTTAAGTTCCGCGTCCTTATCGAACGGCAGCTCGTGCGCCTTGGAGAGCACCTCAATACCCTTGATCTCAAGCTCAATATCTCCGTTCTGTTTGTCAGTCTGTGCGTTCTTCTCGGGGCGCTTGTTCACGATGCCGGTCACCCGGACGACGTATTCGCTACGCACCTCTTTGGCGGTTTCCATAAGTGCATCGTCTCCCGGAAGGACGACACCCTGGACGTATCCGGTACGGTCACGGAAATCGAAAAAGACCAACTTCCCCTGGTCACGACGCACGTCCACCCAGCCACACAGATTCACCGTCTCGCCGACGTGATCGCCGAGCACCCCTATCAGTATCCGTTCCATGTTCTATAAAAATAGCACAAACCCGCCCTGGTATCAGGGCGGGGCATCTTGTTTGGGAGGAACCTGGTCTTGCCTTATCCACGGCACATCGGGGCCAGGCGTTCGAAGTCTGCAGGGGCCGAAAATTGGATCCCACGGGTCCTTCTTCATAGCTGGTTTCTCGGGTTCGGTACTCACCTTCCATCCCCTTATCTTTCAACTGCGTTAGTGCGGTTGTCCGGTAGTTAAAACCAACACGCAGTCGTTCAGGTTTCTATCGCACTCCCACCGCCTTCCGCACGGTTTCCATCTTAGCTCCTGCACGCTCCCGAGCCTTTGCAGCTCCTGTCTTAAGTACATTTGATACTTCGTCATTTGAAATGCTTTCGTACTTCATGCGCATAGGAGCAAGGAACGAATCGAGGTCTTCGATAAGGGCCTCCTTGAGAACTTTGTACTGCCCTTCATGTTCGGTGTACAGAGTATCGAGTTCATCCTCGCTCTTTATGAGCTTATGTATCGCATATACGTTCTCCGGTCGTCTTGTGTCTGAATCGGTGACGATAGCCATAACTGCGTCAGCTAGCTCAGCACGGGAAGCAAAAAGAGGAATGGTATTGCCATAGCTCTTGCTCATCTTTGCGCCGTCAGTTCCCGGCACCACTCCTACGGATGGAAGAATGAGCTCCTTAGGCTTCTTAAAAAGTTCTCCGAAAACAGCATTGAATTTCGTTGCAGCTTCTCTTGCATATTCAACATGCTGTCGTTGGTCTTCGCCCACCGGCACAATGTCTGTATCGTACAGGAGGATATCCGCCGCCATGAGCATCGGATACGTGAAGAGGCCGGCATTAGCGTCAAGACCTTTGGCAACCTTGTCTTTGTACGCGTGCGCCTGCATAAGGAATGGGACGGTGACGACGCAGTCGAATATCCAAGCAAGTTCGGTGTGTTCAGGTACGTCCGACTGCCTGAATATAGTTGCCTGTTCCGGATCAAAGCCTGCGGCTAGGTATGCTTTTGCGAGGTTGTGCGTATTCGTACGCAGCTCCTTGGGGTCGCGAAGAGACGTGAGAGCGTGATAATCAGCGAGCATGAGGAAGCTGTCGTACTCCCTGTACGCATCAAGAAAGGGTTTAAGTGCGCCAAAATAGTTGCCGATATGCAGATCACCTGACGGCTGGAGGCCTGTAAGGAGGGTCTGTTTTGTGCTCATGGAGAGTACGATAGCACAGCTATATGAACGTAGGCTCGGGTTCGAGGTCTATGCCGAACCGTTCGTGCACCTGCTTCTGTATGGAAGTCATGACTTCCGCAAGCTCGGCATATGTAGCGCCTCCGGTATTCGTCAGCACTAGAGCATTTTGTGGATAGGTGGAAATGGTGCCGAACGACTTCCCTTTCAGGCCAAGAGTATCAATCAGCCATCCGGCTCCCACCTTGTACTTCCCATCGTTCTGCTCGAACACTATTGGAGCATCATACTTTTCTTGGAGCCGCAGCACGACCTCTTCGGAAACAAACGGATTCTTGAAGAACGACCCAACTGAAGGAACATCCTTCGGGTCCGGAAGCTTGGTCTTGCGTATTTCAATAATGGCGCTCCGTATATCTGCAAGTGAGGGATCAGTGATGCCGCGCGCACCGAAGAAAGCCTTTACTCCTGGATAATCGGGGACGGAAGACTTTTCCTCAGAGAGTTTTAGGGTGATGGCTGTGATGACATATCGTTTCTCGTGCCGGAAGATGCTGTCGCGGTATGTGAACCGGCACTCTTCGGGCGAAAGAGTCTTTAATAAGTTGTCTAGATAATCATGGACTTCAACGCTCTCAAGCACGTCTGCTATCTCCCGCCCGTATGCTCCGACGTTCTGTATGGGAGTTGCGCCTGCAGAGCCCGGTATGGCGGACATTGCCTCAATGCCGGAAAGTCCTTGGGAGACACACTGTTCAACCACGCTGTCCCAATCCTCCCCAGCACCGACGCGAACTGTTGTACCGGATACCTCAAAGCCGGGGATTTCTACTCTGAGAACGATCCCTTCGAAATGGTGCAGGTCGGTAAAGATGGTATTTGATCCTCCGCCAAGCACGAAGAAAGGAAGCTTTTTCTTACGGATGAACGCAAAAGCTTCAGGAAGCTCTTCCTTTGTTCGTATGTCGATCAAATAGCGGGCAGAAGGCCCAAGCCGGAAGGTGGTCAGAGGAGCAAGGGGGATATCCTCACGGAGGTGCATAGCACATATGATATACCTGTAGCTATGGCGCGAACAAGCGAGCAGACAAAGGTAGGGTTTCTGATCAAGAAGCTCCGGGAGGAGAAAGGCATGACCCAGAAGGTATTTGCCAAGGAACTGGGCACCTCACAGAGCGCCGTGGCGCGCATAGAGAACGGACATCAGAACCTGACCCTGAACGAGCTTGGAAAGATAAGCAAGGTTCTTGAGCGGAAGATCCTTGGACTGACCGAGTCCATAGACTTCAGGGTGACGGGAGGCAGAAAGCTCAAAGGTTCCATCATCATAAACGGTTCGAAAAACGGCGCGGTCAATATGATCTGCGCATCTCTCCTTAATCGCGGGAAGACCATACTCCACGACATTCCCCGCATCGAGGAGGTATATCGATACATTGAGTTTGTTGAAAGTCTTGGAGTATCGGTCAGGTGGACTTCTCCGGATACGCTTGAGATACAGCCTCCCAAGAAACTTGATTTCGGAAATATAAACGTGGACGTTGCCGCACGTACTCGCTCGTTCACGTTCATAGGAGCCCTCATACACTGGGGAAAGTCTTTCCGTCTTCCACACTCAGGCGGCTGCAAGATGGGAGAACGCACCATTTCCGCCCACAGGCAGGGACTTGAGAAGTTCGGCGTGCGCATCAAGACGCGGGAGGCCCATTACGAGATCACCGCGGGGAAGCTTCGCCCGGCCGAGTTCGTCCTCTACGAATCAAGTGATACGGGAGCCATCAATATGCTTCTTGCTACTGCGCTCATTCCGGGAGTTTCGATCATCAAGTTCGCACCACCAAATTACCAAGTGCAGGACGTCTGCTTCCTGCTTGAGAAGATGGGCGTGCATATAGAAGGGATTGGGACAACGACTCTTACCGTGCACGGGGTATCGGATATAGATCAAACAGTCGAGCACTATAACAGCGAGGATCCTATCGAAGCGATGTTCTTTCTTGCAGCTGCGGCGATTACCGAATCGACCATAACCATTAAACGGGTATCAGTGAACTTCCTCCTTCTCGAGCTTGAGAAACTCCGCACCATGGGCCTTTTGTTCGACGTGGGAGAGAAGTATCTTTCTCGGAACGGACGTACTGAACTTGTTGATATCACGACTCGCCCGTCAAAACTTCACGCGCTTCCGGACAAGCTCCACACCCAGCCCTTTCCGGGACTTCAGAACGATAACCTCCCCTTCTTCGTTCCTCTTGCGACACAGGCTTCGGGCACCACCCTCATACACGACTGGACGTGGGAGAATCGCGCTATCTATTTTACGGAACTCAATCGCTTGGGCGCGAAGGTAACGCTGCTTGATCCACATCGTGCACTCATCGAGGGCCCTACGAAACTTAAAGGCGCACAGATAGTCTGTCCTCCTGCACTCCGCCCCTCTGCAGTCATTCTCATTGCAATGCTGGCTGCCGAAGGAGTTTCGACCCTTCGGAATGTGTATTCCATTCAGCGAGGGTATGCAGAGATTGCGGAGAGATTGAATAAGCTGGGAGCTAAAGTGGAAGTGATCAGGAGTATGTAAAGGTCCGGATCTTGCTGCTAAGCAGCTTGGCTCGCTCTAATTAGAGTAGAAATGAGGCCGAAGTTCCGATTCGGGAATGTAGCGTCCTCCCTGGCGATACAGGGACACGACGGTGCCCCGGTCGAGCTCTTTATGATTAGGTACGGTAAGTGTTTCGCGTGAGCCGTCTCCGGCGATTCGCCGCAGCTTGATGTGGCTTTCTCGTTAATCAAATATCCCGCATAATATCGAACCAAAACAAGTCTGCATTTGATAATTCACATGTGGCTTTCGCCCAAGCACAACAGGAAATCCCCATTTCTGGGGATTTCCAAAATATGGTGCGCCGGGAGGGACTCGAACCCCCGAAGGTCTTTCGACCGCAACGTTTACAGCGTTGTGTGTTTGCCGCTCCACCACCGACGCTTGAATTTGTCAAATCGGGCAATGTGCTTGATATTCTGAGGCGCAATATCACTAAAGAAACGCAATACGTCTTTCTTTCGTGTTACGTAGATACGATAAGCACTTATTTCCGATACCCTGTAATCTAACGCTCGAAACATGCTTTGTAAAGCTACGAGCAACGGCATTGAACAATTGGTTATTGAGATCTGAATACCAAATCTCAATTTATATACTGATCCATCAGTATCAAAGAATCCGCGAACGAATCCCCGCATATACTCCTTCTTTTCCATAATCCATGTTGGAACTCCCACCTGAGCGGCCACCTTATTCGGAACAAAACCTTGCTCTCTCATCCAATCCGTTACCTGCGTAGATCCTATATACACTGTGTGATACCCTGCCTTGTTCGTTGATATATGCGCAGATACTTTGAATAAGTCGCTCATTAGCCTCTGCACATAGAGCACATAGTCATACTCTTTGCTGCCAAGGCAAACGGTAGCTTGGTATTTAGTCAGATTTCCATCACCGAGCATCATCCCAAAGAACTCTGCCAATTTCTCCGATTTCTCAGGGAGTACGATGTCCTTTCGCTGATTATTGAAACCCGGTTTTTCTTTGCGGTTTGTCGGAATGGCAAGGCGTTCCAGGCGATCAAAGACAGTCTTCTCCTTAATACCTAAGATTGCCCCGACTTGCGCAATGGTAAGATTTTGCTTGACGTATAGTTCAAGCAGTTGGTTTCGGTAGAAATTCTCCTCTTCGGTCGTCCATCTTCGCGCCATGCTTTAAGCATAGGTAGCTATATGGAAAAGTGGGCTATGTTGAGCCTGCGTACAGCAAATGATATTACCGAACTATTTCATTTCTCCTGCAGAATTAGAGCATTCTTTCCTCGGCGTAGAACGGCAAAACCGTTATTGAAATCTGCGGATGCAATAATTGCCTCGGCTGACCCAACCTGATCCCCATTTACAGTTACTCCTTTGCCTTCGATAAGTCGGCGGGCATCTGATTTTGAGCTTGCCAACCCTGATTCTGTGAGGGCGTCAACTACGGATGTACCAGGCGCAACGGACAAGGTGGGTGCCTCGCTAAGGAGTACGGAATATTCCTCGCGTGAGAGATCGCTAAGCGAACGGTCGCCAAAGAGCACTTCAGAAACAGCGGCACAACGCTTCGCCGAGTCTTCTCCATGCACTGTGCCTGTTATCTCGCGAGCAAGAGCCTTTTGACCTTCCCTGCGTCCGGGTTCGCGGGAGTGAAGCTCCATGAGCATCGTAATTTCCCTAAGAGAAAGGAAGGTATAGAACTTTAGATACTTCTCAACTACAGAATCCGGCTGATTGAGCCAGAACTGGTAGAAAGCGTACGGAGAGGTCTTTTTCGGATCGAGCCATATCGCATTTCCTTCCGACTTCCCGAACTTCTTTCCTGTCGAGTCGGTAACGAGCGGTGTAGTAAGTGCAAAAGCCTCCTTGCTAAGCTTCCTTCGTATGAGCTCAACACCTGAGAGAATATTGGTCCACTGGTCCGATGCCCCGATCTGAAGGTCAGTGCCGTACTTTTGATTGAGCACAAGATAGTCATAGCCCTGGAGGAGACTATAGGCGAACTCCGTGTACGAAATACTGTCGTCCTCTGCATCAAGACGACGTTTGATGACATCACGCTTAATCAGTTCGTTTACCGTAAAATGCTTGCCGATATCGCGTAGGAAGTCGACAAGCTTTACTTTGAGTAGCCAGTCAGCATTGTCGAAAACTTTGATCCTTCGCCCAAGTATCTGCTGGAATTGCCCCCTAATTGCTCGTTTGTTCTTTGCGACTGTGTGTATGTCCGCAAGTGGACGCTCTCCTTTCTCTCTCGGGTCACCGATCATACCGGTGCCCCCTCCCACTAGAAGTTGTATGGAATGCCCGGCGTCGGCAAGTCGCTTCATGAGAAGCACGACTAAAAGGTTGCCGGCCTGCATGGAGTCGGAAGAAGGGTCGACACCAAGGTACACAGTGCGCTTAGTGCCCAGTATCTTCTCGATATCCGCCGAAACATGCTCTATGAGCCCGCGTGCCTTCAGATCGGCGGCCAGTTCGTTCATACGGACGAATATACCACGCTATCTCACTAGAAAGATAAGTCCGACCAGGGGCGCTATGAACCACCAGAAGAAGTACTCGTCAGGGGCAAAGAGTGAATTGATTGGATCCGGGAAGCTATAGATGTTGCTGATCTGGAAGACGTGGTACGCAAGAGTGAGAAGGAAGGCTGCGGCAAGGAATGAAAGCAGCAAGCGCGGCACAAAGGAAAGGATGCCGAATCCGCCGCTCGTAAGACGTTGGATGAAATGGAACGGCACAAAGGTCATGGCGCCGTAGAGGGCAATACTAATGACTGCTTTAACGATGGTCGAGCCTCCTGCGTTCAAAATATCGTCAGTAAAGGGAAAGACTATGTAGAGAGCATAGCCTGCATAGAAGGCGATTATAAGCGAGATGATGCCTCCCCTGCCGGTCTTGTACGAAAAGCCGATCATGATCACGGTCAGGATGAGGAGAACCAGGAAGTTCCCTACTAAAAGCCACACGCTCTCAATGCCACCTGTTGCAAAGGTGCTTACGTCAGTCGCAATATCCATGTCTTAAGTATGCCGTATAAAAACGGCATTAGTTAAATCTTGGGTGGATAGCCTATAAACTTTCGCTCTTGAGCTCCTCGACTAACTTCTTCGCTTTTCCAGAGAGCTTCTTCGGGAAGGCTGCGGTGAGGTGGATTAGAAGGTCGCCTACTCGTCCATCCACGTTTACTCCCTTGTTCCTAATGCGGAGGGTCTGTTCGGGAGCAGTCATGGGAGGAACTTTCACCTCGAGCATCTTATCGTCAATGGTAGTTATGTTCATGGTCGTGCCCAAGAGTGCATCAGTGAGCTTGAGAGGCGTCTCCATAGTTAGGTTGAGTCCCTGCTTCTTGAAGACTGCATGCGGCTTCACGTGCACCTTTACGTACAGGTCCCCTGGCACGCCTCCTTTCGCCGCTTCTCCGAGTCCCGGCATGCGGATCATCTCGCCTCCATCGATGCCGGCAGGAATGGCGACCCTGATCTCTTCTTCTTTCCGGAGCACTCCTCGTCCTGCACAGTTCTTACATTCCTCCCTCGGTACTTTGCCGCTTCCCTCGCAGGTTGGGCAGGTGCGTACGCTTGAAAAGGCTCCTAGTATTGAGTTCCTGCTCTCGTGTACGCGTCCCGCGCCGTTGCAGGTTCTGCAGGACTCAAGCTCGGTTCCAGGCTTCGCTCCTGAACCGCTGCAGATGTCGCACTTCCCTATCTTCGTGATGAGCACTTGGCGTGTGCCACCCTGAATGGACTCCTTGAAGGAAACTTCGATATCGATGGAGATGTCGCGGCCTCGGCGCTGGCGCGGGCTGCGACCTCCGAAAAGATCGCCGAAGATATCGCCCAAGTCGAACTCCATGCCTCCCTGCTGTTGGAAGCCGCTGAAGTCAAAGCCTTCGAAGGGATTGCTCCCCCCTCCCCCCTGGAAGGACTGTCCGTACGTATCATATTCACGACGTCTCTTTTCGTCCCCAAGCACGCTATATGCCTCGGTGATCTCCTTGAACGTATCCTCGTTGCCGCCCTTGTCGGGGTGGTGTTTCTGGGCCAGCTTGCGAAAGGCCTTCTTCACATCGTCTTTTGTTGCCTTTTTGTCGACTCCCAGGATGTCGTAGTAGTTCTTAGCCATTGGGGTTATTTTACGCTTTCTTGTTTTGGTATGCAAAAGTCGAGGGGCGGCTCCGGATTGCTCCGTAGCCGCCCCATCATTGTTGTTAGCGCCGCATGGTACGTCGATCGTCTTGCTTGTCGAAGGCCTCCTGCAGGGAACGCCAGCGATCGGAGTCGTAGTCGTATGACTCGACTTTCGTTATCTTGCCGGCGAGCGCACGCTCGGTTCCCGGGTAAAAGTCTTCGGGCTCAACATAGTAAGGTGACGACTGCCACCGCACGCGCAACCGACCGGTTTCGCGATTGAAGCTGTCGACATATCCGACGACCTGCTGTCCGTTATCGAGCTTGTACAGCAAGTAAGTGGAGTTAGCACACAACCGCTCGTCCGTTTCGGAAGTGTTGTACGACGGAGCAGTGCAGTGACGCTCAAGGAGCTTGACCACCTGGTCCCGCTGCTTGTCGGTGTACACTGGAGAGCCGCAGGCGGCAACGGAAAGGGTCGTGGCGATAACGAGAAATGTACGCATTAGTATTCCCCTCGGGCTGGAATAGACCGTCTAATATAATACAGATTATCTCAATTAAAGTCAAGAGCTATAGGAACTTAGTCCTACAGCCCCTAACGTTTCACTTCTTATCTTTATTCCCCCTCCTTCTTCTCCGTAAACTCAGCGTCAGTCGTTCCTTCTTCTGGCGTGGTTTCTCCCGCAGGTTGCGCCTGTCCCTCATTTGCCTTCATCATCGCTTCTCCGATCTTTGAGAGTGAAGCAGAGAGAGTCTCGGATGCTGACTTGATAGCGTTGAGGTCTTCGCCTTCTCGTGCCTTCTTAAGCACTTCAACCTTTTCGTTCACCTCAGTGACAACCTCAGCAGGGGCTTTGTCTCCTGCATCCTTCACAGCTTTCTCTGCGGTGTAGATGAGCTGCTCAGCAAGGTTCTTTGTCTCAACGAGTTCTTTACGCTTCTCGTCCTCGCTAGCGTGCGCTTCAGCATCAGCTTTCATCTTTTCGATGTCTTCCTTGGAAAGACCCGTTGATCCCTCAATGCGGATGCTTTGCACCTTTCCGGTTGTCTTTTCCGTAGCCTTTACCGTGAGAATGCCGTTTGAGTCAACGTCAAAAGCGACCTCAACCTGAGGCAAGCCACGAGGTGCGGGCGGGATGCCGTCGAGCATGAATTTGCCCAAGGACTTGTTGTCTGCGGCCATGGCGCGCTCGCCCTGTGAGACATGGATTTCCACCGACGTCTGGTTGTCTGCGGCAGTAGAGAATGTCTGGGACTTCGAGGTGGGAATCGCAGTGTTGCGTTCGATGAGCTTGGTCGCGACTCCTCCCATGGTCTCGATGGAAAGTGAGAGTGGGATGACATCGACAAGAAGAATGTCCTTCACGTCTCCCTGGAGAATGCCGGCCTGGATGGCGGCGCCAATAGCCACTACCTCGTCTGGGTTCACGCCAAGATGCAGTTCCTTTCCGAAAAGCTTCTGCACCTCTTCCTTGATCTTGGGCATGCGAGTCTGGCCGCCTACCATAACGATCTCATCGATGTCGCCTGCTTTCATGCCAGCGGCATCAAGTGCACGCTTCGTAATATCGAGAGAGCGCGTCACGTATTCTTCCGCAAGGGACTCGAGAGTCGAGCGTGTGAGCTTAATGAGAAGATGCTGGGGACCGTCAGCAGTGGAGGTGATGAACGGAATATTGATCTCGGACTCAACGGAGCTTGAGAGCTCGTGCTTGGCCTTCTCGGCAGCCTCGTCGAGACGCTGAAGTGCGAGCGGATCCTTGGAAACGTCAATGCCGCTCTCCTTCTTGTATTCGTCGGCAATGTGCCGCACGAGCTTCTGGTCGATGTCGCGTCCTCCCATGTGGCTGTCGCCGTCGGTTGACTTCACCTCAATGACATCGTCGCCCACTTCAAGCACAGACACGTCAAAGGTACCTCCCCCGAAGTCGAAGACCACGATCTTCTCGTCCTTCTTCTTGTTAAGACCGTATGCAAGGGCGGCAGCAGTCGGTTCGTTGATGATGCGCTTCACGTTGAGGCCGGCAACCTCTCCCGCGGCCTTGGTAGCTGCGCGCTGCGCGTCGTCGAAGTATGCAGGGACAGTGATGACGGCTTCGGTGATCTTCTCGCCGAGCTTCTTCTCAGCATCGGTCTTAAGTTTTGTGAGGATCATCGCTGATATCTCCTCGGGACGATAGTCTTTATCGCCGAGGTGTACGAGTGCTCCACCGTCAGGACCTGACTTAATCTCATACGGAACAATGTCCTTGTCCTTCTGTACTACGTCATCTCCAAAGCGATGTCCCATGAACCGCTTGATGCCGTATATGGTGTTCTTGGGGTTGGTGACTGCCTGACGCTTCGCGAGCGTTCCTACGAGCCGCTCACCGTTCTTTGAAATGGCGACAACTGACGGAGTTGTGCGCTGCCCTTCTGCGTTCTCAAGAACACGCGGTTCGCCTCCCTCCATGATGGCCATGGCGGAGTTCGTCGTACCGAGGTCGATGCCTAGGATTTTTGCCATAGTCGATATCAGTTATTTACTAAAATGCACAAACGTATGCGCATTGTACGCTTGCACAAAAAGGGTTTCAAGCCCTAGCCCTCCGCGTGGAAGACCCGGACTTTTGCAGGGCGCACGACTCCTTCTTGGGTCTTCCAGCCGGCTTCAAGTACAGCCGAGATGGTGTTGTCTCCGCCTTCGGACGTAGCTGCATCCTGTCCAAGCGCGTCGTGGAGCGTGGGATCGAAAATCTCCCCAACTTCACCGAACTGCCGAAGGCCAAGGCTTCGGACCGCATCATGGAGCTGCTTCACGATGCCCTGCATGCCCTCAGGAATCGCTCCCTGAGCCTCTGCCCGCTCTAGGGAGGCGAGGGCGGGTATGAAGGCCTCTGCAGCCCTTCTGGTGCCCTGCGTGAGCGCTATCCTACGGTCTTCCTCGAAGCGTTTCAAGGCATTTACATAGTCGGCCTTGGCTCGTTGCCAGCCGTCGAGGTATTCTTGACGCTCTTTTTTAACGGTCTCAAGTTCCCTCTTCAGTTTGTCGGATTTAGCACCTGCGCGGGATTCGGAGGCCTCAATATCCTCCTCACTAGCCCCTCCAGCTCCCCGCTCAGGCTCAAAGATGACGTCTTCCTCCATACCTATTCGCTCGTTACTCCGTCAAAGTGTTCCTCGCCTTGTTCTGCCTCCTCCTTGGTGGTGTGCACGGTGCCGTCCTTGTGATGAGGGGGTGCGTATATGGTGTACAGCTTCAGGGGAGTGTCTCCGGTATTCACAATGTTGTGCTCAATGCCTGCTGGAATGACCACAATTGAACCTTCCTGAAGCGCATGCTCCTGCCCGTTAAGGATCGCCTTTCCGCTTCCCTTCTCGACTCGAATGAACTGATCGGTATCCTTATGCGTCTCCGTGCCGATCTCAGTCTCCACTGACATGACTACGAGCTGTATGTGAGGGGAGGTGTAGAGAACTGTGCGGAAGTTCTCATTCTTGAGCGTCTCTTGTTCGATGTTGGTGACGTATCCTTTCATGGTAATTACGTTATATGCCTAAGTTGCAATATCTTCAACTGCTAAGCCCACGTCCTTGAGAATAGCGGCAAGCGTTCCTGTCTTGAGTTCCTTATGGAGCGGCACCGTCATTTTCTTGGCGCCGGCAAGAGCACTATCGGAAGGATAGAGCCGTACATGGCTGCCTCGGGTGCGTGTTTGTGTATATCCGTGGCGTTCGAGCACACGTACTAGCTCGGCTCCCGAGATCCTAGGAAGCCTCGGCATGGCTCTAGACCGTTACCAAGTGCATGCTGACATCCCTATTCTCAATCTCCTCTGCGTACTCTTCGTCCTCAAGACAAAGAAGGGTTGCCTCCTTAATATTCTCAAGAGCCTCTTCAACGGTCTCACCCTGGCTGTGGCAGCCCTCAAGGGCCGGATTGGAAACAAAGTACCCCCCTTCTTTTTGCTTCTGGAGGATGATGGGGAACGTTCCGTGCTTCATATTTTCACTATATCACACTAGAGTTTTATGACTGCAGTTCCCCGCTTCTTCCTTGCAAGGTCATACGCGTCGTACGCGAAGGCAAGAACGGCAATGAGGTACGCAAGGCTTTCAAGGAGCCTTCCCGTCGGGGTGACCGCAAAGAGTACGGTAGCGAATGAGGGCGAAGGATCCGTGAAGGATACGAACATGAAGAGGACCATGGCAAGGAGAAGACCTATGCCGAACACGAGTCTCTCTCGGATGAGCACGTAGCCAAGGCCCGGGAATATCGCGTTTATGACGCCGGCAAGTATAGGGTGGATGTTCATATTCGGAAGTATACCAAAAAAACGGTCCTTTGTGGGTTAACGCTTCGACCACTGCGGTCGCTTGCGAGCTTTCCGAAGTCCGGGCTTCTTACGCTCAACGGCGCGTGGGTCGCGCTTTAGGTATCCCGCAGCCTTGAGAGGCTTCCGGAGAGTGTCTTTAGCAAGAGTGAGGGCGCGGGCAACTCCCATGCGCACAGCTTCTGCCTGTGCAGTGATACCCCCTCCCTGCACCTTGGCTTCGATGGTGAAGGTACCATCGACCTCGTCGAGACGGAGCGGATCAAGCGGAATGGCGCGGCGCTCCTTGGTGTTGAAATATTCCTCACCGGACTTGCCGTTCACGGTGACGGTGGTCTTTGCTGCCGGCGTGAGCTTCACACGCGCGGTCGCGGTCTTTCTACGGCCAACGGCCAACGTGTATTTAGTAGTTTCAGCCATATGATTAGAGAGTGATGGTAAGGCGCTTCATGCGTTCCTTGCGAAGCTTGTTGCGTGGGATCATTCCTTCGACGGCCCGGCGGAGCACTTCCTCGATGCCCTTCTTGTCTTTCAACATCGAGAGGTTCGTAGTGCGGAGGCCTCCAGGGTATCCGGTGTAGCGGACGTACTCTTTCTGAAGAAGCTTCTTCTCCCCTATGGAGAGGCTACCGGCGTTCGTGATGGTTACTTCCACAGGAAGCGCCTTGTTCTTCACGTAGTTGGTTGACTTCTTTCCGAGAAGCGCGCTTGCGGCCTCGCTTGCAACACGGCCAAGCGGGCGTCCCTTGGCGTCGACCGTGTACTTCACGGTCTCCATGCCCTGGAGAGTGCGCTGCTTCGATACTTTCTCTGCTATGGAAGTTCTTGTTTTCATATCTATACGAAGGCGATGTACGCGTTGTCGCGTGCGTTGGTTGCGTTCGGTGCCCGCTTCACGATGCGCACGTATCCGCCAGGGCGGTTAGCGTATCGGGGCGAGAGGGTCGTGAAGACCTTCTTTACTGCTGCAGCGTCGCCACCAAGGCGGGATGACACGAGGCGGCGGTTTGCGACCGTGTCAGCGCGGCCATGGGAGATGACTTTCTCAATGAAGGGACGGAGCTCCTTGGCCTTGGCTTCGGTGGTAGCAATGCGTTCATGGAGAATGAGGGAACGGGCAAGGGAACGCACGAGCGCAGTGCGCTGGTTCGTTGGCCTATTAAACGCCCTTCCTTTTTTGTGATGTCGCATACGCTACCTATACCTTGTATTTATTCACCTTTCAAGCTCATCTCGAGCTTTGCAAGTGCTTCGCTTATCTCGGCTACGGCCTTGTCGCCGATGCCGTCGAGCTCACGAAGCGCTGACGGAGTCTTCTTCACAAGTCCTGCAACGCTCTTTATACCCGCTTCGGTGAGCGAGGTGGTGATGCGGGAGCCGAGATTGAGGTCCTCGATCTTAGTCTTCGCTCCGTCCTTGGATCCTTCGGTGTCAGACGAAGCACTCCTCTTTGCAGGTGCCTCTTCGACCTCCTCCTGGAAGCCGATGACGGACTTAAGCTGGTGGATCATGATCTCGATCGAGCGCTCAAGAGCCTCGCGGGGACCGACGGCACCGTTGGTCTCAATGAGAATGCGGAGACGGTTGAAGTCCGTGCGGTCGCCGACGCGCATGTTCTCTACTTCGTAGTTCACGCGGCGGATGGGAGTGAAGGTGGCGTCAAGAGCGATGGTGCCGATGTCGACCTTCTCCTTCGTGAGCATCTCGCGAGGTACGTATCCGAGACCGCGCTCGATGGTCGCCTCAAGCTCAAAGGGAATCTTCCCTGCGATGTCGGCAATGTACTGGTCGGGATTAGCGATCTCGACCTGGGACGGCATCGTGAAGTCGGCTGCAGTGATGGTTTTCGGTCCCTTTACGGAAAGGCGCACGGTCTGAGGCTCATCTCCGTGAAGAACGAAGTGGACGCGCTTAAGGTTAAGAAGCACTTCCATGACGGACTCGCGCACGCCTTCGATGGTTGCGAACTCATGGGGCACCTCATCAATCTTGACTGAGGTGATGGCTGCTCCAGAGAGGGATGAAAGGATAATGCGGCGGAGCGAGTTTCCGAGCGTGTGTCCGTATCCGGGATACAGCGAATCTATTTCATAAACGCCTTGGTTTGCCTCTTCAGAGACAACGCGGGGCTTGGATGGCAAAGTGACTTGGTATTCCATAACTCAATCGTAATTAACCTGGGTAATAAAACTAACGGCTGTAGAACGAAAGCACTTCCGACAGGTCGCCCGCTGGGCTAGCAGACTCGGCGGTCGGTTGCTGCGAGATACCTCCCGTCATCGCCTTCGCATCGAAGGTGAGCCAGGACGGCATACTCCGCTCCGCGAAGCGCTCTTCGAGGTTCTCGAAAAGCACGCGGCTCTTGCTTCCCTCGCGCACGCCGATGACGTCGCCGATCTTAACTTCCCGCGACGGCACGGTCGTGCGGCGCCCGTCCACAGTTATGTGGCCGTGCGAGACCATTTGGCGGGATGCCTGCCTCGTCGGGGCAAGCCCGAGGCGGTACACCACGTTATCAAGACGGGTTTCAAGCGAACGGTGCAGGACCTCGGCGGGGTTCACATCCTTGGCGTTCGCCTTGATGGCGGCCTGTACGTATCCCGAGAACTTGCGCTCGGTAAGTCCGTACGTGAAGCGCACTTTCTGCTTCTCGAGGAGTTGGCGGCCGAACTCGGTCGGCCCACGTCCCCGACCGCGCTTTACGACAGCGCGGCGCTCCTGGGCAATAGCGAACTTCTGGGTCTGCGTCTTCTCGAAGACGGATGCTCCGAGACGCTTGGCGATTTTGTACTTAGGTCCGATTTTCATAGGCTATACGCGGCGGGGCTTCTTAGGACGCGGTCCGTTATGAGGCACCGGAGTCACGTCCTTAATAGAGCGGATGCTGATGCCCTTTGCCGCAAATCCGCGGAGCGCGGACTCGCGTCCTGCGCCCACTCCGCGGATGATGACGGATGCTTCCTTGAGGCCGATGGTCTGTGCGCGCTCGCCGATGAGTTCGCCCACCTTAGTTGCTGCGTACGGAGTGGACTTGCGGGCACCGGAGAAGCCCAATGCCCCTGAAGAAGAGGAAATGATCGCATTGCCCTTGTCGTCGGTGAGCACGACCTTCGTGTTGTTGAAGGTTGCCTCAACGTGAAGGACGCCGCGCTCGATGCGCTTCTTAACTGCCTTAGAGAGTGCCCGGTCCTTGCGTCCCTGGTCGAGTCCCTTGCCTGACTTCTTGATGATTCGTTTCTTTCCCATACTCTAGGTCTTTTCAAGCGTGCGGCGTCCCGAACCCATGGTCTTGCGGGTGTTCCCACGAACGGTTCGTGAGTTGGTCTTTGTGCGCTGTCCTTTAACCGGAAGACGACGCTCATGGCGGACGCCCCGATCGGAACGAATGTCCTTAAGGCGCTTGATGTTCTGGGATACCTCGCGACGAAGTTCCCCCTCGATGGTGAAGCCTTCGGCGAGCGTGCGTATCGTCTGCTCCTCATCAGCGGTGAGCTCGCTGCCCTTTTTGTTGGGGGCTACCTTTGCCTGCTTGAGGATCTCAAGGGCACGGGTAGGGCCGATGCCATAGATAAGAGGCAGCGAGTATGCAAGCTGCTTTTTATCTGGAAGGGTTACTCCGGCGATACGCATAAGATTACTAATGAATAGAATGGATAAATAACCTATTAAAACTAGCCCTGACGTGCTTTCCTGCGGGGATTCCTTTTATTTATACGATACAAGCGCCCGCGACGGCGGACGATGATATCTCCCGGCTGTTGAACTTTGATTGATGCGCGTACTTTCATTTAGTGTCGCCTCACAATGCGAGCTTTGCCGCCGTACGGATCGATCACCAACTCTACCTTATCTCCGACCAGGACTCGGATGCGGTGTAACCGCATCTTTCCTGCGAGATAAGAAAGTTTTAGCTCTCCATCGGGCAAGCGCACGCGAAACAGCGAATTAGGGAGCACTTCTTCTACAGTGCCTATTGGTCCTTCCGCCTTGCTTTCCTCCATGTGTGGCTTAAGGATAATAGCATGAAGCGGGAAAAAGCGTCAAATGCTGGGTGGAACGAAGAACTCCCTGGATTTAATCTGTAATTCTGAACCGCGTCCTTAGGCGTTGACATCCTTTAAGTGCATGGCATATATCATACGAAGTACCCCTGTTCAATTCATTCTCATCGCCCAAAGGATGGGCAGAAACAATGAAGTTTCTTGTTGTGATTCTTGGTGGGGCGTTCACTATGACCCTGCTAAACAATGTGGTTCTCGATCTGACCGACCCCTCCCTGAACGACTGGATTTCCCGTTTGGGCTACGCGCTCTACGGGGCGTCCACTGTCTGGGCTGCTCGTTCTTCGAGAAGCTGATCACTTATCAGCAAAGCGCTCGGTCTTCGGACCGGGCGCTTTCGTATTGCTGCCGCTTATGTTCTTAACTACTCCCCCACAGCCTCCGTCGTCACCTTTATGTTAGCCGGATCATCCGGAAAGGTGCTTGCCCAGAAAGGCCTAAGTACTAGAGTTGCCGACGAAACCTCTGGGAAGCTCTGAAGAATGCTCTTCGCAGCATCGCGCGACTTCCCTGCAACTGCTCCCGCGATCCTTGTAGGGTCAATGTCCCATACAAGGGTCGTGTTGCCGTTAAGCGCGAAGGTGAAGGTCTCGAGTCCAACCGGAGCCCCTTCAATGGACGAGGTCAGGGTCAGGCCCTCTGCACTTGGAATGGAGATGGGTTGGCCTGCATACGAACCCACCACTTTGTACGCAATACTCTTTGCAAGAGCTGATTGCGGGAAGACCACCGCAGTCATGGTTCCCTTTGTGGTGACCGTAACGGTGCTGTCGCGTCCAGTAGTATCAGGAGTAGGTGTATACGATACGAACGACGCACCTGGAACAAGGATATATCCATCAGGAAGAGCCTCTTGCATACCTTCTCGAAGAGAGGTCTCAAGTGCAGCACGGTTCTTGGTGTCTTGTGCCTCACGAGTTGCGGTACCGACACTTGCCCGTTCTCCTGAGAAGCCGCCAGTCATGGGACCACTCGACTTTGCCGTAACAAGGTCAAAGGAAGCTGATCCCTTAAGTCCCGGAACTGTGAAGGCGGCCGGACCGATGTTATACGAGTCCCCTCCTGCGTCTGCATACACAGTTACTTCAAGTGTCCCTGGATTAGCTACCGAACCCGCAGGAATAGTTATGGAGTCCTGGATGCGGTATATGAGACCGTTCGGGCTCTCAAAGCGGGTGTTCTTTATAAGAGTTTGAGGGCTTGCCTGTGCGTTCGAAATGACGATCCTTCCCGAGGCCGGATCGTTAGCCATTTCAGTAGACTCGGCAGGTACCGGCGTGCCCGCAGTCTTCTCGACCGTGATGATCTCGAACGGAAGGTCGCCTCCTCCTGCAGTTGCAGTAAAGTCGCCCGTAACAAAGGCGCTGTTTGATTCGGGGGCCACCTTCACTTCAGCACCTGAGAACCAGTACATTGCTCCAACAGAAAGAAGGACGATAAGGAGGACTATAAGGGCGGTTCCGTAAGGGAAGCGGCGACGCCCACCCGGCATGGGCATGGGACGGTCTGAAAGAGGTCGCGGAGGCGGCGGCGGGAGAGGTGCCAGAGGTGGAACGTAGTCGGGAGTCGGATTGGATGCCGCATCTTCAAGCTCCATTGCGCGACGGCGCGATGGCGGAATGATATCCGTGATCTTTTTGTTCATATAGTAAAACCTTGCCGATTATGCCCCTGCTATGCCGTTAAGTATACCCCAAGGGCAAGCCCCGCCGTCTGGGCGTGTGCATTAGACTTTCCGCATAGCTGCAAGGGCGAGCATGGCGAGCCTTGCGTCGCCTTCTGCAAATCCCTGGGTTGATACCATGCCCGAGAAATGGGAGGCCTGTATAGGAATCGTCGAGATCGGCACGTCCGAAAGCCAAAGCGCGTGTAGGGAAGAATCGCTAAGGGCCCCCTTCACTATTTCCGCCTCATCCGCAAGTACGAAGACGGTACGCGGGAGGGCATGCCGTGCGGCAAACTCGCGCAGAAGTCTGGAAAGAGAATCAACGCATTCCTTTGCGGTGCCGAAGGTGCGCGAACCGCAAGAAATACTTCCAGCATCAAGTAAGTATCCCCGCTTTACTGAAATGGCCTCAGTTGCATCCTTTGTTACGGACATGAGGATAAAATCCTTTTCGTACGGGTACAGGGACTGGAGTGCGTGATACGCATGCTCAAGGAAAGAGGTATAGCGTATGTCGCGAGTATGAAAGCAGGACCGCAGTATCTTTTCAGCAGAGTCGACAATGTCGTTCTCGAGAGAGGTCGAGAGAACGATGACCTCGGCCCGCTTAGCCTCCTTGCCGTACGGATCGAGAGTGAGGTATCCGTTCAGAAGGGTTGCGATAACGGTGCGCGTGACGCTTCTGCCTGAAACGTCCACCGCGGGACCGAGAAGGTTGGTCGTAAAACTTCTCGTATATGTGAACGGCGTTACCTTCTGAACCCTTTTCGTTTCGATGGTGGTCTCTTGCCAGGGCTTCCCAAGCGAGACCAGCACCTTGCCTACGTGCCCTTCCCCGACAGTGGCGCGGAGCGCAGGAGCCCCTTCGCGCACTAGCCTATTCCCCACCTCTTCAAGGGCATGAAGAGCCTCTGCGGTAAGGTCTTTCCCGCTTCCTTCAAGGGGAATACGCACGGTATAGCAGAGGGAAGGAGCCTTGCCTTCCTCCAGTCGCACGAGGGCGCCAGCGACGCTCGAGGAGCTGATGTCGATGAGTGCAGCAGAGCTGCCGCCGCTAGGCTTTGAGAACCACATGTGGAGATAGTATAGCGGACCCGGTAACCGACTCGGGCAATGTTGCACAGGGCCACTAACATATGGCACTCCTTAACAAGGAGTGTGTTAGTAGCCTTGTGCACGATTTCTGACGCTCTCTGATCTCTCGATACTGACTGCGCTGACTCGTGCTAGCTGACCAGGTTTCGAACTTTTACGTCAATACCGCCCTAATCCTTCTTATGCCCGCCGCAACCGACTCCTCTTTTACGATCCTGAACGACTTTCCTCCGTCTGCGAGCTCCTTCGTATTTGATACATGAGGACCTCCGCAGAATTCAATAGAGAATGATTCACTAAATTTAGGGTTTTCTGCAGTCGCATCTTTAGGGCCCATCGAATACACCGTCACCTGATCTCCGTACTTAACCCCGAACTCCTGTTCGGCACCAAGCTTCATTGCCTCCTCTTTCGGCATTGGTGTCGCAAAGACCGGAAGTTCTTCTTGTATCTTTTCGTTCACAAGGTTTTCTACTTCAGCCACTTCTTCAGGAGTGAGTTTCCTATCAAATGAAAAGTCGAGGCGTACGCGCTCCTGCGTGATATTGCTGCCGCGCTGGTGAACTGAGTCACCAAGTATCTTGCGGAGAGCAGCAAGAAGAAGGTGGTGCGAAGTATGATACCTAACCGTGACATCGCTGTGATCCGCTAGTCCTCCCTTGAAGCGCCCTTCGGAGGCAGTGCGGGACTTCGCCTGATGTTCTTCCATTTCTGCACGGAAAGCAGCAACATCTATCTCAATACCCCGTTCCTTTGCAAGCTCCTCAGTTATCTCTATAGGGAAGCCGTAGCTGGAGAAGAGGACAAAAGCACCATGTCCCGAGAGGCTTCCCTTTTTTGCAAGCTTCTCGAACTCCCGCATGCCTTGCTTAAGGGTCCTACGAAACTTAGCTTCCTCCTTTTCAAGTTCTGTTCGTATAAAGTTGGCCTTGTTTGCAAGCTCCGGATACGCATCTTCATACACTTTTCCGAATCCCTCCGCGACATCTGCAAGCGATGCCTCCTCGATGCCGAGAGCATCTGAGTGACGTATAGCACGGCGTATGAGGCGGCGGAGGATATATCCCGCCTCTGTATTTGAAGGAATGACGCCATCTGCGAGCATGAAGGATGCTGCGCGCACGTGGTCAAGCACTATGCGGAAGGATGTTTGCGCCTCTATGTATTTCTTTCCGCTCCGTTCCTCGAGCACCCTAACGGCATCACTGAATACGTCTATAAGGAACACATCCGACTGATTCAGACTCGTTGCCGTGATGCGTTCAAGACCGCCGCCGAAGTCAACGTTTTTCTTCGGAAGTTCGGAGAAGGAACCATCCGCGTTCTTTACATACTCCATGAAGACAGAATTGCCGATCTCAACGAAACGACCGCAGTCACAGTTCACATGGCAGTGTTTCCCCCATGTAGGGTCATGCGGTGTATCGAAGTCATAGAATATCTCTGAATCAGGGCCTCCCGGTTCTCCTGCCGGCATGTTCGCAGGCACTCCCGAGCGACTCCACCAGTTCTTCTTAGAGCCGTACGAAAAGATACGTCCTCCCTGCATCCCCTTCGCATACCCCTCTTCCTCTGTCCCTATGCGCACGAGTTCTGCATCTAAACCCTTCTCATTGAAGAGTTTTTTCCATATATCAACTGACTCAGTATCGAGGTCCATTCCCGCCTCCTTATCTCCATCGAAAACGGTCACGTACAACTTTGCAGGATCAAAACCAAGCCCGACTTCATTACTCGTGAGGAATTCGAATATCCAAGGGAGCTGTTCCTGTTTAAAATAGTCACCAAGAGACCAGTTGCCGAGCATTTCGAAGAACGTCGTGTGCCGGTTGTCGCCAACCTCCTCGATGTCTTCGGCACGGAAGGAGGTCTGAGAGTTAGCCAGTCGGGTACCGTCAGGATGAGGTTGTCCGAGAAGGTACGGCACCAAGGGCTGCATGCCCGAGGAGGTGAAGAGGGTCGTCGAATCGTTCCCGGGCACGATGGGAGCAGAAGGAATTATGGCGTGTCCGCGTTCTTTGAAGAATGCGAGGTATCTGCTTCGTACTTCCGATACGGTCATAGTGGTATGACGATAGCATGCCCTGTATACTCTTCGCTATGAGTAAGAAATGGGGATTTGATACTAAAAATATGGATACACGTGTCCGACCCCAGGACGACTTTTTCCGATACACAAACGGAGGATGGATGAAGAACAACCCTATCCCGGCAAGTGAATCCCGTTGGGGAACGTTTATAAAGCTTCGGTACAACGTAGATCGGCAGCTTCGAACCATTATGAACGAACTGCTGTCGCGCAAGCGTGTAGTTAAGGGGAGTCCGGAACAGATTATCCGTGATTTTTATCGCTCGGGAATCGATATGAGCCGTCGCAATTCTCTTGGAATCGCACCGCTCGCGAAGTACAGGAAGCAGATTGTTAAGAGTGCGACACTGAAAGATCTTGCGCGTATTTTTGCGGACTTCTCACATATAGGAGTTGAGGTGCCTTGGGTAACGATGCTCGACCAGGATGATAAGGACAGTACGAAGTATGCGTTGCGCATTGGACAGGGCGGCCTTGGGCTTCCGGATAGGGATTATTATCTAAAGGACGATCCAGAGTCTATGCGCGTGAGGACAGCATATACAACGTATGTTGAAGCTCTGTATCGTTTTATGGGGAGGAGCACGCAGGAGGCGCGACTTCAGGCCAAGACGCATCTTGAGATAGAAACTAAGCTTGCTCGAATCTCAATGAGAAAAGAGGATCTCCGCGATCCGCATAAGACGTATCACAAACTTCGTATTACAGAACTTCAAAAGCTCGCCCCGGCCGTTGACTGGCAACCCTACTTGAAGCGTATTGGTGCGGGAAAATTGACTTCTGTGATTGTTAACCAGCCTAAGTTCCTAGAAGCCGCTTCCGAGATGCTCACTACGATTCCGCTTGAATCATGGAAGCAATACATCGAATGGCATCTAGTGAATGATTATGCTGGAGCACTCACCGCACGCTTTAAACGTCTAAGCTTCTCTTTCTATGGAAAAGTACTGACCGGAGCAAAACACATGCGGCCCCTTTGGCGCCGAGTACTCACAACGGTTAACGGTGGTCTTGGCGAGGTGCTGGGACGTATCTATGTGGAAAAGCATTTTCCTCCGGAAGCCAAGAAGAGAATGGAAGAGCTCGTGGATGATCTGTTTGCGGCGTATGAGAATCGCATTGCAGCGCTAGACTGGATGAGTCCTTCAACGAAAAGGAAAGCCGTCCAAAAGCTCAAGGCCCTTAACCGAAAGATTGGCTATCCGGACAAATGGAAGTCGTACCACGGACTTATCATCCGTGAAGACGACTACGTAGGAAATATTATGCGCGTCACTGCGTATGAGCATCGGCGACAGATGCGCAAGCTTGGGAAGCCGGTCGACCGGGGCGAATGGTTCATGTATCCCCAAACCGTAAACGCGTACTTCTCGCCGAACATGAACGATATAGTCTTTCCTGCTGCCATACTGCAACCTCCCTTCTTCAGTCTCGATTCAGATAACGCAGTCAACTACGGAACAATTGGTGCAGTGATCGGGCATGAGATAACGCATGGGTTCGACGACCAAGGATCGCAGTTCGACGCAAAGGGTAATCTTAAAAGCTGGTGGACTCCTGCAGACAGGAAACGTTTTGAGAAGCGTGCCGAAGTTCTGAGAAAGCAGTTTGATCAATATAAGGTTGCCGATAACGTAAAGGTAAATGGCAAGCTTACGCTCGGCGAGAACATTGCTGATCTTGGAGGAGCGGCAATCGCTCTTGATGCATACCGTCTTCGCGCCGCGAGGGACGCTAAGACGGATATTGCCGGATTCTCACCGACCCAACGGTTTTTTCTTGGCTTTGCGGTCTTCGAATGTGAGAACGTTCGTCCAGAATTTGAGAAGATGCAGGTGCTCACTGACCAGCATGCACCCGGCACGTTCCGCATCAATGGTCCGGCTTCGAATCTTCCCGAATTCTATGAATCTTTCGGCGTTAAGAGTGGAGACAAGCTATACCGTCCGCCAGGCTCAAGGGCTAAGATCTGGTAGCTACAGCCACTTAATTGGGTCAATTCCCTGTTTTTTCAGATACGTGTTCGTTTTACTAAAAGGCTTGCTCCCAAAGAACCCGTTCGTTGCTGAGAAAGGAGATGGATGTGCTGATTCAAGCACTACATGCTTTAACCGGTCAATGATCGCACCCTTCTGTCGTGCATAGTTGCCCCAAAGTATAAACACCAAATGCTCCCGTTTATCCGAGAGAGCTTTAATCGCAGCGTCAGTAAATAGTTCCCAGCCCTTTCCCTGATGCGAGCCTGCTTTTCCAGCCTGCACTGTAAGGGTTGCATTCAGAAGCAACACGCCTTGTTCTGCCCAGCGGGTGAGATCACCCGTCTTGTTCTCAAGTGGCTTACCAAGGTCAGCTTCAATCTCTTTGAAGATATTCTGAAGCGAGGGAGGAAGTCGGACCCCATCATTAACGGCAAAGGATAAACCGATTGCCTGTCCTGCACCGTGATATGGATCCTGGCCGAGAACGACCACTTTTACCGAGTCAAAAGGGGTTAGTTCAAAGGCGCGGAAAATATGCTTGGGTTGCGGACATACCTTCCCCTCCTGATATTCCTTTTTTATGAAATCAGTAAGCTCTTTGAAATACTCCTTTCCGAATTCGTCACTAAGCGCATCCTTCCAGCTTTGTTCGAGCTTTATGTTTACGGAATCGGTCATGGAGAAACTATAACAAAAAAGGCGACACGATTGATCGTGCCGCCCTTTCGATTTTGCTATCGCCGACTCAGCGTGAAGGAACGAAGTGAAAGTTGCCTTGCTCGTCCATGCACCGCGGCAGGTAGCCGGAGGTCTGGTCGTCGTAGTAACTCCAGCCCGCCCTTTTGCAGGCGCTTGCCATGTCGGCTACGGGGTCGCTGGGCAGAACGTAGTTGACGAAAAGTGCCCCAGCAATCCCGATTACCAGCACGAGACCCGTAACGAGAACAGCAAGCTGACTGTTTGAGCGCATCGGCGCTTCAATCTGACTAACCATATTGATCTCCCTCTTACCCGTATATAATCCTACACTAAGAGATGCTATTTGTCAATAGCTCTGCAGTAGAATCATTGATTATTTAATTGTCTTCTTGTGCAGTGCTTGCAACTTCTTTCCCGCAGCCTCGCGGTACGGACAGTGTTCACAACTTTGTCCTGTCGGAGGAATTGCATCTGATTCCAGAGCTTCCTTAATTTTGGGGAGCGTCTCGTCTATCCACGCCGTATCTCCTTCGCATGGCACAATCGTCACCTCAAACTCAAGCTTTCCATCAAATGCTGCTTTATCCCCGTCAGCGTTTGCGTACACAAAATATCCCATATTGGAAACGTTAAAGCCCATCTGCCGCAGAAGCCACTGGTACACCCCCATCTGCCGCTTGTACGAACCTTCCCACGAAGAGTCCGAGAGCGACGTGATTGTTCCGTCCTTTGACGTTGCTTTATAGTCGACAACAATGAGCTCGCCCTGCGGATTCACCCAGACATCGTCAACTGCGCCCGAGATAGTGAAGCCGGTCTCGGGATGATAGTGCTCAAGTCCCTTGAAGTTCTCCCTCCAGGTGTCCATGTCCTTATGTTGGAACGGTATGGCATCAATGCCGTACTGAGTCATCAGGGGATGAGCCGACGCATCTTTGCGGTGCACATCGAATTCCTTTTTGAGTAGTGCATCGACGGCAATGTTCAGGGTGAAGGCCGGACCGCGGGGACGCGCAGTACCAAGTTTGTTATCGAGATAGAAGCAACGGGGGCATTCGTTGAAAAGCTCGATCTTTGAACGCGAAAGACGCCACTTCGGGCCTCCATAGTTCCAGTCGGAACTGCGATTGGGATTGTACTGCTTCTTGAACTCCGCCATGTGGTCCAGTGTACTATGCCCCTGACGAAAGCGTCTCTATCTCAGCCACAATGCTCCCGATGCGTTCAGGAGGTATGGCTATTTCCCTGAGCTTGTCCCGGTGCTCCCGCACGAGGTTGGTCGTAACAAGTCCCTGATCTACCAGGAGGCGCTTCTCGGATTTCTTGAGCTGCGTGAGGGCGGTTATGGGATAGAGGCCGGAAGCGATAATGCGGTCGTAGAGGCTTGATTCGCGGGGATAGCTCCAGCCGAGAAGGTTGAGTCCGGAGCATCTTGCATATTCCACGGCCTGCGTGGTGAACTTGGTGTTCGTTATCAAATACCCTTTATCAACGCGCGGACCCTCCATCCTGTCAGCTGCAGCCCAGATATCATCCATACGTGCTTTCACATACAAGGCAACCTTTACGTCCGTTTTGTATCCCGGGTCGTTATGGTATTTGAGCTCCGCTGCAAGGAACTCCTCTCCTCGTGAGGCATATACATCGACCTCGTGGGTGACGCACTTGCCGGGAATGAGGCGGCGAGCTTCGACTACCCATCCTTCGTTCTTAAAGAGTTCTGAAACAAAGTCTTCGAAAGGGTGACCAGTCGGTCCGAATTCAAAAAGGGCCCGCCTGAGGCTATACCTGGCTGCGGCAGTACGCGTCTGAGACCGAAGCATGGAAAAGGCTCTGCGGTATATCTCGCTACTCTCTTCACTCGAGGCAAGGGACGTCTCGATGGTCTCCCGGATACGGCTAGCCACCGACTCGCTTGCGCCTGAACGCAGGAGGGACTCCTCGAGCTTCTTGCCGCGCCAAGGCTCAACGGTACCGTCTGCTTTAATGATGTCCGGCATGCTCAGGTGATGATACCACCGCCGAGGCACTCATCTGTCCTGTACATGACGAGAGACTGGCCGGATGCAATGGGTTCTGGAAGCGGGTCTATGGAAGTGAAGACTCCGTCTGCATACGTTCCCCGTATGCGTGGTCCGTGATACCGGTACTGGGCCTCAATCTTACCGCTAGTCTCGCTAAACCAGTTCTCATGCGAAAGAGGTATCGCTTTTTTGGATTGAACTTTAGGATGTCCGTGCGACACCGTTATGGTATTGGCCTTTAGATCCTTGCTGACGACATACCAGGGTCCAGGGTGCGCGTTCTTAACCGCAATGCGCTCGCCAAGCGTATATAGCACCGCGCCGTCATGCGTACCGACTTCCTTACCAATCTCATCAATTGCTCTTCCCTCTTCAGGATGCATCTCAGAGCGTAGGAAGTTCTCTACGGATATTGATCCAAGAAAGCAGATGCCCTGACTATCCTTCTTCAAGGCATTCGGGAGCCCGTATCGCTTTGCGAGCTTTCTAACCGCTTCCTTTCGCATGTTGCCTAAGGGAAAAAGGGAGTCTATGAGTGCGTCTTTTGAAACGCTCCAGAGGAAATAGCTTTGGTCCTTGGTTTCATCGGTGCCGCGAAAGAGGTGTCCGTTCTCGGTCTTCGCATAGTGGCCAGTTGCTATGCGACCTCCCTTATTCTTCGCAAATCTATGAAAGGCTCCAAACTTCACGTCGCGGTTGCACATGATGTCGGGGTTCGGCGTACGGCCGTCCCGGTATTCGCGGATGAGATAGTCGATAACGTTTTCCTTGTATTCCTTGGAGGCATCAAGCGTAACAAAAGGGATCTGAAGATGCGCAGCTACCCGCATAGCGTCACGACGGTCTTCCGCCCATGTGCAGGGCATGCCTGGCGGATACCAGCCCTTTATAAAGACGCCGGTGACATCTTTACAGCTCTCCTTAAGAAGCGCGGCAGTTACTGCTGAGTCAACACCCCCTGAAAGGCCGACAAAAATGCGTTCGTTGACTTCCCTTTTCATCATGACACTATATCTGCAGTACACACCGGACGAAAGGAGGTGAATTCAGTGAGCAGAGACTGTTCTTTGACGACGCACCGCATTATTGTTCAACCTGGTAAGCGCCTGCGGCTGTATAGGAACCCTGAGGACTATCGGATTCCTGCGCAGCTTGAGGACGCGCCGGATCTTGGGGCGGGCACGTTTTGTGCCATGCTGACGAAAGACAACTGGCTTGTCATCCCTGGAAAGGGCGGTCTGCCCCTCCGGAAGATTCTCGGACTCAGATGCATCGAAGAAGCCTGGGACTATGAGATAGTCGTACTCTTGTTGAGGCAGCCTGATGGTTCGTGGAGCAAGCCAATCGATGATTTGGAGTAAACCGATGCGGTACATCAAAAAGGGTCACGGCTGCCGTGCAGCCGTGACTTTTCAATTTCTAGTCCAGATACAGTTCCTTATTTCTCATGTGCTCCGCGAATGTCTTTCCGTAGTACATGAGTCCGTCGCGCCCGGTGAGGTAGTAGAAGTAGGGTGATGTAAGGGGAACAGCCGCAGCGCGAAGTGCTGTCAGTCCCGGGTTTGCAATAGGGGTAGGAGGAAGTCCTCCATACATATAGGTGTTGTACGGCGAATCAGTCTCAAGGTCATGGGCTGTTGGCGTATACCCGTTCTCTCCATGCATATATCCAAAGGCCGCATCCACCTGGAGCAGCATTCCACTATCGAGTCTTTTCCAAAGTATTCCCGAGACGGTGCGCATATCTTCTTCGGATTGTGCTTCGCGTTCGATCAATGACGCCATCGTTACGATCTCTCCCATTGAGCGATCTGAGGCAAGGATTTCCTCTGAAATGATCTGGATCTGCTCATCAAATCGTTCTCGCAGCCTTTTCATCACTTCCTCAGGCTCAGTACCTGGAATGAAGAAGTACGTATCCGGGAACAGATATCCTTCGCTGGTCGAGGCAAGCTCCTCGAACGCCTCCGCGTTGAAGTCAGGCATAGCAAGCTTCAACGCCTTTCCCATGTCCTTGACCGTCATGCCTTCCGTGAGAGTCACGCGCACAGGCTCGATGCCATGTCTGCCATTTGACATGCGGTGCACGATCTCAAGAAGGCCGACCGGTCTATCAAACACATATGGACCCTGCTCTAGTGAACGGTCCTGGAATGTGAGGCGTGCGTATGCCTTGAAGGAGAGGGCTGAACGTATTGCTCCGCGTCCCTTGAGTATCGCTCCCATCTCCGCTACCGACGCGTCCTCAGGGATTTCTATAAGATGCCCGCTCGGGAAGTTCTGCGTGGGAAGAAGAAGGTGGTATGAAAAGAACACTATGAGTATAAGAACAAGAACTGCAGCTATTTGCGATATGAGCGTACGGTACGGCGTGAGTCTTTCCCGAACGCGGGATGCGTATGCAAGGAACTGCATGCCTTAGGTGGGAAGGTTCGCGGGAGCGCCGCTTGTTGCTGACTGGATGCGCGGAAGGCTTGGCGCCTCGACCGTGCTTGAAGGTACATGGAAGATGGTGGCTAACTCCTCGCTAGAAAGGACCATCCAGGGACCCACATACGGATCGTGGAAATACGCACGGCGGCGGTAATACTCGGTGATCTTTTCGTGCTCATGCTGCTTGTGATGTCCGCCTCGATCTTCCCACGGATAGTCGTTAAAGAGGGCTGAGAAAAGGCCAGCAAGCTTGAAGCCGTTCCATCCTTCATGGTTAAAGGGTTTTAGCATGTTGATGAGGAACGTAATGTTAGAGGCGTCGAAGTGTCCGTTCTCAGCCGTGTAGATGCACCGCATGCCGACATCGAATGCTGGTTTGTCGGTATTTCTTTCAAGTGCCTCAATGGTCGACTTCTCACCTGGGGTTGGATTCGGGAAGCCTTCAGTCTCGCGCACCTGCCCACTCACTGGATCGACCGTTGTGCGACGCATCACGGTCTTGGCCCGAAGTTCGGTTATAAGCACTTTTGCCTCATCCTTCCAGGTCTTCCCTCCACCGAGCTTCTCCTTCCCCGCCCTTCTGAAAACCATCTGAAACCAGAGCTGCTCATGAGGTCCAATCGACCCGAAGAACTCTATGAGCTGCGACATGGGATCGATCTGCTCCTCGGGCTTCGTACCCGCCTTATCAAGACCGAAGTCGACATACGTGCGGATTGGGTAGGGGTCGGGCATAGTGAGGAGATATTCAGCACCGAACATGCCCCGTTCGTTGTTGTTCGAAGGGTTGATAAGACGGCTATAGTCCTCAGCCTCGATGATCTCCATGCCTGGATATTGCGCATAGAAGAAGCTTTCAACACCCCGGCGCAGCGAAGCGCGTGTCCATATATAAAAGCGGACCTGTCCGCCTATCGACGCAATCTCAATGGACCACCATGGACGTGCGCCTCCCTTCCAGTACTTCTTGTACCAGGTGGTTTCCCCAGCGCTGAAGTTTAGGTTCGATAGCACCGTTTCCATGGCAAGAGGAGTCTTCTTGGTATCGCGAGGCAGTCGGAGCTCGAGGAGGATCATCTGCTGGTTTTTGATGAAGTCGGCTCTGCGCGACTGAATGAACCGGTCGAAAGAGAACTTCAGAAGCAGGAACGGGACCCATAAGGGAGCAAGGAAGATAAGGAGGTTAAAGTTCTTGAGGGTCTGGCTTGGTGAGAACAGGAAAAAGATAATGACGAGGGCCGCCATCATGATGATGAGCGGACGCGCTGAAATATGGAGTCCCCCGCTATCGTGCGAGCCGTGAAAGAACTTCTCAATGATTCCCATTCCGGGAAGACCTCCGCCTCCGCTGCTTGACATAGAGGTAGTATACCCGATTAACGTTGGTGATTCACACGCATTTAACAAAGCCGCCACCCCAATTAAGAGGTGGCGTAGCGTGCTCAACGCACGAGAGTTAGATTTTCGAGCTCAACTACCACACAGGGAAGCGTTGTTCCGTGCAGCCCTTCGAAGGATACGAGAGCCAGATCTTCGTCTCCGGACGCGGGGCCCTCATAGAGGCCCTGGGTTCCTGAGTCGACTTCGTATGCTACTTGTCCGGGTAATGAGATATCCGGACGCATACCGCAGAAAGACTCCATCGCAAAGACGATGCAGCTTGGCAGCAACGTCCTCCCCCAGAGATCACATTGAACTCTGGTTGGAAACTGAACAACGTTTGACATGATGCACCCCTTACAAACCTTCTATATAGTAGGAGATTATCTGATTTTGTCAAACAAAAACGCCCTCTCGGGCGCTTTCTCGTTACGCAACTGCGTACGTCCCGTTCTTATTCCTCTTGAAATGCTTGGAGTCATTCAGGTTCACGAGGATGGTGTTGTCTTTCACGTACCGGACTTTCTTCACCTCCCCCATGACCTGTTCGCGCGTCATCGGGCCTCCCTTCTTGAGCACGTCACGAATGACGTCACGCACGACTCCCGGCTGGTATCCCCATTCGGAAAGCGCATAAAGGCCACGGCCCACAAGTACAAAGCGCGCATCCTTGATGAGCTCGTTGTGGGTGGTTGCTACGTGCGCTTCCTTTGCAAAAAGGGTGCTAATCGACTTCGCCACATCAGAGAAGTGCATGGGCTGACCTTCACGCTTGATGACGAGGTATGCGTAGTCGCGGATGCCCTTGGTGCGGATTGCGGGAGAGTGCGCCTTGCCCCATTCGGAAAGAGGGTTCGATGAAATGTTCTTTGAAAGGGAGAGCCAGCGCTTGAGGACCTCTTCATTCTTGTATGCGTCGTTCACGGTCTTAAGCTCGTCGAGGAAACGGTCGAGCATCTCGCCTTCGGTAAGGACCTCGGTATCGGAAAGAGAGGAATAGAGAGAGGAAAGCGCGCGGTGGACATTCTCTGCAGTCGGCTGATCTACATGCCAGCGTGCATAGAAGTCGTCGGTCTCGCGCTCGCGGAAGAACGAGCTTCCAACCACAAGCAGGAAGCGGAAGCGGTTGCGAGACTTCTCGTCAGAGGCAAGGCCCGAAAGAAGCTCATCCTCGTGTACGATTGCACCGAGGGAGTGCATAAGATCGCAAAGCTCGTCAAAAGACTTCTGCGCATCGTCAAAAGCCTTAGAAGAGCGTATAGCATCAAGGCCGGCAGCCTCGATCTGGCGTACGCGCTCACGGGTGATGCCCCAGCGCTCGCCGATGGCTTCGAGAGTCTCGCGCTCCGAAGAGGAGCCGAGTCCGAAGCGATATACGAGGACTTCCCGAGCGCGCTCAGGCACCTCGTTAAGGAGCTGCTTCACGAGCGCTACGCTGTCAAAGGAAACGGCTGAATTTCCCTTTTTTGCAGAAGTCTTTCGGACCTTGGAAACGACTTTTTTAGTGGTCTTGGTTGCCATACGTGTTATAATACAGTTGTTATACCAGATAGGGGTAAAAGCGTCAAACTCTCCCCTTTTCGAGGCCTTTGGGGATAACAAGACCGAGATGCTCAAAGATGAGCTTCAAGGGTGCGGATCTTGTATGGAGGAGCGGCAGGAAATGCATAAGGTCATCGATAAATGAAAGAAGCTCATCCGTAGTCTTTCCGTTTCTGTGCTGTGTATCGGCAGCTCGAAGCAAATCTTCAGCCAACCTTAC
>DATDUD010000019.1:0-4909 GCA_036517735.1 Minisyncoccota bacterium | reverse complement strand
GCAGACCTTTTTCTTCTTCCGGAGGGCGACCACGCGCTCCTTGAGCGCAATGGGTGTCTCTTTGGGGTTGGTCTTCGGACGCGTGGAGCGCGGTTCGAGCGCCTCTGCACCACCTCCGCGATATGCGGCAAGCCATCGCTCGAGGGTGCGCTTGCCGTACGGACAGACCTTCACGATCTCCTCCCAAGATATCGTTCCTTCGGCGAGGGGACGTACCCAGCGCAGTCGTTCTTCTTTGATTGTTTCAGCCATATGGTTCATGTCCCGAGTGTACGGGTTCCGCCATATGTGTGTGCACATTACCCCTTCATATTGACATACCTTATAGTATATGCTATATTTATTACAGGAATTCACATTGCACCTAAACAAGGGGATTCAAGATGTCACACAGAGACGTCCTCACACTGCGGGATAAATGGATTAAGGAGCTTGAGTGCGACGACGATCCTGTCGGCCTTCGGAACCGGCTTGCAGGTATGGCTCATGCCATACAGATGGCCTTATCCATGCCTTCCGCTCAAGGGGTCGTACCGCGCGCGGGTGGGATCGAGATCCTTATGCGGGCGGTCGCCCACGAAATCGAAGGCGGCCCCACGATGAAGAACTACGTGCAAGAAAAGCTCGACATCGGCTACAGGTATCTCTCTAGCGAATAACCTAGATCAACTCTTATCGCCGGACTCTTTTGGGTCCGGCGGTTTCTGTTTATAGCTGACAGGTTAGGTGTTGAATTAAAAGCTGCTACGCATTCAGCAGAAGTCCGAGGTGTCGGAAGAACGATTCTGCTTCCTCTTTGGTCTTCGCAGTCGTCACAAGCGTGATCGCAAGACCGAATACGTCCTTGAGGAAATACGCTGTCAAACAAACGGCCCCGCGCGAAGCGGAGCCGGATGCGGGCGCCTATTGCCTAGGCGGGCCACTGGATTTGGAAGGCTAAACCTCTGACATCGCCGCGAAGGAAGGAGTCGACCGTGACCGTATAACCAGCCAGTTCGAGTGCGGTAACGATTTCGTTCCGAGACTCCGTATCGGTTTCGGCCAAAAAGCTCAAGTGGAGGATTTCGTTAATCCCCTTACTTGAAGCAAGGTCGATTTGGTGGGTAATCAGCCCTCTGTGCATGGCCCAGTGGCTGAGTCGTCCCTTCAATTCCTGCGGAATTGGTCCCCAAGGACCTTTGACCCTTGCTTCTCGAGTTTGACCCGATGCCCACTCAGCATCCCGCATGGGCCGTCCTGATTCTGTCATGGCAGTTTCTCCGTGTTGCTCTGAGCTAATAAAACCAAATGCCTTGACAAGAGTCAAGGCATTTGGTTTTAAGAAACTCTTTACGCCTTGAGTGGCATTCCCAGGTGTCTCAAGAAAGCCTCAGCTTCTTCCTTGGTCTTCGCAGTCGTCACAAGGGTGATAGCAAGCCCGAAGACGTCCTTGAGGTCCTCTTCGCTTGTCTCAGGAAAGATAGAGTTCTCCTTAATACCGAGGGTGTAGTTGCCCATGTCATCGATGGCGGTCTTGGGAAGACCGCGGAAGTCACGCGTACGAGGTAGGGCGACGTGGATGAGCTTGTCCAAGAACTGGTACATTCGTGCGCCACGTAGTGTCACCTGAAAGCCAACAACGTCTCCTTCGCGAGACTTGAAAGCAGCAATAGACTTCTTAGCGGGACGTGCAGACGGCTTCTGGCCGGTGATGCGTGCAAGGCGGTTTGAAACGAGCTCATTCCTTTTCTTGTCCTTTGCCTTACCAACACCAGACGAGACGACGATCTTCGTGAGGCGCGGAGCAGCCATCGCGTTCTTGTATCCGAACGTTCCTTTGAAGGTATCAAATGCTTCTTTCTGTTTCTGTTCTGTGATCATCATATGCAAATTCTTAGGAGAGCGTGGTTCCGCTCTTCTTTGCTATACGCACGACCTTCCCGTCCTCAACCTTCCTACCGATACGGGTTCCCTTGTTGGTCTTCGGGTCCATGAACATAACGTTCGAGGCGTCGATTGCCCGAGGCTTCTCAGTGATACTGCCGGTGCCGCGACCACGTCCCTTGTTGTGGTGCTTGGTCATGCCGACGCCGTCGATAACGACCTTCCCTTCAGCAGGAAGGACGTGGAGGATGGTACCGGTCTTGCCCTTGTCCTTGCCAGACACGACGATTATGGGATCTCCTTTCTTAAGTTTCATTTTCATACGCAAATCTATACAACCTCAGGTGCAATGGAGGCTATGTTCTGCCAGCCCTTTTCTATAAGGTCACGAGGTACCGGACCGAACACGCGGTTCCCCTTAGGGCCCATCTCCTTGCCCTGCTTCTCAATGAGAACGACGGCGTTGTCATCGAAGCGCACATACGAGCCGTTTGCCCTGCGGAAAGGCTTCTTCTGGCGTACGACCACTGCCTTGTATATATCTTTCTTCTTCACAGGCTTGCGGGGCTCTGCGGTCTGGATCGAGACGACCACTACGTCACCGAGTTCAGCGTACCTGCGCTTCGAGCCTCCGAGCACCTTGAAGACACGCGCTACCTTTGCGCCTGAGTTGTCTGCAACTTTAACGATGGACTGGGGCTGAAGCATATATGATTACGCGAGCTTGAAGCGCTTGAGCTTCGACATAGGGCGGCACGAGACGATGGTCACCTCGTCCCCCACCTTTGCGGTATTGCCCTCGTCATGAACCTGGAACTTCTTCGTGCGCACCTGGTACTTCTTGTACTTAGGGTGCTTCACGAACCTGGAGACGGCGACCGTGGCCGTGTCCTTCATGGCCGTCTTAACGACGGTTCCGCGGAAGGTCTGGGGCCTGACGTTTGTAGTTTCCATATCGTTATGCGACCTTAGCACGCTTTCCAAGTTCCGTCAGGATGCGTGCGACATCAGCGCGGGTCTGGCGTAGCGCATTACCGTCAGTGGCACGTCCTCCTGCGATGGAGAAACGAAGGGTACGAAGATCTTCCCTCTTCTCGCGAAGCAGGTCGTTAAGCTCAGTTACGTTCTTATCCTTGAGTTCGGTTTTCTTTGTCATAGTTAACGGGTGACGATGCTTACCTTCACTGGGAGTTTCGCCCCTGCACGGCGGAGTGCGTCGCGTGCCTTCACGTCCTCTACTCCATCAAGCTCGAACATGACGCGTCCGGGACGCACCTCGAACACGAACTTCTTCGGATCTCCCTTTCCCTTACCCATACCCACCTCGGCAGGCTTTGCGGTCACAGGGCGGTCCGGGAAGATGCGGATCCACATCTTGCCTCCCTTTCCAGTGACGCGGGTGAGAACCTTGCGAGCAGCTTCGATCTGGTTGGAGGTTACGCGTGCGGAGGTAGTTGCCTTAAGGCCGTACGAGCCAAAGGCCACAGTGGTGCCGCGGGTGTCGGGACGCATGAGACGCTCCGGAGATTTCCGGTGCGTCTGCCACTTCCTGTGCTTTACCTTCTTTGGAAACAACATACTCCTTTATTTATTGAGCTTCCCCTCGTCGTTCATGCCGAACTGTTCGCCAAGGTATATCCATACCTTCACGCCGAGAACGCCGTACGGGAGGCGCGCCTCCTGGTGTGCGTAGTCGATGTTGGCGCGGAAGGTCTGGAGCGGAATGCGGCCACGTTTGATCTCCTCCTTGCGAGACATGTCAGCACCGTTCAGGCGGCCTGCAACGATGATGCGGACGCCGACCACGTCGCGCACTGCCATGACCTTCTCTACAGTCTGCTTAAGGATGCGGCGGAAGGGCATGCGCTTCTCGAGGCCTTCAACGACCATCATACCCACCACTGCAGCTGAGGTCTCCGGCTGGCGAATCTCCATAATGTCGAGCTTCAGGGTGCGGCCATGGTTCGGTGCTGTTTTCTTGATTGCGTTTGTTAGGTCCTTGCGGAGCTTGGTTGCGTTCTCGCCTGAACGGCCGATGACAAGACCTGGACGCGCGGTGTGGAGGATGGCACGAATCTCGGACTGAGAGCGTTCGATCTCTATCTCAGCTATGTGCATGCCGCGGAGCTTCTTCTCGAGGAAGGTGCGTATGGTGTTGTCGACCACGATGTTCTCGCGATATGACTTCTTATCAGCGGCGAACCAACGACTCCTCCAATCACGGATGATGCCGAGGCGATGTGCGTATGGATGTACGGTATGGGTCATATTAAAAGTTATTTGCCCTCGGAGAGCGTTACTGAAACCTGGCTCTTCCTGCGGCGCACCTTGGAGGCGCGTCCCATGGCGCGGGGCATGTACTTCACGAGCATGCCTGCGCTGTCGACCGTGATGTTCTTCACACGGAGCTTCGTGGGATCTTTCCCTTCATTCTTTGCGTTTGCAGCAGCTGATTCGATGAGCTTTTTAATGGGAAGAGCTGCACGCTTCGGGAGGAAGGAGAGCTGCGCAATAGCGTCGTCTACTTTCTTTCCCTTAACGAGGTCCGTTACGAGGCGGACCTTCCTCGGGGACTGGTTGTGACTTTTGATTGCTGCCTTCATACGCTATTTCTTCTTCGGAGCTGCGGGAGCTGCCTTAGCCGCCTTTGATGCCGCTATCTCGGAGTCCTTCTTCTTCTGCTCAAGCTCCTTCTGCATCTTTCCTCCGTGACGAATAAACTTCTTCGTGGGAGAGAATTCTCCCAAACGGTGTCCCACCATGTCCTCGGTGACGAGCACATCGAGGTGGGTCTTGCCGTTGTGGACACCGAAAGTGAAACCCACCATCTCAGGAGAGATCTGACTTGCGCGCGCCCATGTGCGAATTACGCCCGCAGTTGCGGCTTTCTGGTTTCCGACCTTCTTGAGGAGCTTGTAGTCCACATATGGTCCTTTCTTGAGCGAGCGAGACATGAGTGTAGTGAAAACCCGCCGTAAAGCGACCGAGCGTCCTCGCGGACGCTCGGAGGTGCTTTGCGCGAGATATGGCTAATGTATAGGAAACG
>DATDUD010000018.1:0-16853 GCA_036517735.1 Minisyncoccota bacterium | reverse complement strand
CGTTCAGCCTCGTGCGCCTTTCTAAAGGCCCTCTTTATGTCTTCGGGATCCTCGCGCTCAAGCGACTTCTTGGCGTCCTCAAGGGCCTCATCGGTGTTGGCAATGTGTTCGACTACGGTCGGAAGAATGGTGGCCTTTGCCTCCGCAGAAACTGAGCCTGCAGTTTCGGTGACAATCGCGAGCGTATCGCTTTGCGTTGCTCCGTCTTCAAGATCACGCTCAAGCGCAATTCTCGTCTCGCTCACCACTTCACGTCGAAGTTCGACAGCTCGAATGAGGTTCTTGGTCAACGCGTGCGCGGGGCGATCTTCCTCTCCGGTTTCCTCAAGACGGTCTTCAACGAGGTCAAGGATATCCGCATGTGCTTCCAAGCTTGCCTCAAGGTGCGAACGCACGTCGAGGGACTCTCCATTTTCACCGTTCTTCTCTAATGTCTCGGCTGCTGCAAGAGTACTGTCAACATGTTCACTGAATTCCTGCTCGAGATACACCTGCGTATCAGCATTAAGCGTCTCTGATACTGCAAGCTTTGTAGCCTCTTCAAGACGCTTTTCAGCCAGCTTCGTGTGCTTGTCGGCTTTCTGTTTGGGAGTAGTTGCAAGCGCAACTTCAATGGGTTCTTTAAAATTTACCTTAACCGTATACAAAGGGCTTCCGGGGAGAGAATCTCCGGATGCGTATGCCGTTCCTCCGGCGAGAAGCAGCACAGCCGTAAGCGCAGCGCCCGTGCGGTACCACATAGTCATTGAAAGCCACACAAAGGGGCTCTTGATGGGTACGTGTTTACGAGCCGCATGGAAGTCGGCGTACTCAGAAAGCTCTGCACGCATGCGTGCACGCGTGCTGTCGGCAAGTGTGAGACCGCGAAGCTCGCGGAGAGAATATTCAATTTTGTCGTTATGTTTCTGCATGTATGTGATCGCGGACCTTTTTGAGGGCACGGTTCAGGCGAACCGAGACTGCATTTGGTGATTCGTTGTTGAGCTCGGCGATCTCGGAGGGCGTCCATCCCTCCATGAAGCGAAGGAGAAGCACGTCCCGTGACGGCTCATCCAACTCGTTGATTACGGCAAGGAGCCTTTCCATCTCGGCATTATCGGTGATCTCCTTCATGCCGCTTCCAGCAAAGTCGATCCCTATCTCCTGGAGCTGGTCGAGCGAGCTTTCCTTCTTTTTCCGATACCAATCGATAACCCGATTCCGGGCAAGCGTGTACAGGAAGGCCCGGGTGTTATCGAGAGTCGTTCCATCCCGAAGCACCTGCCAGAAGCGTGTGTACACGTCCTGGACAAGGTCCTCCGCGCGCTCCCGATCCGAAACCTTCATAAGGCAGAAGCGAAAGAGGTCATCCGCGTACGCATCGTACGCGGCCAAGAAAAGGGCTTTAAGCTCGTGATGGTCCATAGGTAGTGACGGGCCGGGACTGTATTCCTTACTGCTTTCCCCTATCCGTCAAGAGTGCACATGATAACAGATTTCGAAGCTCGTCCGTGATGAAAACCCGCCGTGTGACGGGCTCGTCTTTCCGAATACTCTATTGAGGATATATATCGTCCGAAGATTCTGCATCGGTAGAAGATTCTACGCCACCGGAGCCCACCGTATCTGCCGTTGTCGCAGTATCCGCGGAGACGACGACTGGTCCTGAAAGTGCCGAATGCATAACGTCAAGAAGTTCAGCTTCGACCCGCGCCGTGAGCGTGCCATGTGCGTCCACCATGATCTGTCGCACCTGCGCCTCAAGCTCAGCTTCAGCATTGTCGGAGCCCTCGACTGCAAAGAGGAAGCGATACCATGGATAGTCGATATCTACCGAACCGTCGCTTTCCACCTCGACTGTCGCGCGTATGCTTCCGGGAATGATACCGAGGAAGCGGGCGGACTTCCTGTACTTGAGAGATATGCGGTCATTTGAGGCGACAACGCTCTCAATCATCGCATCTCGCTTCATCTTCGAGGTTGCGTACACGGACAGATCTTTCGAAGTTGATACCGAAGATGCGCTCCGCTCTGCACTTTCAGCATCGAGACTTGCAGATGCTGCATAGTCCTGAGATACGGAAACCGAGATATTTGTATCGGAGGTGTCAGTCTCGTCTTCTGAAGAGACTGGGGTGTCGTTCCCGACGTCTACCGACGCATCGGCGCCCATAGACGAATCGGTTCCGTCTTGCCCGATGGAGCCGCTTACTCCGCCACCAACGTCAATTCCCACCTGCGCCTGTGCACCTGATATTGTAAATATTCCAACAAGCACTCCTGCAAGTACCATTGCGATGAGTCTGTTCATACGGTTATGCGTTAGACCTCAAGTCTACCTTACTGTGCCACCGAGTACGCACCGATGAGGCTCGCAAGCACGAGTGCCGAAAGAGCGATAACTAGGTCGTATTTGATGCTTTTCAACATAGGCGTTTTGTTATGTATATGACGGTAGTGCCTGGGCTTCCTTACCCAAGCACGTCTGACAGTAGGAAGCATAGAATGAGATACGTGAACGGTTGATGTAGCGTATACTCGACCCCAATGACCTATCCAATGCGCATAAACAAGTACCTGGCAGAGCAGGGATATGCGACCAGAAGAGGCGCCGACGAACTTATAGAGAAGGGCAAAGTCTTCATCAACGGCAAGCCTGCGGAGCTTGGAAGCAAGGTGCATGAAGACGATACGGTCGAGGTTAAGACCGGAAAGAGAAAGACAGGTGACTATCTCTACTTTGCGTATAACAAGCCACGCGGAGTGATCACTCATTCACCTGGCGAGGACGAACAAGACGTTCGGGACACGCTTCCCGAGCTTGCAGATAAGGGAGTGTTCCCAGTGGGACGCCTTGATAAGGACTCGCACGGCCTCATCGTCGTTACGAATGACGGGCGCATAACGGACCGCCTTCTCCACCCCCGGCACGAACACGACAAGGAGTATGCGGTACGCACGAAGCTTCCGCTAAGGAAGAACTTTAAAGCACGCATGGAAGAAGGCGTTCTTATCGAAGGCTATATGACGAAGCCTGCAAAAGTGAGCATCTCCGGAGATCACTCCTTCTCCGTCACCCTTACAGAGGGCAAGAAGCACCAGATACGCAGGATGGTGGTTGCGCTTTATAACGAGGTCGCTGACTTGAAGCGAGTGCGGGTTTTGAACGTAAAACTTGGAAAGCTAAAAGCAGGTGAGGCACGCACGATCGAAGGAGCAGAGCTTGAAGAGTTCCTTGCACTATTGGGACTCAATTCAAATCATCAGAAGCGCACCGATAACAATTAACCCTGCCCCCAACCCCGCTTTCCAGGTGAATTGTGTGCCTAGAAAAAGGATGGAGAGAATAAGTACGAAGACGACACTCAATCGATCAAGGGCAGCAACTCCGGGTGCCGGCCCAATCTTAAGTGCTCCAAACATCGCAAGCCACGAGAGCGCACCGGCTACTGCCGAGAGTGCAATGAACAGGAGCGCTTTGCCTTGAGGAATGGACGAGAAGTCAAGTTTGCCGAAGAAAAGGGACACCACGACAAGAAACCCGGCCATGATGACCGCGCGCACGGTGGTCGCCAGAGTTGTGTCAATTCCCTGAAGTCCTACCTTACCGAGTATGGCGACAAGCGCAGCGAAGACGGCCGCAAGGAGTGCAAGAGGGATCCATGTCATGTGGTAAGGATAAGACTTGTCGGTGGTCGTACGTCTATGAAATCGGATATATTTCGATATACCGCTTCTTCCAGGCTTTGGTGAAAGCATCTACTGAAATGGTTCCGCCGCCCTCTCGTTCTGCAGGGTCGTTGTAGTAGACCGTGTCTCCCTCGATCCTAGTAACGACGACCAGGTGCGGGATGGGGTTCCCGGGCGTAAACGTGTAATACACGGAGGCTATGACCGGTCCTCGCTGTACCGCTTCTTTAAATTGCGTAAAAGCACCGGCATTTCCGGCAAGGTCATGACTCTCTCCCGTGAATCCATACGCACTCGAGACGCCAATGAGCCCCTTATAGGTCCAGCCAGCATCTGAATACGCCCCCTGCTCAAGGCCGTCTGCAAGAAGAGAATCAACAGAAACGGTGCCTGGCTTGTAATACTCGATGATCATGCCAAGGCTTGCGATACCACAACCGACCTTTTGCCACTTAGGAGAGCTAATATCTGTAAACTGAGAAAAGAACGGGACATCGGTCGGCTGATGAACTTGCTGATGAACTTCAGGTGGAACTACAAAAGGAAGCTTGTTTGTCTGCGCAACGGCAGGGGTTGGCGGTGCAAAACCAGACGTGCCAAGAAAGAAGAGTCCTATTAGAAACAAGGAAAAATGAGCCACAGTTCGGACATCCTACTGCTCCACGACACATTCTGCAATACCTTGTCTAGGCTAGTCCTTTACGATAACCACCGTACCCAAGTCAGCCCAGTCATAGAGCTCCTTCGCCCTATCCGGCGGCAGATTTACGCATCCGTGGGAATAGGGGCCTCCAAAGCTATCGTGCCAATATGCTCCGTGAATGACCGCTCCCCCATGAGTGAAATAGAGATTCCACGGTACGCCGGGAAGATCGTAGTAGTCGCTCGAGACTCCAGGAACCGGACCTTGCATATAGCGACTTGGTGTTTTTTTGAAAACACTGAACGTGCCCCGTGGTGTTGGGGTAAGCTCGAGGCCGGTAGAAATCGCCGTTTCCATGAACACCGTATCGCCATCGTATGCCGTAAGTATTTGGTCGCTACGATCAATGATGATGCGCTTCATTGTCGTTGCTGTCTCGTTATCCCAAATGGTCTTGTCACCTTCGTCCAAAACAACTTGCACATACTCTGCAGCGACATACCAGTCGCTCTTCACACGCTCGGGATACCTCAATGACTCGTCAAATACGATCTTGAACCAGCTCTGTCCATCCCGCTCAACCTTGCCACTGACTTTAAGTACTACATGATTGCGCAAGCGCGTAACGACTGGAAAGTCAGTACCGGGGCCAGTACGTACGTTGACGCATTCTCCTTGAAAGTGCTCGGCGCAACTGTCAACGACTTTGATGTATTCAAAGAGCACTTTTGTGAGTGGCAGCAGGCGTGTGTCTGCTCCTATCGATGACGGCGCAACGATAACTCCTTCCTCTGGCCGTACGAGGGGTGTTCGCGGCGCTTCCCAGTATGGAGCTTCTGGCTCGTCTACATGTTGCTGTGCCTCTTCAAGGCTACCGGTAGAAGTGTACTTACTAAGGAGCAAATACCCGCCCACGCCAACAGCAGCAAGAATAAGCGCTCCCTGTATGAACCGCCGACGCGTCAATGTCTTCATGGACGCACTATATATGATTTAATTTTCTTAAGGAAACAGCATCGACCAGAGAGATCGGCATGGTTGCGTCAAGCCGCCGAGCAATGCTGTTGCCAAAGCCCAGAACGAGTACGAGCAGCGGCAAGAGTATGTTCAGTGCAGTGAACCATGCATCCAGCACGCCGTACTTCGAGGCGGCCTTGTTCTGACCACTCGCCGCTCTGCGCGCCTTCAGCCACCAAAGGACCAGAATAACGGGTCTGGCGGTCGCTTCGCCTGAAGTAATGTTCATGGTATGTTCTCCTAGGTAGTGGGTCGCTTAGCCGAGCCTAAGCGACTGGATTCATGGAGAGCGTTATGTCCAAGTATGTCGCATATTTGCTGGCGGCGCTTTGTGCCATCGTGTTCGCGTACGCCGCATGGAAGAACTTTTTCGTGGAGACCAAGACAACTCAGGAAAGCCTGACATGGTTTTTGCTGACCATCGGCTCGTTGCTTTCTGCCCTCACCTTCCTCGGTATCGGCTTCAAGGACGATCGATAAAGCCAGCCCTGGACCCGCACTTGTTGCGGGTCCTTCTCTTTGCACTCTGTCGGGCTACCCCAACGCATTTCGATCTCATGAGGCCTTGCAGGTCAAAGCACCTTTTTCTGCACCCGTGAATCCGTGGCTGGGGGAGAAGGATTCGAACCCTCATACACGCCACCAAAAAGCGTAGTCCTACCATTAGACGATCCCCCACTATGTGACTAAAGAGTGTTAAGTCACGTGCAAGTATAGTAAGATAAATGTATGTCCATGTACACGCTTTCCTTCGAACCCGCATACATCTGCAAAGACTCTCCCGAGCGTCTTGATTTCCATATTCAAAGTGGCGACTATTTCTCCTTCCTTGCAACCAAACTCGGATTTCTTGAAGAGGCCGTAACGAGGTGCGGAGACCTTTCCGGAGAAGAAAAAGATATTGCCAAGGAACTCCGCCATGATCTTAGATACATCCAAGCGCACTATAAAATCCAGCCGAGAGGCGGAGACGAAATCCAGGACATGCGCCCATCAGGCAATCTTCTCTCCAAATAGTTCGTAGACAGCAAGCTCGAGTGCAAGCGCGGTGATGGGAGAATAGCGGATACGCGATGCTGCTTCCAGGAACTCTCTTAGTGTGTTGTGCGTAAGACGAGAACCTGGAGAGGTGGCAAGTTTCTCCATAGTTTCGTACATGTCCTCTCCAAGCTCAGCGGCTAGTTCCTTCCTAAGTTCGGGTGCATGCCTGATGAGAAGAACATTCCGCAAATATTCCAAAAGAAGCGTGAGATAGAGCTGCATATCAACATCCTCATCACTTGTTTTCCGTATGGCCACAAGAGCCTTCCCGCTACTCCCTTCGTGAAGCGCAACTGCCAAATCCTCGATAAGGGAGAGCTTCGGAGCCCCTGTCGCGCGCTCAGCCTCCTCACGCGTGATCTTCTTGTCCTTTGAAGAAGCCAGCACTTTTTCAAGTACCGAAAGCGCATCTCGGTACGACCCTTCTGCAAGAAGTGCGACTAGATCCGCAACTGACGGCTCTATCGTATACCCTTCTTTCTTCGCAACCTCCGCAACGAGCTTCGAGAGTCCTTCACGAGAAGGCTTTCGAAACTCGTACACCTGGCAGCGAGACTGTACGGTCTCTGGTACACGATCGAGCTCGGTCGTAGCAAGAATGAAAATAGCGTGCTCTGGAGGCTCCTCAAGTGTCTTCAAGAACGCATTCCATGCTGCCTTCGAAAGCATGTGCGCTTCGTCCAATATGTACACCTTGTACGGCGAGGAGAAAGGAAGCGTGTACACATTCTCCGAAAGGGCTCGTATGTCCTCGACACTGTTGTTCGACGCTGCGTCTATCTCATACAGATCGCTTCCTGAGACGTTAAGCTCCTTTGCAAAGATGCGCGCTATGGAGGTCTTGCCGAGTCCCCGAGAGCCGGCAAATAGATACGCGTGACCAACAGTTTTATTCGCAAGCTGTTCTTTCAGGGGACCAACTATCTGGTCCTGTCCTCGTACGTCCTTAAAGGACTGTGGACGGTACGCACGATACAGGGAAGCTGACATATTGCGATTATACCTCAGCCTGCAGTATCGGCAGGAGCTCCTCTATGGACTCCGTCTCCATCAATCGGCCTCGCAGATAGGGTGCGCCCTCCCAACCGCTCCCGAAGGCTTTGAAGTGCTTCTTGAGAAGGTGATACGACTTCCGTGGACGCATCTCATCGAAATACTGTGCAAGCCTCATGAGCGCCTTGAGCTTCTCCTCGGGAGAAATGTCCTCCGGCTTCCTTCCGGCGAAGACCCACGGATTGCCGAAGATGGCGCGTCCAAGCATGACTCCGTCAGCACCAGAAACGGAAAGCTTCTCCTTCGCGTCCTCTATGCTCGTCACATCACCGTTTCCGAGTATGAACGTGTTAGAAGATATTTCGTTACGCAACTGAACGATGCGAGGCATAAGTTCCCAATGTGCAGGCACTTGAGACATTTCCTTCCGCGTACGCAGATGCACAGCAAGCGCCGGAAGATCTTCTTTCAATAGGGCGGAGATCCACTCATCGATGGATTCCTGGCTGTATCCAATGCGCGTCTTTACGGATACTGGAAGCCCACTTTCACGCGCAGCGTTAATTACAGCGTGTGCGCTCTCAATATTCCTCATCATTGCCGCTCCTGCACCCTGTTTCTCTATCGATCGATCGGGACAGCCCATATTGATGTCTATACCGTCAAAACCAAGCTCTGCACAGAGCTTCGCTGCGTACTGCATACTTTCGGGATTGCTTGAAAAGAGCTGCGCCACTATCGGCCGCTCCTCTTTCGTATACAAAAGATCGCGCATGAGGGGATTCTCTGAATCCGGCATCCCTTTCTTCTCACGCGTGTGGTAAAGGCCGTCGGCTGATACGAACTCCGTCCACATAACGTCAGGTTTATGCGTTTCGGCGATAAGTCTCCGATATGCTGGATCAGTAACATCCGCCATGGGAGCGAGTGCAAAGAATGAATGTGGGAGTTTCTCCCAGAACGTTCTACTCCCCATACCGCTTTACGTATGCCTTCCCTTTAAAGCGCAGGTCAAGATATTCGATAGAGCCGTCGGTGAGTGTGAGAGTTGGGATTACGGACGCAGCAAGTTGCGCTGCTTCCTCTTCCCGTCCGAGCACGTACGTAATGCGCGTTGGGCTGGAGAGCCAGAGATCAGCTTCGTCCACCCGAAGACTGAGTGACGAAACCGGTATGCCGAATCCGCGGATCGCCTTAACAAACCTGAGCGCGTTAGGAATACTCTCTGCGCGGGTTACCCGGGCACCGATTGGCGACTGTCCCTCACCAATTTCCCTATCAAGCGGCGAGTATATGCGCAAGTCTCCCGAAGTTGCAGGAGTATCGCTTCCTGTCGAGAGCACACTTGTCGTCGTGCTTATACCAGCTTCCTTGAACACAAGTCCCTCTGCATCCGCCTCAAAGCATTGCCCACCCGGAAACGCTGCATCTATGTGAACCCCACACCAGACAAAAGAACTTGCGCGAGAGGTGCCGGAGAGTTGAATGGAAGTAAATGATTTTCGAGATACTGAGAGTGCAGATATCTGCGGATGCGCTGCAAGTACCGTTTTCCGCACCCGTTCCTTTGGAAAGAAAAATATGGAGTTTCTGGGGAGAACGTACAGATAGGTTCCCGAAATACTTTCGCGAGCAGTTTGCGCAGCCTCTTCCGCATTCGGTCCAGACGCCTCAACGGTTTGTATGCGAACTGCAGGGAGCCAAAGAAGATATAGGAGGAGGACGAAGAAAAGGAGGAGGGTGATCAAGGATATGATGAGGCCGGTCTTTCGTGCTTTCTTCCGACGTTCACGAAGGCGACCGTCAGATGTGCGGGATACGTTCATATTCCTCGTAGTACGGACCGCATCGACAGAAACGCCCCTTCGCGAAGGAGCAGGAGCCGGGCGTGCCGCCCGCCTAGGCTGGACGTCCCAGGATTTCTTTGCCGACATACGGAACGAGGGATTCGGGCACGCGTATCGTGCCGTCTTCCTGCTGATAGTTCTCAACTATGGAAACAAGGATACGCGGGGTAGGGGTAGCAGTTGAGTTCAAGGAATGAGCGAACTTCAGACTGCCATCCCCCGCGCGATACCGAATATTGAGACGACGTGTTTGGAAATCGTGGAAATATGATGTTGAGCCAATCTCCCGATACGTCTTCTCACCCGGCACCCAGAGCTCGATGTCATACTTCTTCACCTGTCCGAGACCGAGGTCACCACCGCAGTTGACCACGGTACGGTACGGGATATTGAGAAGTTCAATGAACTCCTCCGTATTGCGATTCAACCATTCATGCATGCGCACAGACTCATCGTGCTCAGCCCGGCAAAGTACGACCTGCTCCCATTTATAGAACTCATGAACTCGTATGAGACCGCGCACGTCCTTGCCGTGCGCGCCTGCCTCGCGCCTGAAGCAGGGAGAAAATGCAAGATATTGCGCGGGAAGCGCATCGAGATCAAGCGTCTCGTCCATGTGGTACGCCATCGTCGCCACTTCCCCCGTTCCGGCAAGATATTCACCGTCCTGCGTTTTATACAGATCCTCCTCACCCTGCGGAAGGTATCCAGTACCAAGAAATGCCTCGCGACGCACAAGCGACGGAACGATCATGGGAGTAAAGCCTTTTTCGCTAAAGAACGTAAGTGCTAGTTGCCACACTGCGTTTGCAAGAAGTACCCCGTCTCCCTTGAGGAAGTATCCACGGAATCCCGAAACCTTCACTCCACGCTCGAAGTCGGCCATACCGTTTGCAGACATAAGGTCCACGTGATCGCGTGGAGAGAACAAGAACTGAGTTTGTTCACCCCATTTTTTGACCTCAACGTTATCTGCATCGCTCTCGCCGTCAGGGACCGACATGTCAGGCAAGTTCGGGACAGCGATCATGAGCACACGCCACTCTTCAAGAACAGAGTTATATTTCCCTTCAAGCTCCGTGTATCCCTCTTTCACGTGTCGCATCTGTTCGATAAGTCTGTCCTTCTCGGTTCCTTCAGCCCTTTGGATGGTTCCACTCATACGATTCTGCTCCGCTTTCTTGTTATCCATCTGCTGACGAAGTGCTTTCCGATCATCGTCAACCTTAAGAAGACGGTCGATATCGACTTCAATCTTCTTCTTTAGAGCACCAGCCTTTACCAGGTCGGCATTCTCACGAATAAAATGTATATCAAGCATATTGTCCTATTTTACGGCACAGTGGCCAGTTCACAAAAAGCGAGGTAATCATTGGATTACCTCGCATGAAGTTTGGGAGAATGGAAGCAGTATGTCCAGGTCAAGCATGTCAGCCACTTCGCTAAAATCAGAATATTTGGCGTGAAGGTACTTGTATGCACGCCAATAATGCCTCGCCATAGCTTTGAGCACTTTGGGAAGAAGCACCATGTATGCCCCATTGGGATAGGGATCATGACCCGCCTCGCGGATTGATTCAGCCGCGAGTTTAAGACCGATATAGGAATCCCGTATATCGTCCGGATCAGCCGTATCGTCAGGAAACGGTCTTTCAAGCACAAGAATAGTAAGCATCTGAACCTCCTCTTTTTAGAGATTATCACGGAAAAGAATAAAGGAAATGTGACGATTTATTAAAATGCGAGATTGCCGCCTGATTGACACATATATAGGTACGCGCTATCAGTTAGCACCATGGCTATAACCAAAGGCAAAAAGCTCCTCATCGTTGAGTCGCCCGCAAAGGCACGGACGATACAGCAGTACCTCGGTAAGGAATATATTGTGCTCGCTTCAGTTGGACACGTTCGTGATCTACCGAAGTCGAACAAGGACGCAGTCGACATCGATGCCGGCTTCGTGCCCAGATACGTGATTACCCCTGGAAAGAAGGAGGTGATCGAGCGCATACAGAAAGCAGCTGACGAAGCTTCCGAGGTATTCCTCGCAACCGACCCCGACCGTGAAGGAGAGGCTATCTCCTGGCACATAAAGGAGGCCGTGGGACTCAAAAAGCCTCATCGCGTCGTTTTTCACGAGATCACCAAGAGCGCAGTCGAGGAGGCTCTCTCCCATCCCCGCGAAATAGACGAGGATCTCAGGCAGGCGCAGGAAGCTCGTCGCGTACTCGACCGTCTCGTAGGATACGACCTCTCTGGCCTCATCTGGAAGAAGGTCAGGTACGGACTCTCAGCAGGACGCGTGCAATCTCCGGCCCTGCGCATCCTTGCGGAGCGAGAGCGAGAAATAAAAGCGTTCGTGCCAGAGACTTTTTTCACATTAGATGCAGTTTTCAAGGCAAGGAGTGGGTCCTTCCCAGCTACCTGCGTCGAAGAACCAAAGACCAAGAAGGAGTCTGAACGCATAGTCGCACTCGGTGAGAAGGCCAACTGGAAAGTTGCAAGCGTCACTGAGCGCGCTGAGGAAAGGAATCCTCGTCCTCCCTTCACCACCTCAACACTCCAGCAGGCGGCAAGCACGCGTCTTGGCTTCTCGCCATCGCGCACTATGCGCGCAGCTCAAAAGCTCTATGAAGCTGGACACATCACATACATGCGCACCGACTCAGTGAACCTTGCAAAGGAGGCGATCGGAAAGATCGCTGGAGCCATTGAGAAAGAGTTCGGCAAAGAGTATCTTCAGGTACGCGAGTACAAGACAAAGAGCAAGAACGCGCAGGAGGCGCACGAGGCCGTCCGTCCAACAGATCCTTCCCGAAAAACCGCAGGCTCTCCAGGAGACGAACGGGAACTGTATGAACTCATCCACATCCGCGCGCTTGCAAGCCAGATGGCTTCGGCAAAGGTCCTCCGTACGGGAGTGAAGGCAGAAGCTGACGCCGACATTCCACAGTTCGGTGCCAACGGTTCCCGTGTCATGTTCCCCGGGTGGCTTGCGCTTGATACGCGTGCACGCGGTGAGGATGTCGAGCTTCCAAAGCTTGCTGAAGGCGAGAAGCTCGATCTGAAGTCCCTTACCTCTACTGAAAAGCAGACCGAACCGCCCAACCGCTATACCGAGGCAGGACTCATTAAAGAACTCGAAAAGCGCGGCATCGGACGTCCCTCTACGTACGCTTCCATTATGAAGACCATTCAGGACCGTGGGTACGTGGAGAAGACAGGACGTACTCTCACGCCAACCGCCACCGGCATGGTTGTGTCCGGCTTTCTCGAGGAGCACTTCCCTGAATACATTAGCGACTCGTTCACGGCAGAGATGGAGGATGAGCTCGATGAGATAGCGCGCGGGGAGCGCGGATACAGGGCTACCCTCACGGACTTCTATGGCCCCTTCGCCAAAGCCGTTCTAGCGAAGGAAGATCTTCCAAAAGCCACCTCTCTCGGAGAAGCGCCAAAGGAATTCCCCTGCCCTATCTGCGGTTCCGCGATGGAATATAAGCTTGGACGGGGAGGCATCTTCCTTTCCTGCACTCGCTATCCCGACTGTACCGGCGCGCGGCAAGAGGACGGCGCAGAAGTGAGGCCTGACGAACCCATAGGCACACATCCTGAGACTGGCTTCCCCATTTTCATACGAACAGGTCGTTTCGGACCGTACGTTGAGATGCCACTTGAGGAAAAGGTTGAGGAGCCCATTGAAGAAGAGAAACCGAAGAAGGGTCGCAAGAAAGCTGCGAAGAAAAAGGAGAACGTAAAGCGTGCAAGCATTCCAACAGGCAAGAAGATTGATGAGGTAACGCTTGAGGACGCAATCCAATATCTTACCCTTCCGCGCGAGCTCGGTATCCACCCAGATACGGGTGAGCCAATCATTGCTAACACCGGACGCTTTGGACCGTACGTTGCTCACAACGGCGAGTTCCGTTCCATAAAAAAGTCGGACCCGTACACGATTACATTTGAAGAAGCTCTAGCACTCGTGAACGAACCGAAGAAACCACCGCGCGGTGTTGAAATCGTACGAGAGATCGGAAAACATCCTAAGACCGGCAAGATGCTTACCCTATATAAATCCAAACAAGGACTCTTCCTTAAGAAAGGGCTGCAACGTATCTATCTCCCTGAAAGCCAGAATACTGATGAGTTTACCCCTGAAGAAGCGGCTGCGTATTTGAAATAAAAGATCACGCCATCGAAGGCGTGATCAGTTCTATATCGGCTGGGATACCGTCCCAATCGTTGCTGCCGTCGGGGCGTCGATCTTCGCTGAGCAGCCTATGGGGACATGTGTCCTGTGTGTGCTTTTCCGAGCCACACGAGCGACAGGTAAACATATGCCTTCTCCTTATAGGTTTACTTGAATTTCGCATGAGCTAAACTCCATCTTCCCAGCTTCTCCAATACGAAGTATTCTTCCTCATATGATCACTGTCAAGGAAATCATTGCAGCCATGCGCAATCCTGAGCCGGAGGACAAGGCACTAGTCGAAGCCGCATACACTTTCTCACAGGAGGTACACAAGGAGCACAAGAGGTACTCCGGTGAACCGTATTTCATGCATGTAGCTGCAGTCGGCAAGCATCTAGCCGAACTCGGCATGGACAGCTCAACCATTGCGGCAGGTCTTCTCCATGATGCCATCGAGGACACTGGACTTGAGCCTGAGACGCTTAAAGAAAAGTTTGGGTCTGAAGTGACCTTCCTTGTCGAAGGGGTGACCAAGCTAGGAAAGCATAAGTACCGGGGAGCTGAGCGTCATGCCGAGTCCCTTCGGCGTCTTTTGGTTGCAACCTCGGCCGACGTACGTGTGCTCATCATCAAGCTCTGTGACCGGTACCACAATATGGAGACCCTCGAGCACGTGCCCGCTCCCAAGCAAAAACGCATTGCCCTTGAGACTCTGGAGATATACGCACCTCTTGCCGATCGTCTTGGTATGGGACGCATGAAGCGGGATCTTGAAGACCTCGCATTCCCTGCCATAGACCCGGACGCATACGCGCATACTCTTGAAGTCCTTAAGCTCAAGACGAAGGAAACCGAGGCAGGGCTCATACGAATTCAGAAGGATCTTCAGCATGCGCTTGCGCGACGCGGAATGAAAGACTTTAAGACCATGATCCGCATCAAGGGTCTATGGAGCCTTCATCAGAAGCTAAAGCGCAAGGACGACGACATCACAAAAATACACGACATAGCCGCCCTTCGCGTTATCGTCCCCAACGTCGACGACTGCTATACCGCACTCGGCGTCATCCATGCTCTTTGGCACCCTTTGCCGGGCGAGTTCAAGGATTACATCTCCTTTCCTAAGCCGAACGGGTATCAGTCTCTCCATACTACTGTCCTCACCCCGGAAGCGGGGATAGTTGAGATGCAGGTGAGAAGCGAGGAAATGCATCAGAAGGCACAGTTCGGTATCGCTTCTCACATGGCGTACAAATACATAGATCCTAAGACAAAAAAGCTCACGCCAATGGCCGAGAAGCAGGCCTTCGAGAAGCATTCGTTCTCCTGGATGCGGAGTCTCGTTCCAACCCTTCTTCACTTCTCAAGAAAGGACGATCTTGTTGCTGCCCCTGCCGCAAAGAAGGCAAAACGTACTGCAGAGGTACCCAGCTGGCTTGCAGAGCTCGCGGATGCGCATGCTCCCGTGACTGGGTCAGAGGAATTCGTACAAAGTCTTAGGGAGGATTTCTTTTCACGCCGCGTATTTGTATTTACTCCACAGGGAGACGTGGTGGATTTGCCGATAAGTTCGACTCCAATTGATTTTGCATACGCCATACACAGCGACCTTGGGAACCATATGAATGGCGCAAAGGTGAACGGGAAGATGGTGTCCTTCGATACGACACTTCGGAACGGAGACGTAGTTGAAATACTTGAAAAGCTGAATGCCCGCCCAACGCTTAAGTGGATCGATTTCGCCCGCACCAGCATTGCAAGACGACACATCAGACTCTCGCTCGAAGAGCACGAGCGTGGCGCAACTTCTGCCAAGGGACAGTTAAAACCAGTGAAGATTAGAAGCAAGCGCCCGCAAAAGAAGTCAGGAAGATAGCTACCGGGGCGGCATCAAAAGCGCAAAGCATATTAAGTAGCTTTTCACACGGTGAAGTTAGTCACTGAATAGAGTTCCTGCTCGCTCTTCTTCTCTTCCCGAGGCAGTTGTGTGGTATTCGGATACACCGGCTGCTGCGTAACTTCTGTAGTCATTGCAGACGCTTCGGGCGATATCTCCGTCTCCTCTTCCCGCTTTTCGGCAAGAATGGCGGCGATATGGGAAAGGTCCTCTGGAGAGAAGAATTCGATAAGCACGCGCCCTCCCTTGGGACGGTTCTCGATAACTACACGAGTACCGAGGGTCTCCGTAAGGCTCTTCTCAAGCTCCATCATCTCAGGTGACTTGTCATGCTTGCGAATCTTGTCCTGTGCAATCCTGCGGGCAAGCTGCTCAACCATGCGTACAGAGGTCTTCTTGAGGACTATCTCACGGAAGAGTGTGTCCCTCTCTTCGGGACGGTCGGTGAGCATAAGAAGGGCGCGCGCGTGGCCTTCCGTTATTTCCTTTCCAACGACTGCATGTTGGATCTGATCGGGAAGCGCAAGGAGACGTATGGAGTTTGATACATACTCCCTCGACCTCCCTATCTTCGCTCCGATCTCTGCGTGTGAAATGCCGAACTCCTCTGCAAGCTGCGCAAGCGCCCTGGCTCGGTCAATGGCATTCAGATCCTCTCTTTGAAGGTTCTCAATGATCGCAATCTCAAGTTTCTCCTTATCGGTCTGTTGACCTTGTCGTATAATGACAGGAACTTCTCGAAGACCGATAAGTTTCGATGCGCGAAGACGCCGCTCTCCTGCAATAAGTTCGTACGTGGTGTGGAGGCCGCCATCAGCCTTCTGGTTCTCTTTCCTGGTCACCACAAGAGGCTGGAGAACTCCGTACTGCCGTATGGATTCGGCAAGCGATTTGAGGCTTTCCTCGTTGAACTCAACGCGCGGCTGGTACGGATTCGGATCGATACGGTCAACTTCAACCCAGAAAACAGAGTCGTACTTTGTGGGGATGTAGTTCTGACCGCTCATGAGGTGCATTGTATCACTTGATATATCCTTTGCAGTTGCGCATGACGTGGAGTACGATACGCCACACAAGCCGGGGTGGCGAAATCGGTAACCGCGATGGATTCAAAACCCATTGTCGCAAGGCTTGAGGGTTCGAGTCCCTCCCCCGGCACAACATGAAAGAACGCATTGTTGCCGTCATCGGCCCTACGGCTTCAGGTAAGTCCCGCAAAGCGGTCGAGCTTGCTCTTGAGAGGAACGGGGAGGTAATTTCCGTTGATTCTCGGCAGGTGTATAGAACGCTTGATATTGGTACTGAAAAGACGAGTCTCGAGGAAATGTGTGGTATACCTCATCACCTTATAGACGTAAGAGAACCTGAAGAGTCGTATAGTGCGGGTGAGTTCGTAGAGGACGCAAAGCTCCTTATCACCGAGATTACCGCACGAGGAAAGCTCCCCATACTCGCAGGAGGTACTCACTTCTATTTCGATGCCCTGCTTAATGGCATCCCTGAAAAGGCTCCAGCAAACCCGGAACTGCGTAGGCAGCTCGAATTGCGAACTGA
>DATDUD010000017.1:0-17849 GCA_036517735.1 Minisyncoccota bacterium | reverse complement strand
GCCCTTCTGTCCCTCAGACAACACCCCTATCTTCTTATCAATAACGTCGGCAGTGATAAGGAACCCGGCCGCAGTAGCCCGCATACGCTCCTCATTCTGCTTCTCCATGACTGACAGGAGGGATTCTCGGACCGTATGCTCGGAGTTAAGCGTGGAAAAATCCTGGCGGTAGTAGCCCACCCGCACATCATCTTCTATCTGTGCACCTTCTGCAGTGCCGTGTGCGATTGATTCGAGAAGCGTTGTCTTTCCGATACCGTTTGGGCCAGTTAGTAAGAGGCGGTCTCGCTTTTTAAGGATAATCTCTTTTTTCTTGGTCTTGGGTGCGTGTGTTTTGGGATCTATTGCAGTAAACGATGAAATAGAAAGGATCTTACCAACCAGGTTCTCCTGAAAAGGGATAATAAATGGTCGTATCGTCTTATCTTCTTTTCGCACATCTACCTTCTCCTCCTCCATCTCCTCTACTTCTGTCCGCATCTTCTTTGCGACCAGTCGCATCTTTCCCCCTTTCTGAGCAAAGAAGTTAGCCTTGTCCTTATTGTCCTGTATCTTCTTGGCAAGTTGTGCGTTCTTGCGATTCTCCCGCTCGATGCGTGCGGTGATTTCCTTGAGGAGGTCGTAGTAGTTGCCTTGGTACTGTTCGATCTTCTTGGTATGGATATCGAGATAGAGCACTCCGTCGGTGAAAGAGTTCAGAAATCCGGCATCGTGGGAGATGACTATGACGCTCTTCTCGTACTCTTTCAGGAAACTGGTGAGGTGTTCGATGCCCGCCTTATCTAGGTTGTTCGTCGGCTCATCGAGCAGAAGCAGGTCGGGGTCCTGAATGAGTGCGCTCGCAAGCAAAAGACGAGCCTGCTGGCCTCCTGAGAATGATTTCACAATGCGGCCCTTGAGTGCCTGCAAGTTCACGACCTCGAGTGCTGCGTCTATCTTTGGATCGATGTCATATACCTTTTTAGGGAAGCTTGCCTCGAAGAACTCCCGTACGGTGCGCTCGCGGAGCTCTGGCGGTACTACCTGGTGCGCCATGGCAATGCTCGTTCCCCGCGGAATCTGTATCTTTCCGCGCTCAGGCGCATACGTGCCGTCAATGAGCTTAAAGACGGTCGACTTCCCTGCACCATTCTGTCCCATGAGAGCTACCTTCATGCCGCGGCGCATGGAGAAGTCGGCCTCACTTAGAATGGGGTGATTGTGTCCGTACTCGTATGACACTTCTTCAAAGCGAAGCAGTGTAGCGCCCTGTGGCGCTTGTGTATTCTTCTTATCTGCCATTTCCTTCTACCCTACCTTAAACGGGCGTTCGGCGAAACTATGTTCTCGTTTGTCTAAATCGCTGCCACGCAAGAACAAGCCACAGGAAGCCGCTGAGTATTGAAAGATACGCGGGTAAGTCTGCGCGGAACGAACCCCCAAGACCTAGAACGATCAAGGCCAGACCTGTCAGTATCCCCGTTATGAGCGGCGGCTTTTGCGTATCAAGCACCATAAGAACGATAGTGAATGCAAAGAATAGCTGTACCAGCGTTCCTGTGATATCTGCGGCTATGTACTCCCACGCAAGTTCAAGCATGGGTGGAGTATAAGGCCAAAGTACTGGTTTGGTATACAATATTTATATGAACAAAACAGATGCTGAAATGAAAGAGATTGCGCTCAATTACCTTAAAACTAATGAGTTAGGGGCTCTTGCAACCATGTCACCTGAAGGCAAGCCGCGTGTTCGTCAGCTCTACTACGCATGCACTGACGACTTTTCCCTATATTTCCTCTCGCTAGCCAATACGAGGAAGGTTGCCGATATGCGAACGAATACAGAGGCGGCATTCGTGGTCACCGGCCCTAACAAGCGCCGCGCACTCCAGATAGAAGGGGTTTTTGAGGAAATCACGGACACTGCAACATTCGGCCCCATCATCACCTCCCTCACTGCGCACTTGTACCCTGAAGGTGAGCTGGCAGCGCCAATCGCGCATTTGGACAATGCAAAGCCGGTTTGCTTCAAACTCAAGCCGACGTGGGTACGTTATGCAGACTTCGACGCGGGTTACGGCAGCGAGAACGTCTTTAGTGAGATTAGTTTATAAGACGCACTGTGTCTTAGGGATACGAATCACGCACCAGTCTGCCGGCATCCTAGAATGACTTCCAGAAGTTATGGCTGAAAAAGCTCTTCAGGTTGGAACGAGACCCCATGAACTTCTGGGAACTGAAGCGCAGTTGCACGTATCTGCGCCCAAAGTACGGTGACGCGGCACGAGCCGCCGCCTGTACGGTGTTGTGGATCATCGAGCACGATCCTGAGCTCACCATTTTTGCTAAGCACCACCGATCTAAGCGATACACCTGGAAGCGGATACTCGGTAGTGATTCCCCTGGCGCGTTCCTCGGCGGTGAGACTGCCTGACAAGAGAAGCCGAATCGTCTCTTCAATTGGCGTCATACTCGCTATCTTCCGTGACACCGGCACAAGCCCTTTATCGGTGCACATGACGTTTCCTTCCGCATCCAGATCTAGTGCTGGATTGTAATAGAAAAGGTTAACGGTACGCTCTCCTGGCGTTCGGCCCACATCAGTCTGTTCCTGACCCGATTCGGTCTCGGGTACCACCGGATTCCGGTTAGGCGCAAAGAATAAGTATCCTCCAGTGCCAAGTATAAGAAGGAGGACGATGACGACACCGAGAGTGGCCCTATTCATATAGAGAAAGTGTAACAAATTACTGGCAGTCTGGGATGATGTTGGAACTTTTACGGAACACGCGAATCCAAGTCTTCCCTAAAATGCCTAAGGCAGACTAGGCCATCTTTGCAAGCAATAACTAGCTCTCTATCAGTCTTGTGCACTACCGTTCCCGGAGTATGTGAGTGATTCTCGGGCCAGCATATGGCATCTTGAATAAGCCATTTTCTATCATTAAATTTTGCGTAAGATTCAAATTTCCCATAGGCACGAATCATTCTGTCGATCTCTATATAGCTCTGCTCCCATACAATGGTTCGGTCAGAGGCTATAGGGAACGGCCAGACACTACCCTCTTCTTGGGGCACGGCACTTTCCCAGTGCTCTTCGAAGTGCGCCAGAAGTTCCCCCAAAGCCTCTTTGGCTGCTATCTGAGATTTCACCGATATTGTCTCTAGGTTATCTTCTTCGGTAACTTTAAACTTCTTTTTAGTAAGAATGTCTCCGGAATCCCAGTCATGGGATATTTTATGTATGGTCGTTCCCGATTCAGTAAGGCCTTTAAGAATTATCCAAGGCAATGGCCATCTCCCGCGTCCTTCAGGAAGGAGGGTTGGATGAACGTTTATTGCGAATGGAATTCCTTCGTGTGAAGGTATTTTGTACGGATATGCAGCGGCAACAATGAGATCACATTTTTGAGCGCTAAGTCGGTTGATATCTGTTGGGGAAATTGGCTCTTTATAGAAAGGGACTCCGAGTTTCTCAGCGGATGTCTCTAGGCGCAGATTGAAGTCGTACTCGTTGTCACATGGAAAAGAAAATATGGCTAGGGTCTCATGCTCCTGTGAAAGCAATTCTTCAAAGCATGAATAGAAAAAGTCGTATCCGCAGTACGCAATCCTCATGACTTAAGTATATATCTTTGCTGGCAGTCTGGGACGATGTTGGAACCTTTCTGCAACATATGGTAGGTTCTGTCTAGAGCCTAGAAAGGGAAACCAGTGACCAGAAACCTTGAACGTCTTTACATCGAATATAACCAGCTGAACAGCTCGCTGCGCCAGTCAGGAATACAGTACGATTCGATTGAGATACTCGGCAAGCCCTATATTCTTGCCTGCGAATCTGGCTCGCATTCATACATTCTCACGGGCCAGATCTTGTCAGTTGAGCTTTCTGATACCGGCGGAACTAAACTCTTCATTTCCAGCCGCTACATGGGCAGTGAACCCATACAGTCTTTAATGCTTGTTGACGATGCGTGGCACATTCGGACTACTCGAGCTGGGCGCTTCATTGCAAGGCTAAAGATCGTAAAATGACCGTCACAGAAGCCGCTGCGCTTTCGTGTGACGGTTTTCTGTTTTATTGCTGGCAGTCTGGGACGATGTTGGAACCTTTATTGCGGTTTTGGGCCCTTAGATAAAATCAACGGAGAACTTTGATAAACCAACCATAGTAGAGGTAGGAACAAAAATGAGCTTAGCACCCCTGAATATGTGCGACCAAAGATGGCGACTAGAGGATGGTACAACTCGGAAAGCATGACCAATAGTAAAAGCAGCCATAGGACTTTCCACGAACGAAACGTATATAGAAACCCAAGAAATATAAATAGGAAAACTTGCACTAGAAGCCACGCAAATAAAGATTCAGTTGAAAGAACTCTTGCTAACCACAGCATGGTTGGGTCCATGGTATAGAACGCTGAGATGTATTCTTCAATTGCGTGACCGCCAAATGCTATGGCTACCAAGATAAGCACATGGCTTGATTTCATCACTAAAGTATATACGAGCTGGCAGTCTGGGACGATGTTGGAACTTTTCTCAGCTGCTTAGCAATTTGACATAGTCTATTGACCATGTTATTAAGTTGTCAGCCCTAATGGAGGTAATCATGCGAAGACCCTAAGTCGCACCCACCATCAACGCACCTTTCAACTCCATCCGTTTTCCTTCTGGGAGGTGCGCGCAATCGCACCCAACCTAAGAAAGGAAATGAGATGATCCAGTTTCTGTTTATGGTCAGTGATAAGGACGGTTCTGCCAAGTCGGTTTACAGCCGGAGGCTGATTACCTGGCCCGTTCTTCCCCGCAAGGGTGAGAGGGTGGATGTGGACTGCCTCGATGAGGTTATTGAGATTTGGCACCACATGGATGATCACCACCCACATATCACGGTCGAGGTCGAGGTCGATCCCTACACCCTTGAGAAGCTTCGCGGGGATTTGGACTACTGGACCGAGAATGAGCACGACTTCGCGAAAATGATCTGGTGATTTCAAAAGAGGCCGCCCCTTCCACAAGGGCGGCCTTCTGTTTATTGCTGGCTGTCTGGGACGATGTTGGAACCTTCCTGCTTAGCCAATTGTCTTATCAATAAGGGCGAGGAGTTCGGAATTCCCCTCAAAAGGGATAAAGGAGATCATGGGGACTTCCTCTTTTGAAGCTTCGATGGCAACTCTTATGACCGTATCCTTATGTTTATCGGTTGTATAGGTTACGAGATACGCATATCCCATTTCTATACGTTCTTCCTTCCACCAGAACTGCGCTGGCCCCTCAAGTATCGGACCGCCAAGCACCAATTGCTTTTCAAGAAGTGCATCGAGAATCGCAGTGGCTTGTTCCTTGTTCTCTGCGCTTACAAATACCTGATAGTAGGTCATCGGCGTATTCTACCCTTTTGCTGGTAGTCTGGGACGATGTTGGAACCCTTATATTTAACCCCGTAGAGCCTTTTTCTTTAATTCGGAACCTAGTTCCATCAGCGCAAAGCAAGAAGCCATGAGTGTCACTGCTATAAGAATCTGAAGTAGAGAATCCATAGTTACCAGTTAAGCTGACCCCCCGTCTTGTATTCGGTAACGCGGGTCTCAAAGAAGTTCTTTTCCTTGTTGAGATCCACCGCCTCGCTCATCCAGGTAAATGGATTATCGACATTGAACTGCGTTGGAAGACCCACGGACTGAAGCCTGCGGTCAGCGATATGCTCGATGTACTGCTTGAAGCCGGCTGCATTCATACCGAAGATACCCTTCGGGAATACTTCAGTCGCAAAGGTGTATTCAAGCACCACTGCTCGTTTCACCAAATCAATGACATGCTCTTGGAACTTGGATGACCAGAGCTCCGGCTGTTCTTCCTTTATCGCATTGATCATATTGATACCGAAGTTCAGATGCTGCGACTCATCGCGCATGATGTACTGAATCTGCTCTGCACTTCCCGTGAGCTTGTTCTGTCGCTGGAACCCGAACATGACCGCGAACGAGGAATAGAAAAAGATGCCTTCGAATATCAAGGAGAACACGACCAGGTTCTCTAGGAAAAGCTGGTCATTCTCGAACGTACCGGTCTTGAACTCCGGGTCGAAGATGCCTTCGTTGAGCGCAAGCACCATGTTGTCCTTGTTGTATATCGCATCCATCTCGCGGTACATGTTGAAGATACGAGACTCATCCATGCCGAGAGATTCCACGATGTACTGATAGGCGTGAGTGTGAATGGCCTCCTCGTATCCTTGTCGTAGGAGGTACATTCGGCACTCCGGACTTGTGATGTGCTTATAGAGAGCTAGCACGACGTTATTGGCCGCGATGGAATCGGCAGTCGTGAAGAAGCCAAGGACGGTCTCGAAAGCCTTCCGTTCGTCTGGGGTGAGCGCGGTCGGGCTTTTCCATTGCTCGATATCTCGCTGCATGCTGATCTCGGTTGGAAGCCAGTGGTTGGCGTTACCCGCCATATACGCTTCCCAAGCAAAGAGGTGCTTCATCGGATAGAGCTGCATCACGTCGGCATCGGCTCCGTTGATTATCTTCCGGTTGTTAATGTTCACGGGTGCGGCTCCTTTGTTGATAAGCATAGATTTAAAATATTGGGTTCAGTAATGGTTTAACTCTCACAACTTTCACAGACACCGGATTCTTCACCAGCGGCGACGCGAGCCAACTTCGCCTGCCACTCCGCAGGGGAGAAGCCGCTTGGTACGCCGAGGGTAGCTGCTGGCTCGGGCGTGGCTACTAATTCCTCTGCAACAGCGGCCAGTGGCGCTCCTGACGTTCGTGTATGGGTCGAACCGTATTCGCTCGTCGATACGGTCGCCTTCTCCACCTGGGATGCACCGAGTGTGCGGAGGTAGTAGGTGGTCTTGAGGCCCATAGACCACGCAAGGAAGTAGATGTCGGAAAGATCGCGTCCCGAAGTACCGTTGTAGAAGATGTTGAGGGATTGCGACTGATCCATCCATTTACCGCGACGTGCTGCAGCTTCGACAAGCCACTTCCCGTCTATCTCGAAGACTTCCTTGTATTTCTTCTTGAATGCGACCGGAATCTCGTCAATCTCCTGAATGCTGCCGTCCGCGTATTTGATGCGGTTCAAGAGAGCTGCGCTCCACAGACCAGCCTGTTTCAGATCTTCAACGAGATACCTGTTCACGACGACAAACTCGCCTTCTTTGTTCGACTTCACATAGATATTCTTGTAGATAGGCTCTACGCACGGGATACACCCAACGAGGTTGGCTGTGGAAGCCGTTGGAGCGATAGCCATGGTGTTTGAGTTGCGCATACCATGTTTCTTCACATGTTCGCGTACTGACTTCCAATCAAGCTTTCCGGTGCGCTCTAACCGGATTTCTTCACCACGCTCCTCCTCAAGAAGATCGATGGTGTCCTGCGGGAAGATATCCCGATCCCATTTACTGCCTTTGTAGCTTGAATAGGTTCCGCGTTCTTTTGCGAGTTCGCTTGATGCAAGAATCGTATAGTATGCGACGACTTCCATGCTCTCATCAGCGAAGTCTAGTGCTTCTTGCGAGTCGAACTGAATTCCAAGCATGTAGAGTGCATCGTGGTATCCACGAACTCCGAGGCCGACGGGACGATGTCGCATGTTGCCGTTCTCCGCATCCTTGGTTGGGTAGAAGTTGAGATCAATGACGTTGTCGAGCATGCGCAGCGCAATGCGGGTAACACGAGCGACCATATCGTGATCGAAGCGCAGCTTCCCGTCCCCGTCCTCCGTCACGAACTTAGCGAAGTTAAGAGAACCGAGCGTACAGACCGCCGTCTCGTCGTCCGAGGTGTTGAGGGTGATCTCAGTACAGAGGTTCGAGTTGTGTACTACTCCCGCATGATCCTGCGGTGAGCGAATGTTGCTAGGGTCTTTCCAGGTAATCCAAGGGTGGCCGGTCTCAAAGAGCATACCGATCATCTTCTTCCACAGGTCAGCGGCTGGAATACGCTTGAAGGATTCAATTTCTCCCCTATCTGCCATCGCTTCATACTCTTGATATCGCTTCTCGAAAGCAGCGCCGTATGTCTCATGAAGGTCAGGCACGTCCGAAGGTGAAAAGAGCGTCCACACTCCGTTATCACGCACACGCTTCATGAACAGGTCGGGAATCCAGTTGGCGGTGTTGATGTCATGCGTGCGGCGTCGCTCGTCGCCCGTGTTCTTCCTGAGTTCGAGAAAGTCTTCGACGTCGAGGTGCCATGTTTCGAGGTACACACAGCCAGCACCCCTGCGCTTCCCTGAACGATTTATGGCCAGGTTCACATCGTTAGCGATCTTGAGAAACGGAACGATGCCCTGACTTCCTACACCCGTACCCTTAATGAAGGAGCTTGTGGCACGAACCTTAGTCCAATCAGTGCCTGTACCACCCGACCATTTGAGATATTGGGCGTTGTCAGCAAGGGACTTGAAAATGCCGTCTAGCGAGTCCGGTACGGAGTTGAGGAAGCAGTTGCTCATCTGAGCCTTCTTGAAGCCAGACTGGAAAAGCGTACGGCCGCCCGGGGTGTAGTAGAAGTTCGAGAGGACGTCATAGAACTCAAGGGCTACGCGCTCACGATCTTCAGGCTTCTCTGCGATAGCAAGCCCCATGGCGACACGCATCCAGAACATTTGTGGAGTTTCAAGCTGCTTCTTTGTCTTCGGGTCTTCCATGCAGTACCTACTCGACATGATCTCAAGACCCATGTACTCGAAGAGCGTGTCGTTCTCAACCTTCATGGCTCGGGCAAGCTTCCCGAGATCGAATTCGGCCATGCGCTCGTCGAGGTTGCCCTCCTCAACTAGATGCGTCATGTTCCTAACGAACACACGCTCATGAGAATCAAGCGGCTTTGCACTGTCGTATTCAGGACCGAACACTTCCCCATACAAGCGGTCGAGAAGAAGACGGGCGGCAAGAAGCGAATATGCGGGATCGCGTTCGATCATTGAGCGCACGACGGCAATGAGCGCACGACGAACCTCGTCAGTAGTCATGCCCTCATAGAGCTCGAACTTAAGTTGTTCAAGGATCGCGTCGGTATCGACTTCGTCTGCGCCCAGCATATCGCGCATGAGCCGTTCAAGCGTTTTCAGGATCTTCTTTTCGCTGAATCGCTCTCGCTTCCCTGATAGCGCGGTAATGAGAATGCCTTCTTCCTCTAGCTTCTCAAGGGTCTCAAGCTTCTTTTCTTCGCGGATCTTTGCATGTTCGTGTCGATAGACGATGTAGTGCTTCGCAATCTCAAGGTGACCATTGCGCATCAAGGTGAGCTCGACAAAGTCCTGCGTATGTTCCACCGAAGGCGGGTATTCTGGAAAACGATCTTCGAGCATTCGCACGACATCGACCGTCATGCCTTCAAGCGCTTCCTCGGTGATTGGTTCGTCAGACGCGATAAACGCATTGCGCATTGCAGCTGTGATCTTAACTGCATCGAAGGGAACGATGTTCCCGTTTCGCTTCTTGATTTCGAGGATAGGCATGACGCGTGTCTTAGTTAAGTAATAAAACGACCGGCTCGCGCTGGTCGTTTTATTACTCGCCTATCGTATGAGGGAGAGAGTATCGAAAAGTACCTACGCGGGCTACAAGCAGGAAACCATTCGGTCTCAATCTCTGAGGGTCGGACTCTTCGTCAATGGACGAATCACCGTTGCGCGACAGTGCCGGGTTCTCACCGGACTTCACTCAAGAGCTGCTTTCGGATGTAAAGGAACGGACTAGTATCATACCGCCACTTAGGTCGATTCGGATGGGGATAAGTGATATGACCCACTTAAGAATCCATAGAAAACATAGAAATAAGGAACGACGGACATTTTACTGTCAAAGATGGGGCTTTAGAAAATATGCTGGGAGTCTGGGACGATGTTGGAACCATCCTCTTGACAGAGTCATCATAATGACTTATCATATAGCCTGCTGCCAACTTCGGCGCTGATGTTTCGAAAGGGTTTCCCATGAGTGGTGGAAGAATCAATGTTGCCTCGTTTGATGGCACGAAGAAGATGGACTGGTTCCGCTCCGACATCGGTGGCGTTCTCTTCGCCATGCTTCCCGTCGCCATCGGCGTGTGGCTCTTCATCGGCCTCTGCCACGCAGTCGCAAGTCTGGATCGCCGCGGAACGCTGCTGCTGATCGTCGGCGCCAGCTTGGTGATCGCCTTCGTGATCGTCTTCTGCCTTCGCAGGAACTGGACGGTCATCGGCGAGCCACGCAAGTTCCGCTATTTCTGCCGTTGGCTATAAAGCGGCGCAGGGGCCATGAGGCTCCGTGAAGAGGCTTCGGCTTCCCCACGGAGCCTTTTCATTTATCACTGGAAGTCTGGGACGATGTTGGAACCACTATACGCAAACTACCCCAGTCACTGTCGCTGGAACTATCTGCTATTTCTGACCCAAATTTTTAACATTCTTGGAACCTAAAATCTCACTCGCATACTTCTTCTTTGCTCTGGATAGATGATCCAATTGATTTGCATTTTTTGCAATTTGGCTAGCCTCCTCTCTTGAAACAAATCTGCCACTGGAGGTCACAAAACCATCTTCGAGTGTGTGTTCATCCCAATTCCATTCGGGAGACTTCTCCTTAAGAGCAAGAAAGGCATCAGCATGTGTAGATCCAGAGAATATGACTCCTTCACATCGAATTGCGGCTGCAGTAATCTTTTCAACCCCTCCTTCTGGTGTGGTTTTAGGTTTTTCAAAACTCATAAATTTAAAAGCGTTTGTTGGCAGTCTAGGACGATATATACAAATAGTAGCAGATATTACTGGCAGATTAGGTTTCGAACCATACGAGAAACAGCCCCACCCTAAGGCGGAGCTGCTTCCAGTGTACGAAAGGTTAGCGTATTGCTACCTCCGAACCGCCTTCGACGATCGCTGCAAGTTCTGCCTGGGTCATCGGAATTTCCGAGATAGACATAGAACCAACAACAGTCACCGAAACTTCGGCACAACGACCAACTGCAAGCGCAGGGTTCACCAGGCGGCCATCCACCCACACCTTCTTGCTCTGGTTAAGGAGCACGTCGACGGTGTTGGTGATGCGAGGGTTCATGGCGTCCGCAATGACGCGGTAGCCAATCTGGTCCTCAACCTGGGAAAGCCTACAGGACGGAGTATCCGCCTGCGTACGCTCGATCTTGATGATCGTGCCGTAGGGAAGTTTTGCTGCGAGGTCGCGAGACCTTGCGGCTACGACTTCCGGGTTCGAGTAAGCGCCTACTGCTGTGATAAACGGGGTTGCGTCCGTTTGTCCCGGCACGGCATTATATGCGGTGAGCTTGGCCGTGAAAGCGGGTTGCGCCTTCGCGTAGGTGCGGGGGGCTACGAGAGCCTCATGTCCACCCGGCCAAAGAGCGGTTTGAGCCGCTTCGGCTGGGTTAGGAGCAATTACACCTACCGGCAAAACGAGAAAGCCCACCAGGGCTGTGAGAATGAAACGCATAAATGCAAAAACGCCTTTCGGCGCATCTGCCCACATAACCTATCAAGTCAAAGCATCGTTGTCAAGCGATTTATGCACTTTTCATGGAGTGTCAAGGCTAAAATATTCAGTAAATAGGCCGTATAATGACCAATATTGGGCCATAAATTGAGCCTTTTGTCTAACCCTCTAGGGCAGTAGATTGAGGATTCTGCCCGCCCTATACACCACCCTACCCGGTTTTGAGCCTCCAAGAGCCTCCAATACCTTCGGAATGGCCAGGGCCGCGGAAACAGCCTCTTTCTCCGAGGCAGCAGAAGCAATTTCAATCTCTCCACGCAGCTTCCCCGCCACTTGGACACCGATGACAACAGTGTCGAGCGTAAGGAATGACGCGTCAGCGATCGGCCACTCACTCAGGTGTATAGAATCTTTGTTCCCAATTTCTTCCCAAAGTTCTTCCGCAATGTGTGGAGCAAAAGGAGCGAGCACCTGCAAGAGGAGGCTCCACTGTTCTTTGCCGACGCTACCTACGTCCTCAATCGCGTTGAGGCATATCATCATGGCGCTCACCGCCGTGTTAAAGCGGAACTCAGGGATGTGATTGGTAACTTTTTGAATTGCCAAATGAATGGGGCGGTTAAGTTCGGGAACATTCTGAGGTACGACCTTTTTTGCCATGCGGAACACCCTTTCAAGGAATCGACGTGATCCGATAAGGCTTTTGGTGTTCCAAGCGATCGAGTTCTCGAAGGGACCCATAAACATTTCATATACGCGGAAAGCGTCAGCGCCGTATTCGGCAACCACCTCATCCGGATTCACCACGTTCCCGAACCGCTTGCTCATCTTCTTTCCGTCCTCGGCGATGATAAGGCCCACAGAGTGGAGTTCGGTGAAAGGCTCAAGCGTTGAAACCGCTTTGATGTCGTAAAGAAACTTGTGCCAGAAGCGGGCGTATATAAGGTGTCGTGTCGCATGCTCCGCTCCGCCTACATACAGGTCCACAGGACTCCAGTACTTTTCATTCTTCGGGTCTACAAGTGCGCCAGAGTTATCAGGATCCATGTACCGCAGGTAGTACCAGGAAGAGCCGGCCCATTGCGGCATAGTGTTCGTCTCCCGTTTTGCTGGTCCCTTGCACTTCGGGCAAGTTGTATTGACCCATTCTTCGATTGCAGCGAGCGGAGACTCCCCTGTCCCGGTAGGTTCATAATGCTCAACCTCCGGGAGCTTTACCGGAAGATCCTCGTACGGGACAGGCACGGTCCCGCAGGTCTCGCAATAGAGAATCGGAATAGGTTCACCCCAGTACCGCTGCCGGGAGAACACCCAGTCACGCAGGCGGTATTTGGTAATCCTCTTTCCACCCACGCTTTTTGCAATGTCCCACTTCACTTCCTCGCTGTCACGGCCATTAAACGTATCCGAGTTAATGAGATAGCCTGCTTCTTCAAGCGCAGTATCTTTCTCAAGAAGATTCCACATTTGCTTCTGATGCACGGGAGTTAGTCTCGGGAGTACCTGATTTTCGTCTACCCAGACAAGAGTATGCTTCGCCTTCTCTGCGGAGTCGACTTCACGCATATCAGACAGGCTCTCTACTTCCGCCAAGAGGACGAACGAGTGTGCACAACGGTTCTCCTTCTTATGCGATGCACAATATCGAGCTGCTGTTATCCAAGGAGACTTCTTAACGATAGTTACGTTCTCAAGCCCCGCCTCTTCTTGTATCTCCATAAGCGCAGCTTCTTCTGGAGTTTGGCCTTCTTCAATTCCTCCCATAATAGCGGTGGTTATACCCTCAAGCGTGCCGTGCCAGTCGAGAAGTGCAAACTTCCCGGTTGAACGGTCTCGCAAATGCACGACCACCGTGTCCCGTTTCACTTCAGAAAAACCTTCCTGGGGCGGATTCTGTGGGTCGGGCGCGCATGGCACCACTACCTGTCTTACCGGGAGGTCGTATTTCTGGGCAAACTCAAGGTCACGTGCATCATGCGCAGGAACTGCCATAACCGCGCCGGTGCCATAGTAGCCAAGTACGTAGTCGGCTACCCAGACTGAAATAGTCTCTCCGTTTGCGGGGTTAACTCCACTAATTCCCTCGAGAAGCACACCGCTCTTTTCCTTCCCATCAGCAGTCCGCTCAATCTCACTCTTATTCGCAGCGGCCTCAACGTAGGTATGAATTTTCTTGCTATTCAAGGACTCTTTCGCAAACTTCTGCACAAGAGGATGTTCCGGTGCAAGGACCAGGTACGTCGCTCCGAAGAGAGTGTCCGGTCTTGTGGTGAAGACCGTTACTGTTCTATCCCCTACTTTAAAATCGATCTCAACACCTTCAGAGCGCCCGATCCAGTTTCTCTGTGACTCTTTGATATGTTCTGGCCACTTTGGTAGCTGCTCCAGATCCTCAAGAAGACGATCCGCGTAATCCGTAATCTTGAGCACCCACTGCGGCAGTATTTTCTTAACAACTGCCGTGCTGCATCTTTCACATACTCCCTGCTCAATATCTTCATTTGCAAGCCCGGTCATGCACGACGGACACCAATTGATGGGTTCCTCTGAACGGTATGCGAGACCATTCTCATAAAGCTTAAGGAATATCCACTGGGTCCAACGGTAGTATTCCGGGTCAGTTGTATTTATTTCCTTCGACCAGTCATAGTCAAAACCGATCTTCTCAAGCTGCTGCTTGAAGTACGTAATATTCTTCTCTACGGCCACTCGGGGATGCACCTTATTCTTGAGTGCATAGTTCTCAGCCGGAAGACCAAATGCATCCCATCCCATCGGATGCAATACAGACTTTCCTCGCATGCGCTGATAGCGGGAGTAGACGTCGGTCGCAATGTATCCCTTGGGATGACCCACATGGAGCCCATCGCCTGAGGGGTACGGAAACATGTCGAGGACATATGCTTTTTCTTTTGAAGAATCTGTTTCCGTACGATACGTACCATCCTCACGCCAACGCGCCTGCCATTTCTTGTCTATGTCCTGATGATCGTACGATTTGGCCATTGGCATATAAAGCACAAGCCAAGGGCCTGTGCGGCTCTACTCTAGAGAGGCTTCGGATACGGCGGGTACATATCAGGATCAATCGTGCGCTCAAAGCATGCTTCGCCCGCACCGTGTTGCCAGTTCTGGTTCTCTGCCTTCCCGGGGTAGCTGACTGCCGTATCGCCACGGTATCCCATTTCAGGGTACGATCCCTGTCCCTTGGTATCCACGCTTTCTGTGCCGAAGGTTGCGCAAAGTTTAAAGGAGAGGTCGTCAGTCACTTCATACCGGTATGGAGTTCCGGTTTCAGGGTCGGTCGGAAGCTCGAAGCCGGTAAGAGGATTCTGAAGAACATCAAGCGATTCAGGAAGCTTTTCCTTCTGCTGCCAGTAGTCGACGACTTGGTACTGGATGCTTTGGAGATCGCCCACTCGTGCGTTGTCAGAGCGAAGCATGCGCATTTCATTGGGAGTACCGATAATGAAGAATCCGGCAATTACGACGGCTACTGCTAGAATAGCGGTGGCGATACCTACCACGTTCGCCTGCTTGGGATGATCTATCCAGTACCCGCGTAGATCACGGATGAAGTGGTACGCGAAGCCGAAGGCGACCAGAAGTATCACACCGGCCTTAAGGATGAAGCGGGTCGTGAGCTCACCTCCAAGGAAGGTGTTGATGATGTTTACGAGCTCAATGATGATTGCGGAACCGGCGACGAATATGGTGAGCACGAGGGCCCATTTACGAATCCAAATATGCGCCTTAACGGGCTCATCCTCAATCGTTTTGCGTATGATGCGTAAAAGCGCAAGCATTGTCGGCACAAGCACAATAAGGGTTGCCATAGAGAACCGTACCGAGCCTCCGTATATGTCTGCATATCCCGCAAGCGGGTCTGGGAAAGCGCGGTTGATGTACTCGAAGAGAAGCGCGATGAAAGCGATGACGCTTCCATAGAGGGCGACAACGGCTCCTGCCCAGAGGAAGAAATCACGGGGAGTGGTCTTAGTGGTAATGGCTGCGGGTGCTACGGGTGCGGTTTCCATATGGAAATGAGTATATCATGTAGGAAATATAGGCTGTCTAGGACAAAGTTTAGAACTTTTCTGGACAGCTGTTCTCAGTCTGATTTAATACCTATGAGTCCGTAGTGGCTCTCAATGTTCCCTAAATGGAGGATCCCATGCCCCAGAGTAAAAAGGTAGATGACCTCATCGAACGTGCCCGTGGCATAAAGATGTCGCCCCAGGCAGCCCGCGCCCAGCGCAGGAGCCTCGTTCGTGGACTTGCTGGCGACCCCAGCCTCACTGACGAGAAAATCGGCGAGATGCGTCCCGAGCTCCGCGACTGATCAACAAAATGTCCTTTCGTGTGAAGCCCCGGAGAAATACCGGGGCTTTCGACTTTTGCTGGCTGTCTGGAACCAGGTTGACCATATCCGTATAAGCCCTATCCTTACCTTAGACCAATGAGGAGGAAGATATGCTGGACAATTTAGAGACTCGACGAGTCTTCCTCCTTTTTGCCTTGTCACCCAAGCCGCAATCAGAGAAAGAACTTTTCCGCAAAATCAATGCCGTTATGCCGGAAGTGGCCTTGCAGAGTATGGTATTCGGGACCCTTTGCTCAATGGAACGAGATGGCTTAACGGAAAGCCGTGGAAACTCTTTCGAAAATCGCACTTACATCCTGACGCTGGAAGGCCAAGAGCAAGCAGCCGAGATCGAAGGGAAATTGGAGGAACTCAAGAAGCATCGCCCTTAGGACGATGCTTCTGTTTTTGCTGGCAGTCTGGGACGATGTTGGAACCTTTCTGCAACGTGTGATAGCCTTTGTTTAGGTTAGATTTAGGTGGGAGAGAGCAATGGACTCCTTAGAGTTTCAGGCGCAAGCACGTGCTCTGCGCAACGCGCACAAGCTCTCGCCGATTCAAGCGGGGCTAGCACTGGGTATCAGTCCGATAACCGTAGTTGCGATGGAAGGATCGGGACCGAGAACGCGTTCGCTGCAGGAGCTCAAAGAGGCGTATTCTTCCTTTGCGAGCCAGTATCCTGAAAATTATGGCCACAACCTTCTCTTCGGGACATACGACCTTCGACTGGGCCGAGAGCTCCTTGGACTGACCGTTGAGCAGATGGCAACCCGGTACGGCACGTACAGCAGGAGCAGCTGGACCAAGTTCGAAGCGAATGCACGGATACTCCCTGCCAATATTCTTGGCAAGATTGAACTTGATGTCAGGAAGAGGATGCGGGTGGTTATCAGCCAGGCAACGACCGCGTAACGGGAATTCCGTTCACGCGGTTTCCCTATTTATTGCTGGCAGTTTAGGTTTCGAACCCTAACTGTGCAGGAACACCATCACATCTCCATCCTCTACAACATACGTCTTCCCTTCAGTACGAATATCTCCTTTATCCCGTGCAGCACTCCAGGATCCATCGTCTAGAAGCTTGTCCCACTGGATAACCTCTGCGCGAATAAACTTCTCCTTGAAGTCGTTATGTATAGCTGAACCTGCTTCAGGAGCAGTATCATCTTTTGAAACGGTCCACGCACGACTTTCCTTTGGCCCGGTAGTGAAAAAGGTTATGAAACCGAGCGCTGCATACGCACCGCGTATGAGCGCATCAAGTCCGTCTATCTGTACGCCTAACTCTGAGCGAAACATTTCCTTATCCTCATCCGCTACATCGTTCAAGTCCCGTTCAGTTGCCGCGTCTACATGTACGTACGTAGAGCCAAGAGATTCTATGAGCGCATGTGCGGCCTCTGCCCTCCCATCGTTCACCTCATCAAGGTTATGCCCGCCTGACTTTCCGTTAAGTGAATACAAGATCGGCTTCATGGTTAGGAGATTGAGTGACTTTATTAGCTTTGTCTCTTCAGGAGTAAGATCGGTGCTTCGAGCAAGCTTTCCTACAGAAAGTGCCTGCTCCACTTTTACGAGCACCGCCTCTTCTGCAATAGCCTCCTTAGACCCTGCACGGACGTCCCGCACAAGCTTCTCTCTCCTGCTTTTAACAGACTGCGTATCCGCAAGAATCAGCTCAAGGTTAATGACCTCAATGTCGCGGACAGGGTCAACATCTCCATGTACATGCGTTATGTCCGGGTCGTCAAAAAAGCGGACCATCTGGAGAATGGCATCCACCTCGCGTATATGGGAAAGAAATTGGTTCCCAAGTCCTTCGCCTTCTGACGCTCCCTTAACAAGACCTGCAATGTCCACGAACTCGACTGCTGCAGGAACCACCTTCTCGGAGCTTGAAAGAGTTGCGAGCTTGTCCAACCGCTCATCAGGTACTCCCACCACCCCTACCGACGGATCAATCGTACAGAAAGGGTAGTTCTCAGCAGGTACAGCCTGTTTGGTGAGTGCATTAAAAAGCGTCGATTTGCCGACGTTTGGAAGGCCCACGATGCC
>DATDUD010000016.1:0-39180 GCA_036517735.1 Minisyncoccota bacterium | reverse complement strand
CCCCGTATGCGCTCACGAGATCAAGAAGACGGATCTCAGCCGCACCAAGCGCAAGCGAGAGACCATAGTCACGAGGTTCTCCGAGGGTGGTGAGACCCATGGCTTTTCCAAGAGCAAGCACGTTCGGTATGCCGGCTAGATACAACGTCTTCACTGCAGGAATGTTAATCGACTGTGCAATCGCCGTCGTGAAGGTCATAGGGCCCCTGAACTTCCCATCATAGTTCCCAGGAGCATAGCAAGGGGGTTCGCTATTGCTTGTGTCTGCAGGGGAGCAGAGAGTCGAGAACTGTGTTGGGAGATCGAATATAGCCGTCTCACGCGTATATCCCTTTTGGATGGCCGTAGCATATACGAAAGGCTTAAAAGAAGAACCAGGCTGGCGAAGTGCAATTGCAGCGTTATAGTTCCCGTCAATTTCTTTGTCGAAATAGTCCCTTGACCCGACCATCGCGAGGATCTGTCCGGTCTTGGGATCTATAGCGACAAGTGCCGCATTGCTTGCGTTGAAGCGAGAGGTGTTCGCAATCGCGTACCGATTCACTATGGTGTCCGCCTCACTCTGAAGGTCGGCGTCGAGCGTTGTTATCACACTGTATCCAAGGCCGCCCACTTCAGGACCGTACATCTCTTCAAGCTCCTGCTCGATAAAGAAGACGAAGTGGGGAGCAAGGATGGAGTTGCTTTGCTGTCGGCTGAAGGTGACCTTCTCGTTCCGTGCCGCATCGTGTTCCTGTTGGTTGATGTATCCGAGCTTGAGCATGCGCGCGAGCACAATGTCCTTGCGAACATCGAGGTCCTCTCGATTGTTGCCGTATGGGGAGTAGTAGGTGGGGCGCTGAGGGATAGATGCGAGATACGCGGCCTCCCCAAGCGTGAGATCGTTTGCACTCTTTCCAAAGAATGCGCGGCTTGCAGTCTCAGCTCCATAAAGAGTGCCCCCGTACGGAGTTACGTTGAAATAGAACTCGAGGATCTCGTTCTTGGTGTAGCGAGCTTCGAAGCGTACGGCAAGTATCCACTCCTGAACTTTACGCACAACACTCTTTCTGCCCGTGAGGATGGTGTTCTTCACCACCTGCTGAGTGATAGTGGAGCCTCCCTGCGCGAACGACATGGTCGTGATGTCGGCCAAAAGGGCGCGTGCAATGCCTGTGGGGCTGATACCTCCGTGGGAATAAAAGCCTGAGTCCTCGATAGAGAGAGTTGCTTTTTGGAGGTTGGAGGAAACTTGGTCTAGGGGAATGATAGTGCGCCGCATGTCGCGGTTCAGATCGTAGAGAACAGTCTTGCCCTCGCGGTCGTAGATTTTGGTCGACATGGCGACCTTCTGCGGGTCAAAGGTGTTGAGCGCGGGGATAGGAGTGAAAGCAACCCACAGGATACTCCCGCCGAGGAAGACAAGTCCGATGCCTACAACGACGAAAGCGCCGCGCACCAGCGGGTTCTTGTTATGAAGCATTGAGGTAAGCCAGCCTCGGCCTTTTTTCATGGAGGTATCCTAACACAAACGGCCCTTTTTCAGGGGCCGTTCTCGCGTTTTAGAATGATTCGTCTTCGTCCTCTTCCGGTATAGGAAGTCCAGTTTCAGGATCGGTTGCATGGAATCCGTCAGGCATCTTCTCCTCGCCCTCTTCCATAATGGCATCGTCTATATCAAGAACATCGTCGTCATCGTGATTCATATGCTAAATAAAGTCTTAAGTTTATGCCTCGCAAACGAAGCTCTACTATTTGAACAGAATCAATGCCGTTTGCAAGCAGCAAAGTACCTACTTGTGGATATCCTAACGACCCTGAAGGCGCGCTGAAAGGCCAGCTATGGCAACCGCAATGGCATCAAGCTCGTCATCAAGGCGCTTTTTCTTGGGGAGGGTAATCAGGTGGGGAATCATGCGGGCTATAGCCGCCTTATCTGCCGAACCATGTCCGGTCACAGCAAGCTTTACGGTCCCTGGAGAAAATTCCCGCACTTGGATGCCTGCATTCCCTGCAGCTGCAAGTATTGCGCCTCTTGCTTCAGCCACCTGAAGTGCTGTCTTCTTATTCGTACTAAAAAAGAGGGTCTCAATAGCAAGAACGTGGGGGGAATATTCATGAATAACTTCTGACGTTCTTCGGTATACGGTTGAGAGGCGTTCAGCAGCCTCACCTTTGGCGGGGAGTACGCACTCGCTCCACACAAATGTTGGGCGCGAAGGATCTCCTTCAAGGACTGCCATGCCGAGGCGGTCGAATCCAGGGTCGATGCCAAGTACCCGCATACTATTCCTCGCTCGTGTTCTCGTATCCGCTGGCGTTCGTTACGACGCTCTGCACATCATCATGTTCGTCGAGCTCTTCAAGTATTCTGCCGAGACTCTCTTCGTCAGTTCCAGAAACGTCCATCAATGGTTCGTTCGGAGAAAGAGTCCCATCTCCCCCTTTCGTGAATGCCCATGCGGCGCTTCCGGGAGTACCAAGCTCGAATCCATTCTTCGATATCAAATGTTTTATCTCCTGCGTTGTCCTGTTCTTATTATCAGTCAGTGCGTTCACGATAATGGCAGTGCCTGAGGGGCCATAGAATTCGTATACGACTTCAGAGAGATCACCTGCTTCCTTGGAAGATCCTTTGACGACCGCCCGCTCTATATTGTCCTTTGGCATGTTCGCAGCCTTTGCGCGAGCGATGACTGCCAAGAGACTTGGTGCGGAAGCGTTTCCGGCTGCTTTCTTAGATTCGATAGTGATAAGACGTGCAAACTTCGAGAAAGTACGACTCCTGGCGGCGTCAGTCACCCCCTTCTGTCGTTTTATAGATGACCATTTGCTGTGCCCGGACATGAAGTGAGTATATCAAAAGGATCGAAACCTAATCTGTCAGCAATATACGGAGGTATATACTTCACAAATGATAGTTAAGAAAGCAACACAACTGGGCAATCCCGTAATACGAGCTAGAGCGAAGTCAGTCAAACCTGCCACAAAAGCCACAAAGAAAATTGTCACTGATTTGACTGACTCAATGCGTCATTTCGGTCTAGTAGGAATGGCTGCGCCTCAGATAGGAAAGAGTGCCAGAGTTTTTGTTACGGAAATACGAAAGACAAAGTACCGAAAGAAAGAACAGAAGGATAAGTTAAGAGTTTTTCTAAATCCTAGAATCAAGTCTTTCTCTCAGAAGCTGGCAAAAAAGTGGGAGGGCTGTGGAAGTGTTGCTTCTGCGAACCTGTTCGGCATGACCAAAAGACCGGCTTCCTTAGTCGTTACTGCTCAAGACCAAAGGGGGGAGAAGTTTGAATTGGAGGCTAAAGGATTACTTGCTCAAGTTATTCAGCACGAGATGGATCATCTGAATGGGAAAGTTTTTACTGACCTAGCTGATCCCAAGAGCTACATGAGCAAATCTGAGTATTTAAAGATGAACGGCAGAAGGCGCTAGGGTTCCAACATCGTCCCAGACTGTCAGCAATAAATACAAACCCGTCCATAAATCGAATACATGATACTGTTGAGTTATGAAAAAAGCTCCAAAGCCGTATTTCACCGAAGAATACGGCCTGTTCTATCTCTGGTGGCCTGAACCCAGGCCCTCAGCACTACAACTGGCAGGGGAATTCAAGACCGAGAAACAGATGCAGGAAAGGAGCCTGCTTGTGTTCGGTATCCCCGCAGAAAGGAGAGAGCTCTAAGAGCGCTTGCTCTCGGTGCTTGTACGCAAATGATTCGGAAGCCAGTCCATGAACTTCTTCCGATGCTGGTCTAGTGACCAGATGCCTTCACGTTTAAAAAGCTCAGGATGCTTAACGGTGAATGCCGTCAGCAGAGAGTTTGTAGCCTTGGGGTAATCGGCAGGAAGCCCCTCGTTATACATGGAGAGGAATTCCGCAGGAGAAAGTTTCTTCTCACTCCGCTCCCTATCAAGGTCAGGACCCCTCATATTATTTTCCAGCGCCGCGCGCCGCTGCCTTTATGGCAAGGCGAGCCTTGGTCTTATTCGGGCGCTTACGGGGAACCTTGGGGCTCACGCCATGCCTGGTTTTTCCTCTGGACATGCTGGTTTAGCTAAGTGGGTAATGTAACGCACAGGAGCGCCCGAGGCGCTCCGTATGCTTAAACCTTCGAGACCTTTATAGCGTTCGGTCCTTTCGGTCCTTCAGCCATCTCGAACGTAACCTTGTCACCGACGCGGAGCGAATCGAATTCAACACCAATGAGTTCGTTGGAGTGGAAGAACAAGTCCTTCTCAGCACCTTCGATCTTGATGAATCCGAATCCCTTGTCTGTGAGGCCGGCGATAGTTCCTTCCTGCATAGTGGATATGTATTCGTGCACCTGATAACTATCAAGTGCAGTGAGCTGAAACGAGGAGTTCGACTAGCTACGCAAACAGCGCTGCGATTGACCTAAGGATTATAGCACGGTCTTTCAGAATATGGAATACCTCTGTACGGAGGCATGCTAGCCTAGGCACATGAAGACGGTGTACTTCGTCCGCCATGGTCAGAGTCATGGAAATGCGAGCTTCTTCCATCAGCAGACGGGAGATACAACACTCACGCCGTACGGCATTACTCAGGCAAAGGAAGTGGCCCACCACATGAAAAAACTTCCTCTTGAAACGATCGTTTCAAGTACTTTCTCTCGCGCACGGTCGACTGCGGAAGAACTTGGAAGGGAAACCGGCCTTTCGGTAGAGCACTCGGACCTTTTCGTAGAGCGAAGGCGGCCAGGAGTGCAGTTAAGGAAAAAGAAAGTGCATCCCCACTGGCACTGGGTGCAACTTCAGCTTGTTGTGTTTGGAAGACGCGCCGGATACCGCCATTCGGACGAAGAATCTGCAGAGGAGTTGTTATCACGTGCGCATGCTGCACTCGCATATCTTCTTACGCGTCCCGAGTCCGTCATCGCCGTTGTGACCCACAGTACCTTCATGCGTGCCCTGTACGCATGCATGATCGTGGGGGAAGGGGTAACTGGAAGAACGTATCTTCGCGCGACTTGGCACATGCACACGAAGAACACCGCGCTCATGATTGCCGTTCATGACAGCGGTGCCTGGGATGTGAAGGCGTGGAATGTCGATGCGAAGAGTATCTAGCCTGTTAGTATGTATCTATGAACGAGGATCGACAGAGTCCAAGGAAATATAAAAACATCCTCTACCCCCTGGCCGCTCTTCTGGTGTTGATCGGTGCAGGCCTTGTTATTGAATCCTGCGACACAGAGAAGGTAGAGGTATGCGACACGACGACCGGTGAATGCCGCTTCGAAAGCTCATGCCGTCCGCTTCTCTTTGACCTCCTAACCTAGGTACTCCCGCCCTTTTTCAGTGAGAATGCGTCCGCGTGGAGATCGTTCGATGAAGTTAAGCCGCATAAGATACGGTTCGTATAGGTTCTCAATCGTGTCCGGATCCTCATGCAGGTGGCTTGCAAGCGCACGAAGCCCTGCGGGGCCTCCTTTGAATGAGTCCCGAAGAGTTTCCAAATATCTCCGGTCGTCCTTAGTGAGGCCAAGTGTGTCGATGCCGAAGAGCTGGCATGCCTCGTCGCACACTTGAGAAGTAAGCTTCTTCTCGTGGACCTGCGCAAAGTCGCGAACACGCTTAAGGAGGGAGTTTGCGACGCGGGGAGTAGCACGACTACGCGCTGCTATCTGATACACAACGTCGCCATCGGCCGAAACCGAGAGCACGCGCGCTGAACGGGCGATGATAGAGCGAATGTCCCCCTCGGTATAGAAATCAAGTTGGTACACACCGCCTCCGAACCGTGAACGAAGAGGGCTCGAGAGCTGCGCAACACGGGTCGTTGCACCAACAAGCGTGAATGGAGGAAGAGAGAGTTCCACCGTGCGCGCCGAAGGACCTTTGCCGAGCACGATGTCGAGCGTGCCGTTCTCAAGCGCCGGATACAGAAGCTCCTCTATCTTCGAAGAGAGCTGATGGATCTCGTCGATGAAGAGCACCGTGCCCGGTTCAAGGTTCGTAAGGATGGCGGCAAGGTCTCCCGCACGTTCAATAGCGACCCCAGAGGTGCTTTTAAAAGGAGCACCCAAAGACTGTGCGACCAAGTGCGCAAGCGTCGTCTTGCCGACGCCCGGAGGGCCATAGAAAAGGAGGTGTTCGGGCATGTCGCCTCGCTTCTTCGCCGCCTCAAGCACGATGCGGACGTTCGCTTTAACGTGGCCCTGGCCCACATAATCGTCCCAGGCTGCAGGCCTAAGCGTCGAATCGAGGGCCTGGTCCCTAATCTTCAATGGGGAAGCGATCTCAGGGGTACTTGACATAAAAATCAGCTGTGCTAGGATTATAGCACATGAGGGTTGGCCTCGTGAGGACCTTTTCTCGCGGGGCTTTTCCTTTGGACAGCTCTATACATCGTGCGCATTACCCTCTAGGCAAGGCTTGACGGCTTAGGGGCGTTTCCCCAAGGACGTTTCTGGCACCACGCTTGTACGTGGACCGCTGGAGCTATCCTCAGGCGATTTGTTCCACCTGCTTATTTATAAGGAGGAGTGCCTGGAGGGTACTGCGCGTGATTTAGGAAAACTGCATCAGAAATGGTGCAGTTTTTCTTTATCTTATAGTTATGACTCTATCACCGCCGTTTTCGTATGCTCATGTATGCGCCGGCGGCATGGTTGCGGAGAAGACCTCCATCAAGTCTTTCTCTGAGGGCTCGAGACCCTCCGCCGGCATCATGTTGTTGACGCATCAAGTAGAAGGGAATATACTGATTTTATTGATGGGGGTCTTCGCACTGTGCAGAGAAAACAAAAACCGCCGAGAGGCGGTTTTTGTTTTGCTACCCCCTCGGTACGTCCACTACTTTAAATACTTCTTCCAAGGACGTTTCTCCTGCAAGTGCTTTCAATACTCCGTCTTGCGCCATAGTGAGGAACCCCTGTCGTCGCGTAGACTTCTCAATATCTCCCATTGAGGGATTAGTTCGGAGGAATTCTCCCAGTTCCTCATCCATGAAAATAGCTTCGTGCACGCCCACACGTCCCTTGTATCCGGTATCCTCGCCCTGAGGATTTGCAGCCCACACTTCTTCAGTAGAAAACGGTCTCAGAGATTCGTCCGTAAGGGAGGAGAAGATGAGTTCGATAATCTTCTTTTCTTCATCGGTAGTTTTTCTTCTCACCTTCGTCTCCTGGTTCAGCGTTCGTAAAAGCCGCTGTCCCATAGCAACCGTGATTGCCGAAGCGAAGGTCTTAGGGTCAGCGCCCAAGTCAACAAGACGGGGAAACGCACCTGCCGCATTATTGGTATGGAGGGTTGAAAAGACGAAGTGTCCCGTGAGCGCGGCCTGGAGCGCGACTTCCGCGACTTCCGCATCCCGGATCTCACCCACCATGATCACGTCCGGATCCTGGCGGAGCACGGAACGCAGTCCCGAAGCAAAGGTATAGTCTTTGCCGTTGGTCTGCGTCTGCACAATACCCGGAAGGTGGTATTCGATCGGATCCTCGATGGTCACGATCTTTATCTCAGGCGTGTGTATCTCTTTAAGGAAGGCGTAGAGAGTAGTTGTCTTTCCCGAACCTGTGGGACCGGTCGTGAGGAGCATGCCGGTCGGACGACGTATCTCGCTCTCGAGCTTCTTCAAAAGCTTCGGATGTATGCCCATATCGGCGAAGGTGTGCTGTATAGAAGAGGGATCAAGGAGGCGGAGCACAATGGACTCACCATAATTGCCTGGAATAGCTGATGTGCGGATCTCGACTTCAGCGCCTCCCATATCCACGGAGAAGCGCCCGTCCTGCGCGCGGTCAGTGACGTTCAACTTAAGCCCTGAAAGAACCTTGATGCGGGAGTTCAAGAGTCGATATGCGTGTTCATCGAAGGAGAATGAGTCGGTAAGGACGCCGTCGAGGCGGAGACGCAGACGGACTGCTCCTTCTCCCGGCTCAAGATGGATGTCGGAAGCCTGGAGAGAGAAGGCGGCGGCAAGCATTCCCTCAAGCAGTTTTGATACTTGGGTCGCGTTCTTCACCGATACAGCTTCGGCAAGGTACGAACGAAGCGCCGGAAGGGAAGTAAGCTCGCTCCTGAGGCGCATAAGTTCTTCGCTTGAGATATCGAACACGCCTGAACGGGAACTGTGCGTAAGCGAAAGGTCGTCGTATCGCAGAAGCGCCTTGTTAATACTTGCTTCGGAGACCAAGTACTTTTCAAGGATGTATCCGGCGCTCTCAAGTTCTCCAAGGAGCTTCTCTACGGCGTCTCCGTTCGGCGTACGCATCGCCACCAGCAAATGTTTCCCGTTCTTATCAAACGCAACTACTCCGGCATTCTCCGCATCAGCCTTTGGAATGACGCGAAGAGCATCCATATTTATGGGAATGAAGGAGAGATCCGTATAAGGAAGGTCATATTTTTCAGAGAGGACATGCGCAAGATCCTCCTCTTCGCGCGCTCGCGCTCGCGCAAGCTTTGCGTCCTCCGCGTCAGTATCGAAGTGAGCAGGCATGCGAACATCATAGCAGGTAAATGCTGAATATTTGACAATAAAGCTATTCTGAGGTATTAAAAACATGGAGCAATTTCTCTGAAAGGTAGGTGATATCGTGAGATTCTTGATCGTCGCCATGGCGTTCATGGCAGTATGCGTGTCGCCGACTTCGGCGCACGCGCAATCCATCCCCCCAGACGCTGTCTGCAAAGAGGGATATCTGTGGCCAAGCCAGGAGCACTACCTGCGCCGCCAGTACCTCAACTTCGATGGCGTCACCGCGATTCCTTGCGACGAGCCTTCGACGACCGTTTACATTCCGCCCGCGAGTCAGCCGGTGGAAGTCGATGTGAACATCCAAGTCGAGTCGGATCGCAATAATCATCGGTATCGCGAGTGGGGCCTCACCGGCCCTTACTGGCGCGAATACGGCCGTGGGATTACGTGGCGCATCGACCCCTACTCGGGTCGAGCTTACCGCGATGGCTATCGTGACGGTCAGCAGGACGAGGAGCGCGATGCTCGTCGCGACCGACAACGTGAGAACGGTCGGTTGGATCGCCAGCGCGAAAATCGCCGCTTGTCCGATCGCAGTGATCGCGACAACGGAGACCGTTGGTGGTATCGCGGTAACAACAATCGCGATGACACGCGTGATCGTCCGAGTCGGGCCAATCGCAACGACCGACCTGACCGTAACGACACACCTCAAGCGGCGCAACGTGGCGAACGAAGAGATGGACCACGTCCCTCCTCCGGCCGCCGTGATCGAGAGCGCCCGCCGCGCAATCGCGACTGACAACAACACCTCTCGAAACTTCTGGGCCCCGCAGCGTGCTGCGGGGCCCTTTTTGATACAATTCACCAATGCAGAAGATTCTCCATTCTCTTGAAGAGCTTACGGAAGAAGCTAACACCTTTATTTCCCGACTCACACCTCAGAACACAGCAACCCTCGTAACGCTGTCTGGGGAGCTTGGAGCAGGGAAGACCGCCTTCACTCAAGCACTCGCTCGTGCTCTCGGTGTCACCGAGCACGTCACCAGCCCCACCTTTGTGCTCGAGAAGATATACGAGCTTCCCGAAGGACAGAAGTTCAAACACCTTGTACACATAGACGCGTATCGGCTTGAAGGAGGAAGCTCACTTGCTCCTCTCGGCTTTGACGGCATCATCAAAGATCCTGGGAATCTAGTCGTGCTCGAATGGCCTGAGCGTGTTCAAGATATACTTCCAACTCCTACGCATACCGTCACTCTTGAAGTGCTTCCCAACAATTCCCGCTCCATTACCTATGCCTAAAGCAGCTACAAAGAAAGAACGACTTGTACTCCTTGATGCGCACGCCATCATCCACCGCGCATACCATGCACTACCCGACTTCCAGAGTCCTGCCGGAGAACCGACCGGTGCACTGTACGGGCTCTCTGCGATGCTCTTGAAAATAATTGTAGATCTGAAGCCCGACTATATAGTCGCAGCGTACGATCTCCCAAAGCCTACAATGCGGCATGAAGCGTTCGCAGCATACAAATCAACGCGCGTGAAGATAGAGGAGTCGCTTGAACGCCAGCTCACGACTTCCCGCAAGGTCTTCGAGGCCTTCTGCATCCCTATATACGAACGCGAAGGATTTGAAGCCGACGACATTCTCGGAACCATCACGCATATTCTCAAGGATCGTGACGATCTTGATACCATCATTGCCTCAGGCGACATGGATACTCTCCAACTGGTCGATGAAGGGAAAGTACGCGTATACACCCTCAAGAAAGGAATGAACGATACGATCACATACGACGAGGCTGCGGTAGTAGCACGATATGGCTTTCCACCCGAACTCGTTCCCGACTGGAAAGGACTTAGGGGAGATCCTTCCGACAACATCATGGGAGTGCCCGGCATTGGAGAGAAGACTGGCACCACTCTTGTGCAGGAGTTCGGAACGCTTGAGAAGCTTTATAAAACGATAAAGAAGGACGAAAATCTTCTTCTCGAAAAGGGAATCAAGCCACGCATAGTAAGTCTCCTGAAGGAGCATGAGGAAGACGCGATGTTCTCGAAGATGCTCGCGACCATTCGCACGGACGCACCCATCGCCTTCAAGCTTCCCGAAGCAGTTGCGACGAACGAAACCACACTTCCGAAGATTCTCGCCCTTTTTGACGAGCTTGGTTTCCGCGCGCTTCGCGAGCGCGCGAAGAATGTGTTCCGGAAAGAGGAAGAGCAAATAATCGACGAGGAAATGCCCGAAGGTGAAGCGGAAGAAGTAGACAAGTCTAAATTCGAAGAAGCGCAGGTCATGCTCTGGCTCTTGGCTTCGGACCTCACCAACCCATCACTCGACGACATTCTTGCTTTCACTAAGGCTCAAAGCTTTTCAGCTGCATACAAGATTTTGCAGGACCGCATCGAATCGACCGGACAGCTTGACGAGGTATATGAAAACATTGAGAGACCGCTCATTCCCATACTCCGCGAAATGGAACACCACGGCGTGTGCATCGACAAGAAAGTACTTGCCGAACTTTCAAAGAAGTACCAAGGAGAGCTGAAAGGGATGGAGGAGCGCATATTCAAGGTCGTAGGGCACGAGTTTAATATCAGTTCCCCCAAACAACTTGGGGACGTGCTCTTCGACGAGCTCGGCCTTAAGGTCGCAGGGAAAGCAACGAAGAAGACCGCGACCGGCCAGCGCTCCACTAAGGAGTCAGAGCTTGAGAAGCTGAAGGACGCGCATCCGATCATCGCGGATATTCTTGAGTACCGGCAGATAGGGAAACTGTTGGGAACCTATATCGACAGCATTCCGAAGCTTCTAGATAAGGAAGGAAGGCTCCACGCCGACTTCCTTCAGACAGGTGCGGTCACCGGCCGCATGGCAAGCCAGAACCCGAACCTCCAGAACATCCCTATACGGAGCGAGCGCGGGCGCGCCATTCGCCACGCCTTCGTTGCTCCCAAGGGCTTCACACTCCTCGGCTTTGACTATTCTCAGATAGAACTTCGCATCGCCGCCATTCTCTCGGGAGACGAAAAGCTTTCTGTCATCTTTCGTTCGGGACGTGACGTGCATCAAGAAGTCGCAGCCGCCGTCTTCAGCGTACAGTCGGATCAGGTCGACCGTGAAATGCGCCGGCGTGCCAAGATCATCAACTTCGGCATCCTCTATGGCATGGGAGTGAACGCACTCAAGGCGCAACTCGGGACCAGCACTGCAGAAGCCCACCAATTTCACGAAGACTATTTCCGCACCTTCAACCGCCTTGCCGAATACCTTGAAGAAACGAAAGGGAAAGCCCGCCGTCTTGGCTTCACTGAAACTCTCTTTGGAAGACGCCGCGAATTCTCCGGCATGAAGTCACCTCTACCGTATGTTCGTGCACAGGCAGAGCGCATGGCCATTAACGCACCCATTCAAGGAACGCAGGCCGATATCATCAAGCTCGCCATGGTGCGCATCAATGAGATGTTGAAAGAGGAAAAAGCAGAAAAAGATGCCCACCTCATCCTCCAGGTGCATGACGAACTCGTCTTTGAAATTAAAGAAGAGAAGCTCGACACTCTTGCTCCCAAGATCAAACACCTCATGGAATCAATCCTCGAGGAAGAGGAAACGAATGGTATTCCCATTCTTGCGCAGGGAAAAACCGGTCCCAACTGGGGAACTATGACTCCTCTTGCGTAGGACATATATGGGAGTACGCTAATTCCTGGAAAGGGGATTGCCAATGTTTAAAGGTCCTGACGACTGGTCGGGCGGGGAACGGCCTGACCGAGAATCGAACTTGCGAGTGGAACCCCATCAAACCTCTGTCCTAGTGGGAATGGCATTACTCGCGATTGTGCTTGGTGTTTGCGCAATGTTTGGGGCTACAGCTTTTGGCGTTGCCTACTTCGCTGCAGAAGGAGCAAGTATATATATCGAGTCGAAGGCGCCCTAGGGCGCCTTCACTGTTTTGATACACTAGACCCATGCTTTACCTCTTTCATGGCTCGGACGTGAACAAAGTGAGGGCGAAAGCCTTCCAGTGGGTCGCTGCTGCGCGCGCCAAGGCTCCCGATGCCTACTACGTTCGTCTTGAACCGGGAGAAGTCACTGAGGAGTCAGTACGTGAAGCACTCAGCATGCAGGGACTCTTTTTCAGTAAGACGCTCGTTCTTATAGACAATCCTTTTGAAGTTAAGGAGACTGCGGACATAATCCTTAACCTTCTTCCAGAACTTGTGGAGTCGCCGAACGTCGTAGCGCTTCTTGCTCCCAAACTTATTCCAGCTCGTGTGAAGAAGGTCGAGGCTCATGCAGAAAAAGTATTCAAAATGGATGCAGTCGTTAAGGCGGAGCGCGGTTTCAATTCCTCTCTTGTGAACGCTCTTGCGCAAAAGAACGGACAGGCTCTTTGGAAAGAACTCATCAAGGCGTACCACATAGGAGACGCACCTGAACAGATACACGGCCTGCTTCATTGGAAGGCGCGCGATCTCATGAAGCGGGGCGGAGGAGCATGGGGAGAGAAGGGAGCGCGCAGGCTCTCTCGCGACCTTATCGAACTTCTTGCTGATTCACGAGGAAGAGACATTGAACTTCCTCTTGCGCTTGAAAGATTTGCTCTTACCCTCAAACCATGACCAACTTCTCACGCCTACTTCTAGGTAAAATTCCTCAAGACAAAGTTGCCGAAAATTTCTTTCTCAGAAAAACTACTTAGTCCGCCCGGAGGGTCACGATCCCCCGACCATCTCCTTAAAAGGGAGCTGCTCTACCAACTGAGCTACGGGCGGTGATACCAACCTACCACCTAATAACTATAGATATCAACCGTGCGACCTTCGCGGTCGAGAAGTCTGATGGTCTCGTTGTCGCTCCTCCAGAGTTCGTTCCCACGGTTCAGATATACGCGCCATGTGTCGCCTTGATAGTCTTCGTCGTTGAAGTGCGTATTCACGCAGCCTTCGTAGTTCAGGCGCGATTCGATGAACGCTTTGCACTCGCCCGAAGCTTCGTCAGGAGCGCTTCTCTGCGTCTCGCAACGAGGGAAGTTGCTTACGATCGCGCGACACTCGTCATACGAAGATGCTGAACCTGTATAACCATATCCAAGTTCTTCGGTCGGGGAAGGACAGCTCCGGTTGGCAAGAGGAGGAATGAAGGACGTGATGCCAAGATATCCGATGCACTTATTCTCTCTGAAAGAACTTCCCAAAGGAGAGCTTCCGGTTGTGATAACCGCCTCGTCTCCGTCCCCAAGAACGACGTTCGTAAGTGCACCGCCCGGAGTAACAGCTGCCTGGGGGATGATTGCATTCACCCCACTCCTCGAGCTTGCAACAGTGAAGCCTGTTATATCAATCGAGGCGTTCTCAGCACGAACCGCAATATACTCCTTATCAGGGCTCGTTCCTGAAGGTCCTCCTGCGCGGCTCACAATCCGAATACTTCCTGCCTGAGGAGATACCGGCCCTACATTCTCTTCCTCTCCAACACTGTTCTCGAAACGGCCGAAGATGCTCCGCACGCTCCAGATCCCGGAACGTCTTTCACCACTCCCAACGTTGATGTCTTCCCCATATCCTTCTTGTGTGTCGTCCACGTCTGTGATGGGAGTGATAAATGGACCGGCAAAGGAGATAGGGCGCGTGGGACCGCCAGTCGAGACCCACAAAAGGAAGGCGAAGACGAAGATACCGATGACTAGCCAGGCGTCGCTCATGTCCTTATGATACCAACTTTTTCAGTTCCTCCCGTACGACCTCAGCATCACTCCAGGGCTCTTTGGAGTCATTCGGGCCCATGATGTACGGGTCAGTACCTTTACCGGTGACGAGGACGGAGTCTCCTGGGCGTGCGAGGGTAAGGGCAGTGCGTATAGCCTCACGGCGGTCCATGATGATTTTAGGCTTTCTTTCCATACCTTTCGCCATTGCCTGCACTATGGCCTCCGGGTCCTCGTCGTATGGATCCTCGTTCGTAAGGATCACCTCGTCGCACTCCTTGTCCGCAATGCGTCCCATCTCAGGGCGTTTCCACTGATCGCGTCCTCCTCCTGTATTCCCAAGTACGCATACTTTCCTCCCTGGATACGCAGCATACAAAGCTGAAAGGGAATCAGGTGTATGCGCATAGTCAACGACTGCCTGGAAGTCCTGCCCTTCATCTATACGTTCTGTTCTTCCCGGGATGCGCTCAAGCTTTGCAAGAGCCTCGGCGATTGTCGGAAGCGGTACACCTACGAACCCCGCCGCTTTAATGACTGCAAGTGTGTTCATGATACTGAAGCTTCCTGGAAGTTTAAGCGCAAAAGAAACCCCCTCGTACGTAAAGGAAACGTGGCCGGGCATGAGCTGGACATCCTTCGCTTCTACATACGAAAAAGGAATCTTCTTCTCCACTGAAAGGCTGAGATACTTCTTTCCTTCAGCGTCGTCGGCATTAGGAATGACAGCGCGCGGACGCTTCGGTGAACGTACAAGCTCCTTTCCAATCTCCCATTTTGCTTCCGCGTATTTCTCAAGGGAGCCGTGCGACTCTATATGCTCCTTCTGGAGGTTCGTGAATACCAGTGCATTCAAGTATAGGTACCGATGTCGGTTCTGCTTCACGCTTTCACTCGTTAGTTCAACCACTGCATGTGTACACCCCTGCTTCTTCGCCCGCGAAAGGAAGTCATGAATGAATCCGCGTCCTGGCATCGTCATTTTGTATAGGTTGGGTTCGGACTCGTCTCTGATAGCAAAACGAATGGTACCTGCAACTGCAACCGGAATGCCGGCGTAGTGAAGCACGGTATACAGCATGTCGGAGACGGAAGACTTTCCCTTGGTGCCAGTCACTCCAATGATGGTGAGCTTCTTTGCAGGGAAGCTATATGAGAGAGCAAGTAAAAAAGAGAGAACACGATGATATAGAGGAAGGAGGGGAGCAATAAGGGAACGCGGCAGTATGCGTTTCAATATGCCCACCACTATATTTATCGCCTTATACATACCTAATGATTCCCCCCGAGCGCACTCTTCAGCCGTGCATCACGCCCAGTAACGTGCATGGGAACTTCGGCAAGAGCTTTTCTCGCTTCGCGGTCCGTGTACCCAAGAGCCACAAGCGTATCGAACACTTCCGCGTCCTCACCATCATGCTCGCGATCGCCTACGTCGATCTTCTCCGAGAGCTCGACCGCTATCTTCTCCGCAGCTTTCTTCCCAAGGCCAACAACACGCGTAAGGTACGAGATATCACGCTTACCGATAGCCACTTCAAGGGATTCACGGGATGCGCGAGAAAGTATGGAAAGAGCAGTCTTGGGACCGATGCCGGAAACGGTAAGGAGAAGCTCGAAGAAGCGCAGATCTTCTTTGGAAGTGAAGCCGTATAGGTCGATGCCGTCCTGCTTTACGGCTAAGTGAGTGAGAAGGGTGGCCTCACTGCCCTCAGTTAAGGTCGTTCCTGCCGGAAGACGCACGAATACCCCCCATCCCCCAACGTCTATGGTCGCCCCGGCAAGTTCAGCTTCGAGCACAACACCCTTTATCTGCCTGATCATATGGCCATCGTACCATTTGCGAAGAATTGCGCCGTAGAGTAGTATGCCTCCACATGGCAATCACCAAATCAGCTAAGAAGGCCCACCGTGCTTCCCTCAAGAAGCACGTTTTCAATGTTCGCCGCAAGCGCACCCTCACTCAGACGACTAAGGACGTAAAGAAGCTCATGGTCACGAGCGCCGCTGACGCCCGCAAGTCCCTCTCGGAGGCATACCAGGCTATCGATAAGGCAGCCAAGCGAGGCATTATCAAGAAGAACACCGCTTCCCGCAAGAAGTCACGCCTTGCTCAAGCAGTGAAGCGCGCTGCTAAGGCCTAAACGAAAAGGCTCCCGTCTGGGAGCCTTTTCGTTTAGGAGAAGAGTCCAGCGATAGAAGACCATAGACTCAATAGGAATTTCTTGAGCCAGGCTCCTGCACCAGTCGACCCGACCGCCGCAGGTTGGCGCATATTCGGTCCGGATATTTCTTCAGGTGCCTCTTCCATATCCTCAACGACTGGTTCATAAGGATCCTCAACTACATCCAGCACTTCATAGTTTTGGACAGGTGAAGAGCTGCTTGCTGCAAGCGGTTCCATCACGAGTATCTCCACCTCAGGGATGGGAAGAGTATCGTCAGTGGTTGTCGCCGTGTCTGAGTTCGTCTTTTCGTCTTCGTTGCTGCTTCCGTCATTGTCATCACTATCTTCTTCTTGCTGCTTGAAGTCGCGAAGGATGTCGTCCCAGGTGAGTCCCTTGGCTGCAGGGATGGCATAGGCTGTCGCCCATGCACGAGTCGAGTAGTCGTCAGGATTGGTTGAGAGGCCCCCATCCTCACCCTGTTCGGATGCGAGATATGTAAGAGGATTGTATTCGCCTACGGTCCAGCTTTCGGTTGACTGCCCAAGTGCTTCGATGCCTTGAATTGCCCAGCTCGTAGCAAAGGGGTCTCCGAAGCCCCCGTCACTTTTCTGTGATGACTGAAGGAACGTCTCTCCACCACTGAGCGCGCCGGAAACGCCAGAAAGCGAGCGCACTCCCGAAAGCGCCTGGATCGCTGCGGCAGTAACATCAATGCTGTTTTCCCAAGACCCGTTACTCTTCTGTTCCGACACAATGAACGTAGTGATCTTCTGGATCATTTCGTCGTCCTTATCATATCCCGCATGAAGCAGGGGAATGAGTGCGAAGATGTCATCGTTGACGAGTCCGTCGTCGTCAATCTGTGTTCCATCGAAGCTCTCAACAATGGGAGTGATGTAGTCAGAGGGGCCGCCAGTGTACGGATTGATGTTGAGTGCCATGAGAGCCATTGCATGACGTTCATAGTCGAGTACGGAATCCAAATCTGGTTCCTCTTTACGCAGATAGCTACCAAGCGCACTCTCCATACCTTCTGGTGCACCCGAGACTGCAAGTGCAAACGCTGCCCAGTCGGTCACGAGTTCTGAATCCCATGATCCGTCTTCATCTTGTTCGGTTGCGAGGAAGTTGAACGCTGCGGAGATATCAAAGTCATCTCCTCCGTGCACATCTCCGTCTCCAACACCATTTCCAGAACCACCGCCAGTTTCATCGGTACTTGTTCCTATTTCCGTATTACTGAAACCAATGACACGGAGATCATGTCTTTCATCAAGTTCAACCGGAGGCCAGTTGCTGGTAGCATCGGAGTATCGGAAGGAAACAACGTCTCCAACCGCAACTTCCAAGTCAGCTGCTCCGACCTCTGCCATTTGGGTATTCAGCCACATAGCCCAAAAGATGTTTCCCGCTGAAGCAGTCCCATCAATGCTTGAGATAAAAGCACCGGCTCCTTGGAAGTAGTCGAACGCGAAGTCGGAGATCATCCCGTCCTCCTCAGCTGCTACGAGCGCACAGATGGCGAGATGTTCGTCATCAGAAGCATCTTCTGGGAAGGTATAGACCGTTCCGTTCGTAGCTGTCGCCGTGCATTGATTCGGAACAATTACATTGTGGTATGTCTCCACCACCGCACCAATATGAATTGTGATCTGATTGAGCACCTCCTCTTCCGGAGTCACGTAGTTCGTACGTACGAACGTGATCGTGTCGCCACTAGCAAGTTCCAGACTTTGTACGCCTTCGAACGAAGAAGCGCCGTTCTTGAACAGTTCCCAGAACTCGTTCTCCCCGGGTGCGATGCCGTCAATGCTGGTGATCATCAGTCCCCATCCGAAGTCCTTGAATTCAAAACCTGATATCAGACCGTCTTCTTCCGCCTCAACGAGCGCACAGATGGCGAGGTATGCGGGACTTGAAGTTGCCTTTGGATACACGTGAAGTCCTTCATCCACGTCCTTTGCCGTACACCCGTTCGGGAGAGTGATAGTCCCTTCGACCTCCGTATATTCCTGAATTGTGGAGCTTGCCGATTCGTCTATTACGAAGCTCGACGCACTGTTACTCTCTAATGTCGTATCTGTTACCTGAGTATCAGGAGTCTGAATAGAAGCCTCAGGAGCAGGTGTTTCCTCCTCAACAACCGGCGGGGTTTCAGTGACGACAGGTATTTCTATGGGGGCTTCCTCAATTGAAGCAGGAGTTTCCGTAGTCTCTGTCGGAGGAAGCGGTACTTCCTGCGCGAAGGTGGCGGGCAGCGACCCGATTAGGAACGAACTTATAAGAAGAAATGAAAGTAATTTGTTGCGCATATGCTTAATAGCTCTCTTCGAGCTTCCATTCGATTAGGTCGCCAGAGCGTATGCGGGTGGAAGAAATGCCGGTAGCCGACCTCTCCCCGTTTACATAAAGGATCCATACCATATCGCCCGTGCTCGCGCGGTTGTTTAAGCTAGTCACGAATGCGCCAAGTCCGGTGTAGTTCTTGTACCCGTAGGTGAAATTACCTTCCGTTTGAAGACGGTCCATCGCGTCCTTGAGGGTAGAGCCTTCCGGTGCGGTGAGCTGGTACGAAGTACCGTCGACGACAAAGCTTGCAGTACCCCGAACTTCAACAGCATTACTGACTGTTACTGGTTCTTGAGCGCTTCTTACGAGCGTGCTCGACGGTGCCCCTGCATCGATCTCTATCGGTGTACTCGTTGCAATCGGCACTATCGTCTCGGGAGCTTGTGCATCCTGCGACCATGCCCAGAAGCCTGCGAAGAGAGCAAATATGAGTACGATTCCCACAATTCCGACACGTCGAGTGATACGCATGTGACTAAAAATTAAAAACCTGCGCGAGCAGGGTATACGGGTCCGGTATGGAATCGCACGCTCCTGCTCGGGAATAAAGGCTGTTCGTCGACCGGACTTGTCCTTTCTAGAAGGCGTTACCGTTGCGGCACAGTGGAGGAATTTAACCTCACTTCCTATTCGCTTGCGCGAACCCGGGGATGACCCGGCGAACAGCCTGTAGGTATTGTAATGGGTGTCAGAAAGGATGCAACCTTTAGTGCTCCCGGCAGGAGTCGAACCTGCATCAGACCCTTCGGAGGGGTCTATCCTATCCATTGAACGACGGGAGCGCGTATTTAAGTAGTTTTTATAGCACGATTTGGCGGTTCGAGGATCTACGGGCTACAATGTGTTTCCTATGCTTACGATCCAAACTGGATGGCTCAAGCTCCTCATAGGATGGGTGGCAGTCTTCGCCATCCGTCTCCTCCCGTTCCGCCCTGCAAACTTCGAGCCGATGCTTGCGACTATGATGCCGTTCGCAACGCGTTTCGGATACTTCACCTCTTTTCTTTTCGGCTTCTTCGGCATCGTACTTTTCGATGCCGTTACTTCAGGCATCGGTATTTGGACTGTTATCACCGCAGGGGCATACGGTTCGCTTGGTATAGGTGCACATTTTTATTTTAGGAAGCGCGAAGCCACTACGAAGAACTTCCTCACCTTCGGTGTCGTCGGAACTGTCCTCTACGACATCGCAACTGGCCTCACTACCGGCCCCCTGTTCTTCAACCAGCCCTTTATGGTTGCGGTCGTAGGACAAATTCCTTTCACACTCATGCATCTCCTCGGTACCACTGTATTCACAGTCGTACTCAGCCCCGCCATCTATCGATGGGTCGTGAAGAATGATGCACTTGAGATAAATCTTGGACTAAATCGCGCTCGCGCTTAACTGGTGCTCCCGGCAGGAATCGAACCTACATTACATCCTCCGCAAGGATGCGTCCTATCCGTTGAACGACGGGAGCAATGTCCTCGACTGTACCGCTCTTAAGGATGCTTCGCAAGATTACAGGCGAAGAAGAGAGGTAATGCGATCAAGCAGCGTTTCCTCATGCATGCCCTCAGGCAAATGGTTCGAGATGTACTCGTATATGTCGACCGGATCGTGGTCATTTATGGGAATCCATAGGTGGGGAGCTAGTATATGGTTCGTTTTTATGGAAAGAGCCGGCGGCTGTTCCGGATCAAGAAACTCGAGGATTGCGAAGTCCCGCATGTCGTCGTATAGATACAAATTGTCGTCTATGGCTACGCCGTTCTCATACACGGCAAAGTGGTGCGTGCGCTTCTTACGGGAAGCCTGAAGCGCGAGCGCTGCTGCGCCTGCAAGAAGGACAAGAGCAAAGAGAACGTTTCCAAAGAGTACGGAAGTCAGCGCAGCGGCAACAGTAACGATACCGAGCGCCCAGTACCAGTCGGAACCGCGCTCTTCAAAGGAATACTGGATGCCGTACCACTCGAATAAAGGACGAAGCATTGAGGTAATGATAGCACCGCACAACACATTCAAGCGGGCTACTCGGGTTAAGTACCCCGTGAGTGAGGGTTCGTAAGGGTATTCTAGCGCGTCTGATACTGTCTTTGCGAGGCTCTCGGGTCGATACTATAAAACAAGCTTTCGGTCGCTGAACGCAGAGATGATGTGTACAGTGCCATTTCCCTTTGTGACCTCGCCCAATACAAAACCCTTCTTTAGTTTGAGGAGAATTGACTTAACCTCCGACTGTGGAACTGAGAGGATAAAACCGACACCACAGTTGAAAGTCGAATACATGACCTTATTCGGGACACCCTTGGCATATATATCCCGGAAGATCTTAGGAGCGTACCTTTTGTCATGGGAGAGTACGGCGTCAGCCTTACCAAGGATATCCTTTAGTTTCGTAAAAGCCCCTCCGGTAATATGCATCATGCCGTTCACTTTGTGGGTATCGAGTACGGAAAGCACGCTATCAAGATAGATCTTCGTTGGTTCGGTAAATTCTTTCCTGTATTGCTTGCCGAAAAGCTCTCGCACTTTAGTTATGCCGTTTGAGTGAAGGCCGCTGCTCGGAAGTCCTATTAACACGTCCCCGACTCTGCATTGGTTCTTGCGGCGCCTCTTCAAGAAAGCTGAGACCGTGATGCTGATATCCATGCCATGTGAGTCAGAGTGTATGGAAGTCTCACCTCCGGTCATAGCGATGTTTCTCTTCCGGCATTCAGCCACGAGCCGTTTGACGATAGCGAGAATCGCATCGTGATCGTCTTTTGGGAGGACGATGTGGTTTTGAATCGCGTACGGGACAGCGCCGACCATGGCAAGATCGTTTAAATTCATTGCAAGCGCGTCGAGTACTGCGTTACTGAACGTTCGCTTCTGCCAATGGTAGAGACCTTTCGTACCGATACCGTCTGTGTGCTGAACTTCCCAGGAGGAGAATCGTTTCTTGAAAATTGGATAGAGTCCTCGCTCAACTTTCACATACGGCGTGTTCCAGGTGCTCTCAATAAGCTTAAGGATTTGGTGCTTGTATGGTTTCGTCGGGTTGTACATGACTTACCTGTCATTGTAGCTCGTTGTCCTATTTCTAAGTACTCGGGTCTTCCGATACTAAATACTTCTGGCGGAGAAGGTGGGATTCGAACCCACGAGGGCTTTCGCCCTGGCGGTTTTCAAAACCGCTGCCTTAGACCTCTCGGCCACTTCTCCCTAATTATACCGAAGGTGATGATACCGGACCTTTGGGCGTATTGAAAAGGGACTGCGTATGCCCTTCCTTTTTGTCCTTGCGGAACCAGGCTACATAGATAATCTCAAGGATACCAAACGTGTTGATTATAAGGAGGGCAATGAACCAGTATCGCTGGTAGTTACGGGCTGCATGCCAGAGTGCATAACCCTTTGCCGCAACGACCCAAAGGGCCGTGAGAGCGACAAGTGCCCAGAAAACGGCGGGATGTACTCCAAGGCTTGAAATGAGAGCTCCAAAATCAGGAAATACTGGATTCATGTCGAGAGGATAGCACACCCTGCTACTATGTTCCCATGAGATATCTCAGCATTGACTATGGCTCCCGCAAGATCGGACTCGCGCTTTCTGATGAGGACGGAACAATGGGGTTCCCGTATGGTGTTCTTCCTAATTCCTCGGAACTCATCGACCAATTAGCAAAACTCATTTCCGAGAAGGATGTCGGCGCAGTGGTGATGGGAGAATCAAGGAACTTCTCCGGACAGGAGAATCCAATTGCAGAAGGTGCCCGAAAGCTTGCTGATGCGCTTAAGGAGAGAACATCGGTATCCGTACACTTTCAGCCCGAGACCTATACTACGCAGGAAGCTCGCAGGTATCCGGACGGCACACGCATGGAGGGAAGCCCTGATGTGGACTCGTCCGCTGCTGCACTCATCCTTACCGCCTTTCTTGAGAAGCATAATCAATAAATATGATAAATATTGATGATTTCAGTAAAGTTGAAGTAAAGATTGGAACGGTGGTGTCTGCAGAGCGCGTACCTGAGACAGATAAGCTCCTCCGCCTCGTGGTCGATCTCGGGGAAGGGGAGCCGAGGCAGATCGTCTCTGGTATTGCTGCATACGTGCCCGAGCCAGAGGCGCTGGTCGGCAGACAGCTTTCATTCGTAACTAATCTTGAGCCGCGCAAGCTCAAGGGGCTGGAGAGTAACGGGATGCTCTTTGCCGTGGGGGAGGGGGACACGTTTGCGTTCGTAACACCTGATCGCCCCGTTCCACCAGGAACAGCTGCACATTAGGGGCATTCATTAAATAGTAAATATTTGCGCGGTATACTAACCCCACATGTCCTCCACATTCTTGGACTTCGCGCGCGTCGAGCTTGCACCCCCGAGATATCTGTCCATGCCGGCTGCCGGCATGGACATCTCAGCAAGCGGCGTGAAGATAGCGACGTTCAAAGAGACGCTTCACGGTCTTGAACTCTCTGCCTTTGCTGAAGAGCCTTTACCAGCAGGAACCATTCAAGGAGGTGAGATAGCGGGCCGGGCAAAGCTCGTCTCAGTACTCAAAGGCCTTTCAAAGCGGTACGGCATTTCAAGTGCCAACATCACGCTTCCAGAAGCGCGCGGATATCTCTTCGAAGCAGATGTAGAAGGAAATAATGCAAATGCCTGGAGGGTCGGCATAGAGCGGCATCTTGACGAGTACGTACCGCTTCCCGTGAACGAGGTTATGTACGATGCTGTTCCGCTTGCGCACTCTGGAGGAACGACGCGCATGGTGGGAGTCGGGTATGCCAGACGCGTTGTGGAGGCGTCCCTAGCGTCCTTCGATGAGGCCGGCATTTCAGTGAAATCAATCGAGGGAGAAGTGTTTGCGCTTCCGAGGGCGCTTCGTCCGCATGGCGACCAAGAGACCATTCTCATTATCGATATCGGCAAGACCACGACAAAACTCCTTATTGTCTCCTCACGCCTTCCGCGCTTTGCAACAACGCTCGACATAGGCGGACATGCGCTTACGCTTGCTGTCGAGAAACACTTCGGCGTCACCGAGGAAGAGGCAAAGCGCGTGAAGGCAGAACAGGGACTCCATGCGGGAGAAGAGAACCATGAATACCTCACCGCCATGCTTTCCACCGTCTCCGTTATTCGAGAGGAAGTAGCGCGCCGTCTCGACTATTGGCAAACCCGAGGTACGGGAACACCGTTCCATGAACCAGTCACACGGGCGCTTCTGGTGGGAGGAAATGCAACCGTGCGCGGGCTTCCCGAATACCTCGAAGCTTCGCTTAAGATCCCGATTGAACACGGAGACGTCTTCACGAACCTTGCATCTCGCGACAAATGGCTTCCGGCCCTGGATTACACTGAGTCTCTCGCCTACGGCACTGCCATAGGTCTTGCGCTACGAGCATATGTCGACTGAACTCACTAACCTGCTTCCTGAAAGGCGCAAGAAGAGACTGCGCAGGCAGTACTTCCTACGTCTCGGTACCGTTGCGCTCCTTCTTCTTACTGTTCTCACTGTCTTTCACGGCGTACTTCTTATGCCGACGTATCTATATGCCCGCAACGAGGTTGTGCGCGGGAGGACGGAGCTTGCGAACCTGAGTGCATCCGCACAGAACACGGGAGAGTCCGGCATAGCTCCGCGCCAAGAACTTCTTAAAACAACTGCAGAAAATCTTGCACACCTCCAGTCGACCCCCACCGCAAGTACGGCTATGAAAGCAGTGCTTCAGGTATCTCGTCTGGGCATCTCGCTCACCGGCTTCACATTCACTGCGCCCTCAGGCAGTACATCAGCGCGCATGCAGGTAACGGGTATTGCGTCGTCACGGGATGCGCTCAGGCAGTACGCTGCAGCCCTCGGACAGCTTCCGTTCGTCACGAGCGCCGACCTGCCCATTAGCGCATATGCGCAAGAAGCGAACATTGAGTTTACTATCACCCTTTCGGGCACACTTCGACCATGAGACGCTCATCGTACATCCACCTACTTCTTGCAGGCCTAGCTCTCTTCGTTGCGCTCAGCGTGTACGGCATTTGGTGGAGCGAGGTAAGTAGCAGTTCGGCCGAGGCTTCGCAGATTAGGCAGGAGATTCGTGCGCTTGGGGACACCGGAGGTCGCACCTCTTCTATACGCAGAGCACTTGAGGAACTTGAGACTCAAGAGGCGCAGCTGTACCGACACTTTGTTGGAAAGGACACGATTGTTCAGTACCTTGAGGAGGTGGAGACGACCGCCGAAAGGCTCGGTGCCTCGGTCGAAGTCGTATCGGTCAGCGACACGGAGAAGTCACCACGACTTAACGTGTCGTTGCGCATAACAGGATCATTCGATGCAGTCATGCGCACGCTCGGAGCAATAGAGTACCAACAGTACGATACGACGCTTGCCAGCCTCACGCTCGACACACCTCCCCTGGAGGATAAGTCGTGGACGGCGGCAGCAACGTTCTCTGTCGGCAAGACGCCGCAACCTGCCGCTTCTCAATAAACATGGACAAGCTCACTAATCTCACTGCAAGCCTCAAAGGCATTCGATATGGAGACGCGCTCCGACCGTCTCGGGACTGGCTCATGCTTCTCACAATCGCACTCCTTCTCCTCGTTGGGAGTATCGCCTGGAATCTCTGGACCTTTTCGGAAGTGACGAAAGGCGACCCTATTGGAAACGAAGCTCCGCCCGCAAGTACTGATACCGGAGTCATTGATTCAGCCGCGCGGCTCTTTGAAGAGCGCCGCGCGGAGGAGGCTAGATACCACAGTGAATACCGGTTCGTTGACCCTTCGAGCGCCACCCGATAGGCTTTTAAAAGCCCCCGTAGCTTAATGGATAAAGCAGGAGACTTCTAAGCTCTTGATCTTGGTTCGATTCCAGGCGGGGGCACCGGACTGGATAATATCGGACGCCTTATTTTGGCCCGACCCTCACGCATTTAAGCCATAGATTGGTGACCTTCCGCCTATCCGAGTTCACTTGGCGGTAGACCGTTCGAATCCTCGGACCGCATTTGAGCGCGCCGTTCCTGCTCCACACGTTCGGCAACTCCGAAGATCGCGACTGCAAACTCTTCAATTCACGTCGGGCGCGCTCGCACTCCTTGGGGGTAGCGTCAGGTAGGTAGCGGTCGATAATGGTGTCGCCCGGCTGGCGACTGGATTTTGGTTTTTGGGGCATGCTCCTCAGATTCCCGCACTCTGCCGGCTCTGACAATTCTCGTTCGGCAAATTCAAAACCAAACCCGTCAGTTCAGTTAGAACGAGTTGGGGTTTACCACGTGACATGCCTGTAGAAAATATCAGTCCATTAACTGGACCAGGGTCTTGAATATGGGATGGAGCTCCATCCAACAAACGTCCATTGTATGTGCCATCGGCCGGTAAAGACGCTCCATCAAAAGCAGTCTTGCGCGATACCAAATTTACATACTCTCCGAACCCCTCAACATAAGCGGAATAGATTAGTCGGCCGTTGTGGACCGTAAGCGGCACCTTAGAGAATACGACGAGCACCTCCACAGCCTTTTTAGACGGTGCCATCTCCAAAAGACAGTTCTGGTTGTCATCTTTTATAGTGACGTGACCCTTTAGGTGATCGGTGGGGAAAATAATCCGTACGGCACAGACATAGGATTTCTCGTCGACTGCACTCGTTCTTGTCCATCGCATGAAAGAAGGTCGCGATAGACCAAGAGAGTCAAGTTTCTCCAAATAGTTTTTTGTCGGTCCAAATTGACTATCGTGCCCATCATGACTTAGAGCTGGAGGATGAAAACTGACTTTCCAGTAACCTCCCATACTCCTGACACTAAGGTTAAAGTTCTTTGAGCTGCGAGCGACGTACCATGTAGAGGAACCGACCTTCTTCGAAGAATCTGCCACGCGGAACTTAAATTCGGTCCTTTTGGCCATTAAGCACAAGATACACCGATTTGCGTGACGCAATAATATGAGTGACTTGGCCGTGATACGCTTGAAGCATGAAGCAATATAAGTACTTGGGCCTTCTTACGGTCCTGTACGTCACATTCCAGCTGGTCTCTGATGTTTCCGCAGGAAAAATCGTCTCCCTGGGAATATTCACCGTTTCTGCCACCGTCCTCTATTTCCCAATCACCTTCATCATTGCCGACGTACTAACAGAGGTTTACGGCTACGCGAGAGCTCGTCGCGTGCTGTGGCAGGTTCTCCTGGCCTCGGTCCTTGCCGGCATCGTCTACCAGATCGTTGTCTGGCTTCCTGCAGCACCTGGGTTTGACGCGGCGCCTGCATACGCCCGTGTACTCGGCGCAGTGCCCCGAATCCTTCTTGGTGGCTGGATCGCCGTATGGGTCGGCAGCATCCTGAACGACTACATCATGGCCAAAATGAAGGTTTGGACGAATGGGAGGCATCTGTGGATGCGCACCATCGGCTCGACGATAGTGGGAGAGGGCGCCAACACTACACTCTTTTATATGATTGCTCTCTACGCGATTATCCCCAACAACATCCTTGTTGCCTCGATCCTGTCAGGCTGGTTCCTGAAGGTTGTCGTGGAGATTGTCATGACACCGGTCACGTACGCCGTAGTGAACAAGCTCAAAAAGGCGGAGGGAGAGAACTACTACGATACGAACACCGACTTCAATCCGCTGAAAGTTTAGTCTCGGCACTCAAGGTGTCGATCAGACCAATGGTTGTTGGAATTTCGAGCACCGGCCGAGAATATGTCGGCTGCGCATAATAGAGGGTCGTTTTCCAAGGTGCGCAAGGACACGGTGCACAAATTAAGAGGTGGTATACTAACGTCCTAATCACTATCTATGGATAAACAAGTAACCATATACAGCACCCCAACCTGCCATTTCTGCCAGATGGCGAAAGAGTTCTTTACGCAAAACAACGTCTCATACACCGAGCACAACGTCGCTTCTGACATGGAGAAGAGGCAGGAAATGATCGAGAAGAGCGGACAGATGGGAGTACCGGTCATCTTCGTGGGCGACGAGATGATCATCGGCTTTGATAAGGAGAAATTGGCGGCAGCCACGGGAGTAGCAGTATAATTCTCTAACACAAAAGCGCCCTCCTAGCGGGGGTGCTTTTGTGTTAGTCTCCTTTCGTACGCTCCTGTAGTTCAATGGATAGAACGGAGGTTTCCTAAACCTTAAATTCAGGTTCGACTCCTGGCGGGAGCACAATAAGGGAAATATATTCAGCCTCAAAGCGCTTCTCAACGCAGTACTTAGTGATACTGTATCGCTATTGCCCGGGTGGCGTAACGGTAGCCGCGCTGCATTCAGGTTGCAGTGTCGAAAGACGTGGAGGTTCGAGTCCTCTCCCGGGCACAAATTCAGCACTTATTGACGCGTAACACGTATGTGATACATTAGTTATATGGACACTCTCCGTAGCAGCTATATAAACGCGCGCATTGAACCGAAGCTGAAAGCTTCAGCTCACCGCGCTCTAAAGAAGGTCGGCCTCACCCCTTCTGATGCCATAACCCTTTTCCTGCACCAAGTTGTACTTCACCAAGGACTTCCTTTCGATGTACGCGTCCCGAATGCCGAAACCATGAAGGCAATAAAAGAAATGAGAACTGCGAGCCAACGGAAGAAGCTTCCAACGGCTACTACTTCCGAAGCCATGCTCAAGCGAATTCTCGATAAAAAGCGAAAGAAAGCTGCATGAGGGAATTGCGCTGGACCAAATCCTTCACTAAGGACGTGAAGCGTATTACGAAGCGTAAATATCAACTACCAAAACTTCAGCGAATTCTCGACTCCTTGCAAAAGGGCGAACCGCTGTCCATTACAGCACGTCCGCACCAGCTCCAGGGGAACTGGGCCGGAGTTTGGGAATGCCATATTGCTTCGGACTGGCTCCTGATATACGAACTCTCTGACTCCGAGGTCCGTCTGATAAGGACCGGCACGCATGCGGACCTTTTTGAGTAGTGCGCGCTGAGGGACTTGAACCCCCGACCTTCTCAGTGTAAATGAGTTGCTCTACCAACTGAGCTAAGCGCGCGTAGAAGCAAGATACCCTAAATAAACCTGTTTTTAAAGTCCTTAGGATATACTCCTTCCATGCCTGCGTTCGCGAATAAGAAGGTTCTCATTGCTGGGGTACTATCTACCCTTGTCATCTCAGGCGGGCTTTTCTGGTACGACCACACACAGACCACTACGTCATTCTTTCGCGACCTTCCGACCAAGATTGCCGATTTTGAGCTCGGGTCCTCTCCAGCGCTTGCGAATGTTGATCATTTCAACACCGTTAAGGACAAGCTGATTGCTGAAAAAACTACGTTCATCGAAACTGACCTGACGGCCATGAAGGTTCGTGTATATAAGGAGGGGGAAGTGGCGCTTGAGGTGCCCATACTCACGAAAGGACGCGAGGGTTCGTGGTGGGAGACTCCTGCAGGCGTATATCAGATCGAGTGGAAGTCGAAGAACCACTATTCCTCATTCGGGCACGTCTATACCCCATGGAGCATGGCCTTTCAGGGAAACTTCTTCATTCACGGATGGCCCTACTATCCCGACGGTACACCAGTCTCTTCGCAATACTCAGGCGGATGCATTCGTCTTTCAGATGAAGATGCCAAGGCCGTATACGACCTGATCGAGACAGGCACGCCGGTCATAGTCTTCGAGCAGGATAAAGTCGAAGAAGGTTTTGAATATGTAAAGAAAGATCCAGACGTCTCTGCAGAAACTTTCCTTGCTGCGGATCTTGCAAGCAACTCCGTTCTTGCTGAAAAGAATTCAAGGGAATCCAGATACGTTGGTTCACTTGCGAAGTTCGTCACTGCGCTTGTAGCAGCAGAGCATTTGAACCTCGACAAATCGCTTTCTATTGCACCTTCAATGATCGTCGACACTTCGCATCCGCGCCTTGAACCCGGAACGAGCATCAAAGCCTTTCAGCTTCTGTACCCGCTTCTCATGGAGTCCTCCAATGAGGTGACAGAGGTATTCGCGCAGCACGTTGGCAGGGACCGATTTGTGAATCTCATGAACAAGAAGGCTGCTGCCATCGGTATGCCTGGCACGCGCTTCATAGATCCAGCTGGTCAAGAAGAGGGAAATGTATCAACGGCTGAAGACCTATACATGCTCCTCAAGTATGTAGAGGACAATCGAAGCTTTGTGCTCAATGTAAGCACCGGTGAGTTGAAGGACAGCGTGTATGGCACTCCGATATATGAGGACCTCACTAATTTGAATGATTTCGGTATTTCTGACGCAACATTCGTCGGCGGACAAACAGGGCAGGCTAGTAACGAAGGATCGGCCATAGCTATCTATAACCTCTCGATACGAGACGGAGAGCGGCCCATAGCTTTCGTTCTCCTCAATTCGAAGGATGTAAAGAGCGACATGCGGAAGATTGTTGAGCACGTGCTTCGCGAATACTAAATATGGAACAACTCCATGCAATCGTTTCCGGAAAAGTGCAGGCGGTCTTGTACCGTGACTTTGCGCAACAGGAAGCCAAGAAACTAAGCTTGAATGGAATGGTGCGCAATCTTCCGAACGGCAACGTCGAAGTCGTTGCCGAAGGTGAGCGAAACGAGCTCGAGTTACTCATGCGACAACTCAGGTGCGGCCCGTATCAGGCCAAAGTAGATGATATTGAAACCAAATGGTTGCTTGCAACGAACGCATATACCGACTTCATCATAGAAAAGACCCCGGACGTGCTAAGGTAAGGCGCCATGGAACTCCCCATTCTTTTTGAGAACGATGAACTAGTGGCGATCAACAAACCAATAGGTGTCATGACACATCCTGATGGAGTAACTAAGGAAGAGAGCGTAAGCGACTGGTTTGCGGCAAGATATCCAAATTCAGCTGATGTCGGCGAAACACAAAGACTTAAGGATGGGACTGAGATTATGCGTCCCGGCATTGTGCACCGTCTCGATCGAGAGACGTCGGGCGTGCTTGTACTTGCGAAGACAAAGGAAGTACATGCATTCTTGAAGAACGCTTTTCAGGAAAGGGAAGTACACAAGACATACATGGCGTTCGTATACGGGGTTCCCAATGAGGAAGAAGGAAAGATCGAGTTTGCCATTGGACGGTCGAGGAAGGACTTCAGGCTCAGGTCCGCGCAGCCTAAGGCCAAGGGCCGTATGCGCGAAGCCGTTACCAGATATCAGATACTTGGAAGCACGGGTACGCACTCGCTTCTTGAGGTCATGCCGGAGACCGGACGCACCCATCAGATCCGAGTGCATTTGAAGGCCATCCATCATCCCGTCGTCTGCGACCCGCTATACGCTCCAAAAGGCGCGTGCGACCTTGGTTTTTCAAGACTCGGACTTCATGCAGCGAAGATAGACCTACCGACTTTAGATGGAGAAAGGCTCGTAATAGAGGCGCCGCTTCCCGAGGACTTGGCTTCTGCAAGAGCCCGGTTCAGCTGATTTTGCGTTTGTATAGGCCGTATGATACAGTTCGCCAATCATGCAGAATGTAATCACTCCCGTTAAAGTCGCGGAGCGCGTAAAGCTTGGCATTCGCCCAGGCGATACCGTCCGTGTCCACCAGAAGATCTTCGAGATCAAGAAGGGAAAGGCGGCTAACAAGAAGGAGACAACCACCAAGACCGCGCGCATCCAGGTGTTCGAGGGTCTTGTACTTGCAGTGAAGCACGGCACCGAAGCAGGTGCGACCTTTACGGTCCGTGCCACCATGTCGGGGATCGGCGTTGAGAAGATATTCCCCCTCTACGCGCCTTTCATAGAGAAAATCGAGATAACGAAGCGTTCGAAGGTCCGTCGCGCCAAGCTCTACTTCATCCGCGAGAAGGTCGCCCGTGAGGTACGCCGCCAGCTCCGCAACATGCGCATGGTGAAAATCTCCACTACCGACTTTGCAGAAGAGGAGAAGCCTGAGGAGGTGACCATTGAAGAAGTTCAGGAAACGGATCCGATGCAGAAACCTGATGGTACAGAGGCAGCTCCTGTAGAAGAGGACACAGGGGCACCTGAAACCCCGGAAGTTCAGGAAGTTGTTCCTGAAGCAGAGCGGGAAGAGGCGAAGGTATAAAGAAAAGCCGGTCTTCCGGCTCTTTCTTTTTACATATGCTTTGCGTATAGTATGCGAGTTCGAAATGCCCAGGTGTTGAAATTGGTAGACAAGCATCCTTGAGGTGGATGTGCCGCAAGGCGTGGAGGTTCAAGTCCTCTCCTGGGCACAAAAGAGATCAGACCGCGCCCCATCGGGACGCGGCCTGTGCCGTTTGGCTAGTGTTTGTGATCATGCAACGCTTCTCCGCTCAGCATCACCTGGAGTGTCTGGAAGCCGATGAAGAAGATGAGACAGAAAGAGAGAAGAGGATCAATAAGGTAAATGTCCGTGACCCAGATCGCTATACCCGCTGCAATGACCGCACCGCTCGAATACAGATCGCCTTCGATATGGAGGCGCTGAATGCGCGAGGTCATCGTGTGTTCGTGAGGCACGAGCCGATGCTGCCAGACGTTCCCGAGCATCCCGATACTTGCCGCAAGGACGACTATCAAGCCAACCACTTCGGACGGGTCCTGATACCGCTCGATCGCTTCTTTACCGATCCATACGAGCGACAGGATGAGCAGAATGCCACTCATTCGCATCCAGAAACGACGTTTGCGTTCTTCTTCCTTATGCGAGAGCGCGTGCGCAAGCACTTGCCGTGCGACAGTGAACGATATGAGCGCGCTCAAGCCATCGGTCGCAACGTGTATCGTATCCGAGAACAGGGCGAGGCTCCCTGAGAAGAATCCTCCGATAATCTGCACGGCACAGATGCCGAGTGTGATTAGGAAGATGTACCAGTAGCGGCGCGGTTCGCAGGTGCACGTTCCGCTTGAAGCGGTCGCGCAGCCTGCCAAGTGAGTCTGCTGCGGCATGGCCGCCTCCTTCTATAGAATGGAACGATTCAATCTGGCTCCATTATTCACGTTCGGAAGCAAAAGGCAACATTGCTATACTTCCTCTATGCTCTACACCGGCAAAGGAGACGGCGGTACAACCAAGACCTTCGGCTGCGACCAGCAACGTATCTCCAAATCATCTGAACTTCCTGAAGCACTCGGTACGCTTGATGAATTGAATTCGTATCTCGGTCTTGCGAAAGTGAAGGCGGCAAATGGTAGTGATCCCAGGGTTCCGCTTGGAAAGCGCTCGCGCAGAACATCTGATATTCTTGCTGATGTTCAGCAGACCCTTTTTATAGTGCAGGCGGAAATTGCAGGAGCACCTAAGCGGGTGGGGAAGTCGAAAGTTACGCAGAGCGAACTCATCATCAACACGATCGAGACGCTCATGCCTCCCATAACTAACTTCACTGTTGCCGGAGGAACCGATCTCTCGGCAACGCTTGATGTTGCGCGCACGCTTGCGCGCCGTGCAGAGCGCCGGATTATAGGAGTCGCGGAGCTTGGGCTTAGAAAAGTCTCACCGAATACGAAGGCATACCTGAATCGCCTCTCTTCGCTCCTCTTTGCGCTTGCCCGTTTTGCTAACGAAAGTTCTGGCATTCCGCGAGAGACTCCAAAGTACAGATAAAATTCAGAAGTATTTTAAGAGATTTTTAAATATCTATAATGTCTAAATTGTTAGATTTAGCATGTGATTGTCGTCACTTGCGCACAGTGTAAAAAGCTTTTTAAAACAAAGCCCTCAAGAAATGCTTCATTCTGCTCCAGAAAGTGCTCTGCAGCGAGTCGAAAGAGGGGCAGAATTGTCCCCTGCTTCTTGTGCGGCAAAGAAGTCTATAAACAAGCGAAAGCCATAACCAGTTCAAAACGACTATTTTGCTCGAAGACGTGCAGTGTTAGTTGGCACAATCAGGAGTTTAAGGATAAAAAGCATGGAAATTGGAAAAACGGAATCTTCTCGTATAAACGGCTTTTAGAGCGAAGTGAAGTAGAAAAGTCTTGTTCACGTTGTGGTGTCACTGAAACAAGTGTCCTTGTTGCTCACCATCTTGATCATAATAGGACCAATAACGTTCTCGGAAATCTCGCTTGGTTATGTCGAAATTGCCACCATTTGATCCACGTATATCCAGCTGAAGAAGTTGTTTTTCTTGAACAAAGAAAAGAAATATGCCTGTCCTAAGAACATGTAAGCAGTGCGGCACAGTCTTTACGGCAAAACCTTCTCTTGTTGAAAGAGGAATGGCAATATTTTGTTCTCGTTTTTGCAGTTACGAAAGCCTGCGGGCTGGAGAAGAGCGCGGGTGCGTAACTTGCGGCCGTATTGTTTATAAAACAAGGAAAGATTTAGAACGTTCCAAAAGCGGTAAGTTCTTTTGTGGAAAGTCCTGCCAGACTATCTGGCGTAATAAGGAATTTTCGAGAGATAAGCACAAGAACTGGAAGGGAGGCAGCTCAACCTACCGAACTATTGCTAAGCAAAATGGAGATCCCGTAATATGCTCAAGGTGCGGGGCTAGGGATATGCGCATTCTCGCGGTACACCATATGGACGAGAATCATGGCAATAACGACCCCGGTAACTTGCAGTGGCTTTGCCACAATTGCCACTACCTTACGCATCTTGATCTTAAAAGTTTGAAAACAACCGTTTAGCCTGCTATATTCGCTTTACTGTTCGCATGGTGCCTATGGTGTAATAGTTAGCACTGCTCCCTGTGGAGGAGCCAGTTCCGGTGCAAATCCGGGTAGGCACCCCAATATGAAATCTTTCTTCGATGAATTCAAGCAATTCGCTCTTCGCGGCAACGCAGTCGATCTTGCTGTTGGTATTGTAATCGGCGCTGCGTTCACGACGGTTACGAACTCACTCGTAAATAACATACTCACTCCACCCATCGGACTCCTGGCCGGCGGCATCGACTTCAGTAGTCTTGGATTTACGCTAGGTGGCGATGTAATCATCGGATACGGCGTCTTCCTCCAAGCGATCATTAACTTCGTCATTACTGCTTTAGCGCTTTTCCTGCTGGTGCGCTTCATTAATCGCCTCACACGACTTGCCCGCGAAGAGCAGCAGGACGGCGTACAGCCGCAGGCAGAGAAGAGTCCCGAGCTCCAGGTGCTTGAGGAAATCCGGGACCTCCTTAACCGTCAATAGACACATATGAAACAACTCGCCTTTTTCCTTGTGCTCATCATTGTACTCGGGCTTGGAGGCTTCCTGTACCGGTACACCATGGAGCAGCCCAATGCAGGCGATGTAACTGCCTGCACCATGGAGGCCCGCATTTGCCCTGACGGCTCGTCTGTTGGAAGGACTGGGACTGACTGCAGCTTTGCAGCTTGTCCCTTCCCGAACGTTGAAATAGCTGAAGCGGGAGTATCCTTCGCCGTTTCTGCCGGGTACACCCAGCTCATGAGCGGCACTTCTGATCAAGAAACTCTCCGCATATTCCAGAAAGCAAGCCTTTCACCGAACGTCCAGCACACCATACACGTAAAGAGGTATCCGATCCCTGAGGGACAGACTGCAGAGCAGGTCATCCTTGCAAATACCCGATACCAGCCCGCAGACATGCAGGCCGAGGATCTTACCCGCTTCACCACCGTGAGTGCAGGAGGACGTTCATACCGCTCTACGGTCATAGAACGCTTCGAGGCGATTGTCCAAAGCTCGTATTTCCTCGTGCGCGAGAACGATGTGTTGCGCTTTGATATCGTTGAGCACGATGTCGTTGAATGGATGAATCCAGATCTTGTGGTATCTGAACTTCCCGAGCATCAGGCGCTTCTGCGCTTGCTCGCGACGCTTCAGACGAACTAGTTTACGTGCGTCTCTTCGACAGATGGCGCCTCATCTGAGTGGCCGGCTTCAACGTTTAGGAGAAGGAACATTGCAGCGATGCCGACAAGTATTGCGGCAAACTGCACGAAGGAATTCCTTCCTGGCTTTTCCTTGTGTAACTCAGGAATGAGGTCCGAAAGGGCGATGTATATAAATCCCCCCGCAGTCACCGGGACTAAGAAAAGTGCGAGCGGCTCAGCATATGCGCCAAGTACGAAAGCTGCTCCTGCACCTAATATGGCGAACAGTCCTGAAAGGAAGTTGAACCAGAGAGCCCGTGCTTTTGTATATCCGGCATGGAGAAGTACTCCGAAGTCGCCAATCTCCTGTGGTATCTCATGGAGAATGACCGCAATGGTCGTTGCAATACCAACCTCAATGCTAACGGTATACGCAAGTCCGACAATGAGCCCGTCTATGAAGTTGTGTACGCCGTCCGAAAAGAGAATTATCTTTCCGACAGGATGCACTGTTGGTTCCGAGTCCTCGATGCCCTGGTGATGGTGCCAGTGGAGCGCTTTCTCGACAACGAAAAAGAAAAGGATGCCTCCAACTACGGCAAGCGACAGCATCGTTGGGTCATTCGTTGTCTCAAGTGCCCCAGGAATGAGATGGAGAAAAGCGTCGCCGAGAAGAGCGCCCACTGCAAGAGACACGAGCACAAAAAGCCCGCTCCGAAGCCTCTCCAAGTTCATGGAAAGAGTCACCACCCCAGCAAGGGACATGAGACTGATGAGGACAACGCTCCCGAAGGCGTAGAGGTAAAGCATAAAGCTGATGAGTTTCAGCCTAGTTGAGCTTAGATGAAATTGCAATTAGCCTGGTGGTACAATTTCTGCATACCCTAATCTATACTGTATGAATCAATCCTTGAGGCAGTTCCTTGACTCGTACGGCCGCTGGGTCGGCTTTGCCGCCCTTGCCGTGCTGGTCCTCCTTGCTCTTTTTCTTCTTGTGAAGACGGTCGATGCCTTCGACCGCATGGGGAAGTCCCCATACTCAGGCCCTAACGTCATTACCGTCACCGGTACCGGAAAGGCTGAAACCCCGCCGACTATTGCGCGTATCGTGTTCACAGTCGAAGAGACCGCAGGCACAGTTGCAGAAGCGCAGGACAAGGCAAGTCTAAAAGCAACTGCAGCTCTCGACGCCCTTCATGATCTCGACATTCCTGACGATGACATGCAGGCGACCGGATACCAGACCAATCCGCAGTACGAGACTCCGCAGCCGTGCAGGCCCGGTGTTATTTGTACGCAGAACTCCCCGCGCATTATCGGATACCAAGTATCCCAGACTGTTACGGTGAAGATCCGCAATACCGATCGCGCAGGCGAAGCGCTGCAGGCTCTCGGCACTACAGGCGTACAGAACATCTCCGGCCCGAACTTCGAGGTAGATGACGATTCGGAGGTGATGGCGGAAGCGCGCGGAAAGGCAATCGAAGATGCACGCGTGCAGGCAAAAACACTCACTAAGCAGCTTGGTGTCCGCCTTGGAGAAGTCGTGGCCTTCTCGGAAAATGGAGGAGGATATCCAATGCCGATGTACGAGAGTGCGGCAAAGGGAGGCATCGCCACGGATATGGCGGTCAGGAACGTTGTTCCGCTCCCACAAGGACAGGAAGAGTCAGTAGTGACGGTGTCGGTGACGTACGAGATTAAATAAGTTTTAGGCTGCCGAGAAAGCCGCAGTCTTATGCTGCGGTTTTCTTATTTGACACCCCAAATCCGCCGTAGTATCCTCTATCTATTGAAGGCCCGCGGGTCTTTTTTAATTTGGCCGACTCTATGTCCTCACTTATTACCTATCTCAAGAACGTCCGCGCCGAGCTCTCGCATGTCGTCTGGCCCACCAAACGCCAGTCGCTTCAGCATGTCGCGCTCATCGTCCTCATCTCTGCTGTAACTGCGGTCTTTATCGCCATTCTCGACCATTTCTTTACAAAGGGCGTCGGCCTTCTCATTTCATAATATGGAACTTCGCAGCACCCCCGCATTCTCAGAAGATGCAGCAAGCCAGGAACCCCGCTGGTACACTATTCACACGTACGCAGGATACGAGAACGCCGTTGAGCGTAACCTCAAGCAGCGCATCGAAAGCCTTGGCATGGAGAACAAAATCTTCGAGGTAGTCGTGCCCACGGAGAAGAAGATCCGCGTTAAAGGAGGCAAGCGCGTCGTTGAAGAAGAGAAGATATACCCGGGATACATCCTTGTGCGCATGGTCGTGGACGAGGACTCCTGGTTCGTGGTTCGCAACACTCCCCGCGTGACCGGTTTCGTAGGTTCGGGTGTTACTCCAGTTCCCATGGAGGAGTCCGAAGTAGCAACCCTCATGAAGCGCATGGATCAGGAAGCACCTAAGCACCACATCGACCTGGTGAAGGATGATCCAATTGTCATCATGGACGGCCCTTTCAAGGACCTTGAAGGGAAGATCGGCGAGATCGATGAGGACCGCGGCAAGGTGAAGGTCATGGTCGCCATGTTCGGCCGCGAGACTCCGGTCGAGCTCGACTTTTTGCAGATTAGGAAACTCTAAGGTACAGTCTCGTACACAATCATATGGCTAAGGTAGTTAAGAAAATCAAACTTCAAATCCCTGGTGGGAAGGCGACTCCCGCTCCGCCTGTCGGTACCGTGCTCGGCCCTGCCGGCATCAACATCGGCGATTTCGTGAACAAGTTCAACGAGCAGACCAAGGACAAGCTGGGCATAATCATTCCGGTCGATATGACCGTGTACGACGACCGTACCTTCACTTTTGTACTTAAGGTCTCTCCGATGTCCCGCCTTATCTTGAAAGCTCTTAATATCGAGAAAGGTTCGGGCAAGACTCCGCTTAAGCGCGCAGGTACGCTCACCAAGGCTCAGGTCCGTGAGATAGCGGAGACTAAGATGCCTGATCTCAACGCAGGCTCCATTGAAGCTGCAGAACGCATGGTTGAAGGAACGGCCCGTTCGATGGGGGTGGAGGTTAAGTAATAAACAGATACAAAGGGAGGCCCCGACCGAAGCCGGGGCCTTTCTCATTTTGGACGCATCTTCCCGAAGAACACGATCGCCCACCGCGGCTTATCCGGAGTGTTGTCCTCCACTTCGTGATAGACGGCAGGAATCGCGCCGTGTGTGATGCGTTCCAACTGCTGGCCGGTGAAGCATAACGCGCCAGGAGTCGGTGGTGTCGCGCACGGAACTCGCTCGAATCCCCGGTACGCGCACAGGCCGGAAGCCGACTCCGCAAGATGGAACGTAATCGCGCAGCGGTCTGTGTGGGGCTTTGCGATGATTCCTTCCCGCGGCACGTAGTTCAGGACGCGTACCACGTGCTGGGTCGCATTCTCCCTGGCTCGTGCTTCGAAGTCGTAGCCCGGCTGCTGGATGTCCATCTGCCGAGCAAACTCGTACAGATAATTCATGCAGGCAGTCCGAATGCGATTGCAGGACTTGAACCACTTGCACTGCCAGTCCGTGATCTCAATGCTGCGATGTTCTTGAAGAAGCGTTTTCAGATCCGGGCGATAGTGAAGATATACCTTCCTGTCGGTCTCGGACTTGAGCATGACGCCGTCATCGTCTTCGTCGAATTCAGGATCCCGAGGCACATTGAGCGTCCAACGAGCCAGTTCTTCAAGAGGAACTTCCTTGAGGAATCGAATCAGTCCGTTCTTGGCAGCGTTGATGTCTCGCCGCTTGAGGCCGTTGATGGTAATGGGCAGTGGCATATCCCCCGCAAGGATCTGCAGTGCCGTAAGTTCGTGGTC
>DATDUD010000015.1:0-6700 GCA_036517735.1 Minisyncoccota bacterium | reverse complement strand
GAAACGAATGAGCTTACAACCCCCGTTTATGAGTATGACTTTGGAACTATCCTTACTCCCCGGAGCGTAAACGGAATTATTGCGCGTGGTCCGCTCCTGGCAATTCTTGTGGGAAGTCGCCTTGAGCTTTGGCACAGGAATGACAGCTCCTTTGTACCCTTTGCAGATCCGCTTGAACTTCTTGGAATTGGTACAAGCCTTGCCTGCCGGGGAAATACCTTTTATGTCGGTGGAGTTGACGAGAGTGGCAATGGGTTTATCACCGAATTTACAGCCTCATAACTATGCGCGGACTGACCCTAATTGAGACGCTTATGTACCTTGCTCTTTTTTCTATGCTTATGACAGGGGTTATTGCCTCCCTACTGCAGGTCAAAAGCGGTACGGAAAGAATTGAGGCAAGTGCCCGCCTTACGGACGAGGGCCACTTCCTTCTCGAGCGCGTACGGTACGGGATAGAGCACGCAAGCGCAGCACGTATTGATACTGATTTTCGGTTGGTTCTTACCTCCACGGAAATAGAGGCATTTGAAATATCGGATGGCGTTCTTATGGAAGTGACTGCGGGAGGCACGCTGCCATTAAATCCAGCATCTACGGCAATAAATGACTGGAGAGCGGAAGTAGCTGATACAGGCGAGGTGCGTATCAGCTTCTTACTAACGGTACACACCCTGAGCGGCAGCCCCGTGACTTCCCTGTTCCGCGGAAGCTTTTCTCCCTTGAACGTGCCATGACAGCCACTCCCCTTCGCGGCTATATAGCCCTTACGTCCACACTTGTCATTTCGTTCATCCTTATGACCTTTGCGGTTCTTGCAGGCGAGAGTGGCTTTCGAGCGTTTATGAACACTCTCAACTTAGAGAACCGGCAGACTGCGGCGCATACCGCCCGTTCATGCGCCTCCATTGCCCTTCTTCTTATTGCGCAGGACTCTTCTTATGACTCACGTGAAGGTAACGGAGAAGTTCAACTCACTGAGGATCTAAAATGCGTGATAGAGGAAGTGCATGAAGAGAATGGTAATTTCTTGGTCGAGACAAGCTCTATGGTCGGTACTAGTGTGAGCAGGGTGCAGGTAGAAGGCGTTATATCCCCTTCTTCAACGATCTCAATAACCAAGTGGGTAAGCTTCTGACTGAGGTTGGGATCAGGTGAGACTATTGTTCGTATAGAACTTTAGTCCCGAGTGGAAGTATCCAAACTAGACTATGTTCCTTTTCTAGTCGTTGGAGTCACTAGATTGATTCGTAAGTAATGACGATGTGTTGAGCGTCTCTCAGAATCGTATTCTCATAGGTGTCGACTTCTATCCCATCTACCGTTATCCGAATACGGTGATCAGCGTCAGCCTCGTAGCTTAGGATCTTGTCTTTACTGAATGACTGCTCCCAGACCGCAAAGAAGTCGGCAAGCGTGAAGTCGCGCTTCTCTGGTGATTCAACATGGATAACGCCATCCGGCGTATGCGTATGAAGTACGGTCATACACGTTGAACGAACACCGACATCGGAAGGTATTCCGACCTTCTCACCGTCTACAATGATTGAGAGCACGGGGTGGATATGGTACACCTGCGCCATCCCAGGATCACACGCAAGCGCAACCTCTCGCGTAGTGCGATCGGTCACCTCTGCAATGGACGACGTTTGACGTTTGCCAGCAAAAAGTAGAACGCCTCCTAAGAGAACAGCGCATGCGGCTACCAGTAGAAGTGCTTGCTTCATATTACTAAGCCAACTACTCGCCGTACCAGGCACGCTGCCACCCCTGCATCTGCTGAATCTCAGTTGTCTGCGCGGAAATAATGGCGTTAGCCATATTCTTGATCTCCTCATGCTCAGCGTTCTGAAGCGCCGCTTCAGCCATCTCCACCGCTCCCTGATGATGCATGATCATCTCCGATAGGAATGCTTTATCGAACTCGTCTCCATTCTTCCCCTCAAGGCCAGCCATCATGCTGTCCATCTCTCCACCCATTCCCATCGAGTTGTCATGCATCATCATGCCGCTAGACATCATGTGCTCGTCTTCGTCTGGGACATTAGTGCCGGCTATGACATAGCCTCCACCCGCGCCAATGATAAGAGCGATGAGTGCTGTAAGAAGTATTTTTGTATCCATAACTAGGTAATTAGAATGCTAATGATGCCCGTGGTGGGCGTGCACAACTGCGTGGCCCTTCCCTCTGGCAATGAGCCAGCGGTTCACAGGGAAAGCGAACATGGCAGCTATTACCAAAGCCAAGACCAGGCTTCCCCAGAACAAGGGGCTTGCAAGGCCGGCATTCATTGCGCCAGGGATGAGAAGCATGACCGCGTTATCGGCCAGCTCCATGATAGCGATTGAAGCGGTGTCTGAGGCAAATGCTAGTCCAACAGCTGCCCCCAGTGCCATTCCATGCCGCAATAACGGCAGCATGGTAAACATGTAGCCAAACAGAAACGCGAGTACAACGGCCAGAGCTATAGTATTGCCGTTACTTAAGCCGATAGCGGTACCAATAACCAGACCCAAGACCTCTCCCGTGGCACAACCTGTGAGGCAGTGGAGTGTTGCGCTGAAAGCAACTTTATTAAGGCTTTGATGCTGTCCGTGCATATTAGGTTCGCTTTAGTGAATAAACCTTCAGGATCTCTTTAGTTGCCTTGTCATGCTGTCCCCTTTTCATCTGGCCTACGACACAGGTAGACAGGTGACTTTCAAGAAGCTGGTCCTCAACCCCTGAGAGAGCTCTTTTAACCGCTGAGGTCTGCGTTATGACATCTACGCAGTATGTATCCTCATCTATCATCCTCTGCAGTCCGCGAACCTGGCCTTCAATGCGACGAAGGCGATTCAGGATCTGCTTCTTTGTGTCGAGTTTCATATACCCAATATACCCCCATGGGGTATATTGTCAACAGTGCCTATGGGAGTTATGGTTATGGCATGAACCACAATCAAAACTACAACCGCCTTGCAATCATGTTTGTGCTCCACTTGGTTGCTATGTACATCCTTATGTATGCGATGGTAAACACGTTTGCTAATGCGTATCCGAACCATAATCAGTTCTATATGGCCGCTTTAATGGCCTCTCCCATGCTCTTGCTTGAGCTTTTGCTCATGGGTTCTATGTATCCGAACAAGAAGCGGAATGCAGGAATAATGGTGGCAGGCCTTCTCTTACTTGTCGGCTCTTTCTTTTTCATCAGGCAGCAGACTGCCATTGCCGATGAGCAATTCCTTAGGTCAATGATTCCCCATCATGCAGGAGCCATCCTTATGTGTAATGAGGCCTCTATACAAGATCCGCAGATAAAGGAGCTTTGCGGGAATATACTTTCCAGTCAGCAGGCTGAGATCGATTGGATGCGGCAAAAGTTAAATACCCTGGAATAGAGTCGGGGACTAGTTGGCGAGCCATCCTCCGTCTACGTGGAACGTAGCACCGGTCACATAGCTGGCTTCTTCCGAGGCCAGGAACACGACCATTGGAGAAACCTCCTCGGGTTGGCCGATCCTTCCAAGGGGAACACTTGCTTTTAGGAACGCATCCATTTTTTCTTTAGACATCCTTCGAGCACGGCTCATATCGGTGTCGATTGCGCCGGGAGCTATGGCATTTACGTTGATGCCGTAGGGTGCCCACTCGACCGCCAAGCTCTCCGTAAGAGCGATCACTCCTCCTTTAGAGGCTGCATAGTGGGCTCCCCCAGCAAGACCGATACCCACCTGCCCGGATGCCACTGAAGCTATGTTGATGATCCTTCCCCACCTGTTAACCATCATTTCCTTTGCTGCCCGCTGAGCGCAGAGGAACTGTCCTTTGAGGTTGATATCCAACGTGCGGTCCCACTCCTCCTCGAAAAGCTCCGAGGCAGGCGCAGGAGTATAGACTCCGGCGTTATTTACGAGAATATCTATCCGGCCGTATTGCGCGACGACTGCGTCAAAGACCTCGTCTACCTCATGCTTTTGGGATACATCAAGTCGGAAACAGGCTGACTCGCTGTCGCATGACTCATTGACCTCCTGCTGTACGGCACGGCATTCATCCAGGTCGATATCGGTAATGACTACCGTGGCTCCTTGCTTGGCGAGCGCAAACGCATGACTTCTACCCATTCCCCTACGGGCTCCGGTGACGACTGCAACTTTGCCCGTGAGGTCGAACATGCTGTACTACGTACGTCGTCGTGCTGCCTGCGCCTTCTTGATGTTCTTGCTTTGTGCACGCTTCATGGCTGGAGTGGGCTTCGCCTTCTCAGGCACGTTTCGCGCAGGGAGAGCCTTGAATATGTCGGCCTTCACGTGTGCGATCTTTCCCCTGACTGCCTTACTCATTGCAGTGCGGTCCTTGGCGTCGGTGAAGGTGAGCTCACCGCTCGCTGAAACGCGAGCCTTCTTCTTCTCCACAAGCCATGCAACGGTGGCCCAGCTCCCGCTACTCCTTCTTCCAGCTACACGTTCAAGCCCTCCCTTTTTGCCGACGTCCTGGGTTCGGAAGGAGGTGAATCCGCTTTTTGAACGCACTTCAATGCGATAGAACTTGCCCTGTCCTCCCGTGCCAGGCTTCTTGCGAGACTTGCCTTGAGGTTGAGCGATTGCGCGCTGACGAGGAGTCATAGACTTCCAGGCACGCTGCGCTTTCTTTACGTTTTTCTTGGCTGCTGTTGTTTGTTTTTTGGTTGCCATAGTGGTGAGGTAGATCTAATTCAACGTCATGACCTGATAGCTAAAGACCAGCGCAAAAGCCATCCAGATCAGGAACGGGCCCAGGAAAAGCGCTGAGGATCTGTGCACCTTCCATAGGCTTGCGGTAAGCACGAGGAGAGAGACGGCAACCAGGATAGCAGCGATGAACGCTGCGGTAAGTTCGTTTGCCCCGAAGAACAGGTAGTTCCAGAGAAGTACCAAGCCCGCGCTTCCCGAGTAAAGGAAAAAGATGGTCCGGGTTCGGTCAGTACCTGTTGCATTCCCCCAGAACAGGGACATGGACGCGGCGGTGCAAAGGAAGAGAGAAAGCCAGATGACTGCCGTAAGGAGCTGGTCGGGCGCCCATACAGGAAGCGTGAGGGTCGTGTACCAATCGAGACCCGCAGTGGAAATGGCACCTACGCTAAAAAAGAGGAGGATTGCAACATAGAAGATCGCCATTTGGGAGAGCCGTTTGTCTGCGTGCATATGGTGGAGGTTAATTAATACTACACCCCTTCCTTAATAGGGTCGATCTGTGTCAGCACGTTGCCAGTGCCTTGTCCGAAGGTGAAGTCATCCCAGCGCACCCAGTTCGGGGTGAGGCGGTAGAAGCGTAGCTCGCTTGGATCAAGGTGGGACAAAGGGATGCCGTATTTCTTATCGCTCATGAGCCTGTGAACGAATCCGGCAATAAGCGGATCAAGGGTTGCCGTGTCAGTAAGATCAGTCACCGTTCCCTCCACCTGAACGGTCCGAGGTATTTCTATTTCAGAGACCACAAAGGCTGCGTGCGCGTCCGCATCGATATCATCGACTTTTCGCGTGTTTTTGAGCGTTATGAAGTACACATTGAACGAATCGTCGCAAATGTAGTAGAGCAGGCGTGCGTGAGGCTCCCCCGAACGTGCGGTAGTGGCAAGCACGCCGGTATCGTGGTTGACGAGAAATGACAGGGCTTCGTCCCGCTTCCCTTCTGAATCAGGCTTCATAAGGTAATGGTACACCTATGGACTATAAAAACCACTAGTTAGCAAGCTTCCTGACGAGATTCTTCACGGTCGAGATATACAAAAAGTGAAGAAAAGATGTTGCTCCCCCTAGTGAAGTGTGTGCGTTATCTACAGCCTCTACGACTAAGATATGGGGCGCATGACCTGAAAATTAGTACATGAACACAACACACAAAGGATTCACTCTGATAGAAATATTAGTCGTAATGGGCATGATTACCATTCTCGCCTCAGTCGTTCTAGTTGCGGTCAATCCGTTGCGCCAGTTTGCGCAAGCACGAAACTCCCAACGCATCAGCAACGTAAACGCAATACTGAACGCTATTGGAAATCGGCTCGCAGAGAACCGCGGTCTATTTACGGACACTGACTGCAGCAGTCTTCCCACAAATCCTACAAGTATTGCCAGGACTGGTTACGACCTGCGTCCGTGCCTTGTCCCTCTATATCTATCCGAACTTCCCTATGACCCCAAAGATGGGACAAACACGTGCATCACCTCTTTCTGCACAAGCGCGGGAGAGAACTACGATACCGGGTATACGATCTCCCAGGCTTCTTCAACCGGTCGCATTACCATTTGCGCTCCTGGAGCTGCTGAATCTGTCATAGAAGGGAGTAAGGAGTACTGTCTTACCCGCTAATAGAAAACCTGCTGGGAGAGTCCTCAGAGTAATCTGAGGACTCTTTTGTTTTAACTTATATATCTTCAGTAGATTCTCTGAAGAATACGTTCACCCTTCGTCAGAGAGGTACGTTATCACTATCGATCGGCAAGACGAGTAACGGCACGTCCAATCTGAGAATCCACACGTTCAATGACTTTCGAAATATCTCGAGAATGACTGTTAGCCTGACCGGACTTTGGTTTTTTTGCTGAACGTAAAGAAAACCACTTCATACCCTAAATGATAGCACGCTTCCTTTCTAAGAATAGGTGAAGACGCGGGGAATTTTAACCTTTGTTTATGCTATCCTTCCTCTATGAACGGCACCGATCAGGAAGC
>DATDUD010000014.1:0-6751 GCA_036517735.1 Minisyncoccota bacterium | reverse complement strand
TTGGTTATAGGCAATCCCAATAGATGACCTACGGGCTCAGCCTTAAGAACAACATGAATAGTGCCGCCTTCAGCGGTATGCTCGGCAGTTTCTGCTGCAAATGCAGTTAGCGCCATAGAGTATAAAAAGACCCCTCACGGGCCGTGGACCCTACCATATGTATTGAGTGTAGCATTTTCACTTAATCCCCAAAATACGGCTCTGGATCCATGGCACCAAAGTATCCGTTCTTCTGGAAGACGTTGCGGAATCCACTAGGAAAACGTCTCCGGACAGGCTTGAGCTCGAAGTGAAGGTGGGTACCGGAGGATAGTCCCGTGTTGTCTGCGTATCCAATTAATTCCCCTGCTTTGATTTCCTGACCCTGTGTAACTACATACGAATCTAGATGCCAATACCTTGTCTTCACCCGGTATGCTCGTTCAATTCCGTCTAAATGAAACCATTCTTTAGAAACAATTTCGACTCCGATTCCCCGACGTTCCTCAGAGACTACCTTGTATGTAAGACCGTCAGTAGCTGCGTATACCGGCTGCGTATGCGCTGCCACCAAATCAACACCGTTGTGCCCATTAAGTCCCGAGGATAGGTATAGAGATTCGTATCCAGCAGGGCATACCCCTTCGCGTGTACGGGAAATACATTTGGTTCGAGTTTCGATATCTATGCAATTCAGGTCTCCGCCGAAAGGCTGAGTGACAATGTATGGAGTTATAGGTCGCTTCACATTAAGACGATTTAGCATAAAGAGAGTATATATTCGTTTAACAGTCAATAAACAGGAAAGCCGCCTCCAATAGTTCCCCATTGGCGGCGGCTTTATGCGGGTACAACGGCTACTGGCCGTTCCTTGAAAATCAAATCGCTGATTGCATAGCCTGGGATTCCCAGCACGAATAGGACAATCGCCTGTGCTACATAGCGCTCTGGATAAACGTGCTGCAGAACGTAATTCAGACATACCGCATTGAGGATAACGAATATGATCCTCATGAGGGCGTACAGCGGCAGTTGGTACCTAAGCGCTTCTTTATCCTTGTCCTTAAACGTCCAGTACTTTTGAAGAATAAATGCCAGGGTATTACTGACAGCAAGGCCTATCAGCGATGCCGCCGTGTCTCCGTACTCTCTAAGCACATAGAACAAAGGGGCGTAGACAAAGAGATTGCAGGCGGTTCCCGTGGATGAGAACCGCCCAACCCGCCGAAGGGTGATCCGCATCACAAGTTCCTTATATTGCCTCTGGGCTGAATACTACTCAAATACGCTCTTAGCGCAAAGGAACAAAAGTTAATAGCCTACTTCCCTCTCTTCATTGCCTCGAGGTCTTCCAAGATCCTCCGCACGTGTTCCGTAAGCTGATCAAGACTTTTAGCCTGTGCCTTGTCGCGCCGTTCGTATTCCTCCTCATCTTCCTGTATCTCCTCAAGATCTTCCTGGATCTCGTCCATGTCCTCTCCAAGTTCTTCTACATCCTCCTGAATCTCATCAATGTCTTCCTCGACCTCCCTAAGACTTTCTGTGTTCGTATTCACCGTCATCTGGATGAAAATGGCGAGATAAATAGCCTCGAGAGATACGAGCGTTGTGAGAATAAGGAGCATGGTCTCAAGCGCAAGAATATCGAGAATGACAAGCGCAAAGAATCCCGCAAAAACAAGGGTGTGCAGGATAAGAGAGGGCGTAGAACCTACCAACTTCGTGAAGCGGAAAGTAATAAGCTCCTTTTCAGGGCGCGTCTTCATATATACAGAACCTAACTCCAAGCTGTTGGATTGTCCATGAAGGACGGTACAATGTATACACATGAATATTCCACGCATTCCGAGGACGCTCATGCCGCGCCCACGGCAGACTCGTAAACTTCCAAAGACTCGCGAGCGTCTTATGCGCGAGATGCGCAGGAATCGATCTCCGCACCACCCCCTGTTGCCGATCATAGGCGCGGCGTTTGCCATTGCACTCGCCCTCTTCTCACTCCCGAGCGTTCTCAAGCACGACCTTCAGGATGAGAATTTGGTGCAGAACACCCACTCCTTCCCTGTCAGCGTCTACCCTGCCGAGAAAACAATTGTGACCGACCCTGAGATCGAAGAACTCCTGTCAGTCGCTCCCACCGCGCTTAGCGCCGCGGTGAGTTATGCGGAGATGGCATACCAGCTGCTTGCTGTTTTCATTTCAGAAACTTCTGTGTATCAACAGATTGCTGGCACTGCAGGAATTAACAACCTGTTCGTGACCGTGTATCCCGGACAGCGCGGGGAGGAGGTTGCTGCTACCTTTGGTGCAAAGCTCAAGTGGACAAGCGCACAGCGCGCAGCTTTTCTTAAAGAGGTACATGCAAATAACCCGAATCTTCCCGACGGACAGTTCGTTCCTGGAACGTATTTTGTAGGAGTGACAGCACCTGCAGATGTCGCAAAGATAACGAATGAACGTTTCGAGACTGAGATACTTTCGCGGTACAGCTCAACCACCGCAGCCCAAGTTCCCCTTGAGGACGCCATTATCATCGCTTCCCTTATCGAACGCGAGGCAGGAGGATGGAACGATATGCGTCAGATATCAGGAGTGATCTGGAACCGTCTTTTTGTGGGCATGAACTTGCAGATAGACGCAACTATGCAGTACAGCAAGGCGACGCTTGCGGGAGGCAAGGGAGGCTGGTGGCCTACTCCAAAACCTGCTGACAAGAACATTAAGCACGCATACAACACGTACCGAGGACCGGGACTTCCTCCTGGCCCCATCGCGAACCCTTCAATAGCCGCAGTGGTGGCTGCGCTCAACCCCAAGCAGACCGACTGCGTCTTCTATTTCCATGACAAGTATGGACGATTCCACTGCTCTCCAACATACGAGGGCCACGTTGCCCTCCTTAAGAAATACTACGGACAGGGCCGCTAGACTCTTCTGCTTCGGGACCAGGCGTAATAGAGGACTGTAAAAAGAACAATAGTAAGAAGGAGTGCGATAAAGATTTGCTTCTCAAAGTGATCAATGACTTCCATGTAACGGATATAGAATTCCCCTGCCTGCCAACCAGCAAGTGCTAGTGCAAAGGCGCGCAGTCCTGATCCGAGGAAAGTTATGACCAAGAACTTCGAGAAGGGATAACGAACGATCCCGCAAAAGCCTGAAAGGGCGAAGCCGGGAATGACTGGAAGCATGCGTAGCACGAACAATGTTATCTCATCCCTCTTCCCAACTGCCATCCTCTTCTCTATACGCTCAATATCTTTCCAAGAGATTCCCGTATATCTTTTGGTTCGTTCAATAACCGGCTTCCCACCGTAGTAGGCAATGCCATAGAAGATCGAAGAACCGATGCTAATGCCTATGGCGGCAGGAAGAGCTACTAAAAACAGTGCTTTTGCGCCAACAACAGCGAAACCGGCGTCAGGGGGAAGAAGAAAGAAACCAGCTGCAAGAGGTACAAGCCCTGAAGGAATCGGCGCAACCACCTCCTCAATAAGAACGGCAAGAAGGACTCCCCATGCGCCATACGCTGCAATTACTGATTGAATGTAGAGAATGCCCTGTTCGATCATGTCAGGCTTGATGATACACTACCGTCCGTCGGGCGATTAGCTCAGTTGGTTAGAGCGCACGCTTCACACGCGTGAGGTCACAGGTTCGAATCCTGTATCGCCCACAGGGAGTGTGCTAGTGTCTCTTTATTCGGGCTGTAGTATACCGGTAGTACGCGTCCATGGGGTGGACGGAGACCGGGTTCGATTCCCGGCAGCCCGACCGGGCCGTGGTATAGTGGTATTACGTACGCTTCGGGTGCGTATAACCCGAGTTCGATTCTCGGCGGCCCGACATGTTATGACAAAACCTCCCATTGGGAGGTTTTGTCATTTGAGGTGGACCGCATCAGGGGGCAGTTCGAACATTTGATCTTTCGCAGTTCACTCCCGAGCAGCAAGAAGTGGCGCGTGCGCGTCTGAAGGAGCTCGGTCTGTTGCTTGCGAAGATAGCCATACGAGTGTGCAGAGAAGAACGTGCCGCTAAAGGTGCTGAGATAAGTCCCCCAAGTCCCTAAGTCCCGGAACGAATCTGTCTCTCAGCTTCGTCTTCGGCTGCTCCGACGAGCTCATTGATTTTAGCGATGCGTTTCGTCCGTTCCTCGATCTCTGCGTTCATTTCTCGAAATTCTTCGGTGCCGGGCTGCCCGTGCTTGAGCTTCATCAACGCGAGTTGGTTTTGCACCTCAAGCCGTGCCTTTTCTCGAAGAAGGTCGATGTTACCGACCTGTGCATGAACGCGGGCGCTCTCTACCTGCAGATCAAGGCGTTCGGTGGCAGCGTGACTCGCTGCGGCAGCTTTACTTTCGTCAATGTGAGCGAGGGTGGTGTTATAGCTTTCGGCGGCTTCGAAAAGCTCCTGCTCAGCCTGACTCCGCTTTCGTGTAGCTTGCTCTTGATCATCGTCTGGGGAAGATGATCGGAACCGCTCAAAAAACTTCATATAAGCGAGTGGTTAGAAATACTGCTTTATTATACCTCTGCAGTGGCTCTGAAGGGAGTGCCTGCTAAGGAAGCTAAAGTAAGTGCCTATATGCGCCCTCAAATAAAGTGACGCCTTTACATCCCCAAAATCCCTCGTGTGGACCGTACAGGATTCGAACCTGCGACCCTCTCATTGCAAATGAGATGCTCTACCAACTGAGCTAACGGCCCGTACCGGATATATATACCATACCCCAGCTAATCTTGCAGCTCATTTATCTTGGACGCAACGATGAAATCGTTCTCCGTAAGGCCCTTTACCGAGTGGGTTAAAAGGGTGATTCCGACCTTCCCCCAAGAAAGCTCGATATCAGGATGATGTCCTTCACTCTCAGCCAATTCACCCACCTTGTTCGTGAACGCTAAAGCTTTCTTGAAGTTCGGAAAGTTGTAGCAGCGAGAAATGAACGTACCGTCCCCAGAAAGTGTCCATCCAGGTACATGCTCCATAAGATCACGTGCCTGTGGAAGAGTCATGGCAGGGAAGTCATCCTTACAAGGAACGCACTCTTTTTCAGTTAGTTTGGTCATTTGTTCAGAGCTAGATCGACTAGATGTGATGCAAACTCAGGAAGCTTCACACCAATGGCTGCAAGGGATTTGGGCATCAATGATCCATCTGTCATGCCAACAGCAGCCGCAGTATTAAGTTCAAGGAAATAGACTCCCTTCTTTGAGACGATAAAGTCAGAGCGTGAGTAGTGACGTTGGCCAAGAGCTTTATGCATCGTGCGTGCAGCCTCCATAAGTTCTTCTGTGGTATCGCGGGAGAAACGGCCTGGAACGATCTCTTCTGACTTTCCCGAATACTTTGCTTCATACGAAAAGAAGTCATGTCCCTCAGCCGGTACTATCTCAACCGGTGGGAGTGCGTACAAAGCTTCTCCACGAAGCCCCTCGACCACTCCTACCGTAGCTTCAGTCCCCTTTATTCTCTCCTCGACCATCACTCCCCTTGCTCCGTCTTCAAAAATGGCGAGGATAGTATTGAGCACTGTTTGATATCCGCTGACCATAGATACACCTACTGAGGAACCAGAGTCCACAGGCTTCACTACGACCGGCTGAGCGAAGAGTCGCACAGCTTCGCGCGTAATCGTATCCGCTTCCTCGGCATTTTGCGCAAAAAGGTATCGGGGTACTAGTACGCCCGCCTTTTTTGCCTGCTCTTTTGCCATAACCTTATGCGACGCATAAAAGGCATGGAATGGATCGGGACCTGAGTATGGGACTCCGTACGTATCAAGTATTTTCTGTACCTCGCCGTCCTGTCCGTATGCACCGTGAACGATAACGAGTGCTACGTCCATCGAAGGGAGAACCCGGCCGGGATCTGTCGGCTTGCCTCGCTCGTGCCAAACTCCTTCCCTGTCTATGTATATATCCCGTACCTGGAAACGGTCGTCAGGAAGACTCTTCAATATGCTTGCCCCGCTTTTAAGGGAGATCTCGTGCTCGCGCGACGGACCTCCCCTGAGAATGCCGACGACCGTGGTGTGCATAGGGAAAGTATAGCAAAAGAGAATTCCCTACTTCCCGTTAAGCTTCCGGAGTTTTGAACTCCTCGCCCACCTGTGCCGCGCAAGTGCAAATCTATGAGCTTCTGAGTTGGCGAGGACGGCGTCAGCGTCCGTTATGCCTGCACGAAGGCTTCCTATGACCTCCCGCGGTCTATGCCGCTCATCCTTCACAACTGCAACGATCGGTATCCCTATCCCAACCTCCTTAAGCACTTCTGCTGCTGCCTTCTTGTGGGTCTTGCCTCCATCAATCACGAAGGCCTTTGGAAGCTGCCATTCCAGATGTCCAAGCCTTCTTGAAAGAACTTCCTTGAGTGAGGCGATATCGTTATTCAGAGATTTTCCTCCTACTCCCCGTATCTTGAAGGTGCGGTAGTCGGTCTTTATGGGCACTCCATTCTCAATGACTGTCATAACTCCGATCGCATCCGTACCGCTGATATGCGCCGTGTCATACGCCTCGATGCGCGGCCCCAACTTCTCTTCACCGTGCTCTTCGCGTATGAGGGACACGTCCTGCACGTGGTCGAGAGCGAATAACTGTCTACGTATAGTTGCAGCTTCCTCAAAGCGTTCTTCTTTTGCAAACCTGTGCATTTCCTTCGTAAGGGTCTGACGAAGCGACTTTACTCGTCCTGAGAGGAAAAGGCAGACGTTTCTTATGGACCTCAGGTACTGCTTCCGGTCCATTTGTCTTGGGTATGCCCCTATCTGCCT
>DATDUD010000013.1:0-15935 GCA_036517735.1 Minisyncoccota bacterium | reverse complement strand
GATAACCTCCGTGTCGAACATGAGGGAACGGAGGATCTCGAGCTTTACGGCGTAACTCTTTCCCGATCCGCTCTTCGCGAAAACCACCGAGTTATAGTTCTCGAGGGAGAAGCGATCGAAAAGGATCAATGAGGAGTTATGACGGTTGATGCCATAGAGGATGCCACGGTCGCTTGAAAGATCGAAGGAAACGAAGGGGAAGATGGATGAAAGAGGAGAAGAGTTCAGCTTTGAATGGACGTTGAGCTCGTCGAGCGCGAGTGGCAGCGTCGAGCGGAAGCCCTGCTCCTGTTCGAAGAGCGCAGGCTTCGTATACACAAGCTTCGAGTCGAGTATCCCCCGCACTTCCCCCTCAACCTTGTCGAGTTCTTCTTTCGAAGAGGCATACAGGGTCATGTAGAGACCGACTTCGAAGAGGCGTTCCTGGGCTTGCTGAAGTGAGCTCCGCAAGCTCTCCAAGTCCTGGTACGCCGTGTCGAGCATCGGGTCGCTCACGAGACCCTTACTCTCGCGCTCCATGATCTGACTTTCAACCTCTGCAACCTTCTTCTGGAAGTTCCTGAGCATGATACTCGTCTCAAGCGGATGTATAAAGATGCCTACGTCAAAGACCTTGTCGAGGTTAATGATGGGGGTGAACCAGGAGTCGGTAAGGAAGCGAGGGTACGAGATGGTATAGAAGGAACGAGCAACTTTCTCGCCAAGTTCGATTTCTCTTGAGGCGACCTTAAGCGCTGCGGGTGCGATGGTGTCGGCAAGGTTGAGTGTGCCTTCTGCATATATATCCTTGGGAAGAACCGGGGTGATCTTCACCTCGTCCTCTTTTTTTCCACGGTTTAGAAAATCAAGTAAAGCCATATTATTGTGTGAGCCGTATCGGATTCTCGTTCTCGCTCACATTGAACGAGCGATACAGAAGCTCGATTATTTCCTCTGTACCCAAAGGAACTGCACGGATACCGGCCGATCCGAGACCTCCCTGCACAAGCGCCATGCGCTGCTCGAGCTGTACGCGACTTTCTTCAAAAGAGGTATCTCCAGTTGCCCCCTCTTCTTTCTTAGCTCCTCCAATAAATGAAAGAGCACTTGTAACTGCTTTAGGAGAACCTCCTGAATACGGCACGACGATGTAGAAGGTTTTCGTCATGATATCGGCTCCTTCGATAAAGTTTCGGATGAAGCCGATGTATTCGCGGACCTGCACGCGCATGAGTTCGTTCGTTTGAGCTCCCATGCGTTCCTCAAGAAGTCCAAGATACGGACGAATATCAGTCTTTCGTGAGTGGATCACTATCTCCACCGAGAAGTCGAGAGTGTTAAGGAAGTTCTGGAAGCCTCCAATGATAGCTTTCTGTTCGTCGTCGCTCTTGAGCGCAAAGTTAAGAGAAGAGCACATCATTATGCCCCGGTACCCGCCGTCCTTGAGGATGACGATACCGCTCCGGACCTCCTCGACCGGTACGAACGACTGAGATGCGCGGGAAGATACCATATTATTGCTTCGCCTGCTCATCCTTGATATCGAGCGACCAGGCAAGGTCTTTCAACTTCCCCTGAGTGAGGATGAGCTTCTCGCGGGTAGGAACTGCAGGAGCTTCAAGGGCCGGGACACCTTCCTTTTTAGCCTCTTTCTTCCAGGTATACAGGCGTTCTTTTGTGTAAAACGTGAGTGCAGCCTCAATCATGTCGACCAGGTTCTTATTGTTTACCTTATAGAATGCAAGACCCCCTGAAAGGAGCGCAACCGGAAGTGCCAGAATCACTCCTATATAAAAAGGAAGGGAAAGAAGGATGATGACGCAAAGACCGATGCCTCCTGCAACGTATACGAACTGCTTGAGGGTCAATGGTCCAAAGATCTTGTCCTCGACCTCAATGAACTGGGGTACCTGGTACTCCTCCATGCGTTCCAGTATACCCGATATCTGCTACTCAATTGACTCTCGGTACGGGTCGCTTCCGTATTCTTTCGTTATGGGAGCATTTGTATGTACGCGGTCAACGGGTGTGAGACGGACAGGGGCCGTGGCGGGAGAAGAATAGTTTGGTTGAAGTGGTTCGGGCGTAGGAGCTGCTTGTGGTGAAGGAACGAAAGGTTGAGCCGGAGGGACTATGGGAGCAGGAACTGGAGCGTACTGTACGGGAGCCGGTGCACTTTGGAATACGGGTTGTGCAGCTTGTCCTTGATATCCCTGCGTAGCAAGCTCCATGTCGCGGGCCATGGTGCGTGTGGCCTGGTGGTATGTCTCGGGCGTAGGAGGTACAGGAGCAGGATTATTATATATAGGAGTGGTTGGAAGGGGTTGATATAAAACAGGAGCGTTTTGCATAAGAGGAACCGAATAAGCAGGTAGTGGAGAAGGAGGTGGTGTAGCCGTGGACTGAGGAACAGTTTGTGTGGCAAAAGGGGGTGTCTCTGGTGGGACATATTGTCCCGGCAGATTTGGTGGGATATCTCTGTTCCCGACCTCCATTACAGGCACCTGGGGTGGCTTTGGGATATTTGGAGCAGTTAGGACTGAAGACTTAAGACGCTCTTCCTTACGGAGTTTCTTAAAAACCCGCTCGTTCATGTCTGTGGCTAGTCCTTGAATTGTGGTTTCTGGAAGTCCCACATCGCGCAACTTACGCGCGAACTCTTCCGGCGTTTGCAGTCCAAGCAATAAAAACATATACGCATGTTCAAAATCTCCTGCCTGATCCGCGTGCAGTCCGTATTTTCTGGTCAAGTCAAGCGAAACTTCGTCTCGCTCTGGTCCGGTCACGAAACGTTGAACCGCCTCTGGCAAGTCAGCAACGACCGTTGCGACGGCCTCTTCAATCGAAAGATCTTCATTAAAGTTTTCCTGCTCGTCCATTACTTGATGATAGCAGACCTAGTTATTAAGGATGTGCAGCTCCCCCAGCACTTGCTCCGGAACTCGTACCTGCTGCGGAACTGCTACTTCCTCCACTAGGCGGACTACTTGGAGGACTAAAGTTGGTGAGACCCTTGTTCACGTTACCGAGTGCTTCTCGTAGTTTTTGAGCTTCTGATTTGCCGAGGTCACCGAGTATCTTCTTTGCGGCCTTTCCTCTTGCTGCATTTCCTGTAAATGGAGGCATCACCTTACTTGTGCTCACCAAACTTCTTGCGTATCGTCCCTTCGGATCGTTCTTCTCGATGTCTTCTTTTATCTCGTCAAGACGTTTCCTGTACGCCCCGTCTTCTGAGGCGAATGAGCTTTGTATCCTCGCAAGTTCAGCGGCATCACTTCTTGCTTTTTCGTCAAGCTGATCCAGCGCATCATGTGCAGTCACAGCCGCACTTCGGGCCGATGCCTCACCGGTAAGGTCACCACGCAACTTTGACTCAGCTTCGCGCGCGGCCGCGTCATTAATCTCCGTCTTCAATCTCGCTTTCTTCTTCTCGTTATCTTCAATCTCGTTGCGCGCGCCATCAAGTTCTCGCCGGCTCTTCTTTTGCTTATTCTCGATTCTTTCTCGCTCAGCCTTAAGCTCCGCGGCCTTTATTTTCTCCTCATCAGTCATCTCAAGCGACTCTGCGTAATCTGTTCGCTTTTTAGCAGCAGCCTCAAGCTGACCCTTATACCCCTTTAGGGCGTCCTTGTCCGGCTTTCCAATGTCCCCAATTCCAGCCGCCTTTGCGCCTGAACCGACAAATCCAAAACCTCGGAGATCAAGGCTCTTGGTTCCAAGGCTGCCTGCCCCGCGAGCCACAGCTCCGCCGAACGCAGTTTGGCCAAAGCGAGTTTTGCTTAAATTCTGCCCAACATTATATGATGCTGCTCCTACAGTCCTTCGTCCTGCCCAGCCTATTGTTCCAGCAGTGAGCCCTCCTGCCGTCTTTACCGCAAAGTCCGCACCCATCGCCCCGAATTTCTTCGCAGCGACAAGTGAGAAGATAAGGAATCCGATGACTAGCCCAAACACCATAATCACCCCCATGACCGAAGCTTCTGGATGCGTCAAAGCTCCCGCAAGACTGCCTCGAGTCTCCGGGCCGGCGAAAGAGTCCGTTATCTTCAAGCTCACGAATACAAGAAGGAGGAAGATTGGTGCAAAGAAGGATTGGTGGATAAGGCGATTCCACCAGTCCTTTCCGTGCTTTTCGAGCGTGGGGATGGCCAGTGCGGCAAAGCCGATGGGAGCGAGCACCATTAGAAAGGTTAGTACGACAGCACGAATGATGAGCATGATGGCCGCCGCGAAGAACACAAAGGCGCCTACGAGCGCGAACAAAGCAAGTCCGACCATAGGAGCGGCGTCTATCTTTCCTGCGCCGATGTCTCCGGCGGTGAATAGTGAAGCCAGCCCCATGGACTGCATCATATGACCAGAGATGCCGTAGTTTACAGAACATTCAGCTTGAGTAAGATTGCCTTCCTCGTCTGGGTTAATTGAAGCGCCGGTGGCGCACGGATCGTCGTTCGCTTGGTTATACAAAACTGAGCTCAAGCCGTTTGAGCTGTCGATGACAGCTCCTGCAATAAAAAGACTGAAGTTCATCAAAATTGCAAAGATGATGAGGCGAGGCAAGGCTTTCTTTGCAGGATATGAATGTAAATCCAAGATCATTGCGATTCCAATGAAAATGAAGCCGAAAAGGAGAAGCATGTTTCCGATGTCACGAAGAATGCTCCATGCGGTGAGCAGGCCAGGTGATGCCCCAATAAGCGTGGAGAATTGGAAGACCGCTTTCAGCATTACCCAGTTGAACAGAGTTCCGGCAAGAGCAAGTAGCAGCGTTGCAAGCTGGAATATAAGCCAGGCGACCCCCCAAATCATTTTCCCAGCGACTTCACCAACAGTATCAAAGATAGAGGGAAGAAATGTTTCTGCTGCATCTGCCAAGGCTCCCTGCTCCGAGTAGTCCAGGATATTTCCCTGCATGTCTGCCCGTAACGCTGCACTTCCACCAAGCCAAGTGTCACTGAAGAAACGTTGCTCAGTACGTGCCACGTTTGTCACGACGCAGCTTGGACCTCCATAGGCCAGGCTGACCCCCAACGCATCTTGTATTCTTGGTGGCCAATAACATTTCAGAATCTCTCCTTTGTAAAACGTAACTGATGGCCATTCATTTAAACTACCGTCGACCTGGGCCACGCCTCCACATGTCTCTCCGAGCCCTACCCACAATGCACTATTGTTACAGTACTCAAGCCCCTCAACATTTAACGGATCACCACCCACCTGCCTTAAAACATAGTCACGTGCCGCTCTTGCCGCTTCGGCGTTCGACACATCAGCACCTTGTTCATTTGACTGTGCGCTTGCTAGAAAGGGAGCACAAGCAAGAACAAGAGCTAAACAAAGTAGCAGTATTTTGGGAGTTTGGTTGACTATGGAAGTCATAGACTGTTATCTGCACTCCGCAGCAAGCTCAGTCATTTGCGTAAAGAGCGTTCCTGATCCGGGCCGACTTTCTGGAGTCCCTTCTGCGACACTCCCTGTTTTAGAAAGGAGAGAAGTATACCTGTTTCCAAGTGCGTTGATGTCGTCCTGGGTTGCTCCTGAGCGCGAGAGACGGACCCGTTCCGCCTCGATGTTTGCAAGCTCGTTGAGTGCTGCTGAAGCGTCACTTAGGTTCTTGTCAGCAAATGCAATGACCGTGTCTGCTTCGCTTGAGCGCGCGCTATCGCGTGAACACGCTTGTCGAGCATCCACTGCCACACTTCGAATGCGCTGCCAGCCTACCTGCGCGGTAGCAATGTCGTTACGCAGATCGTCTATCCTTACAGCGGCGAATCCGCTGGTGAGATTCGTCGGGTCAGTGGCGCGGTCAATATACGAGCGACCTCCACCAGAGGTCGGCTGCGATACCCCTGAAAGCCCCGTACTGCCGAGTACCTGGTTCACAAGCTGCGACATAAGAGCGCCGAAGATTTCATTCAATTCGTCCGCCATCGTGAGCCGTTCAAGTGGCTTGCCAATGGCATCGACAAGCTGTGCTTCGATAACTGCGCCAGGAGTCCGAATGCTACACCCCCTCGTAGTGTCTCTGCTGCTAAGGTCTACTGAGCCTCCGGCAGTGCTGGACTCAGAAGAACGATTCCCATATGGGCCGCATGTGCCTCGCCATGAACGGAAACCGTTGCCCCAACCAATCTCCTCTAATGTATTCCGAGTTTCTTCATCGATCTGATTAAACAGATCATTGCGCGCGATCATATATCGGCCGTACGGATTATTCGTATCCCGGCTTCCACACAGGAAGTTATTCCAACTAAATCCCCCTCCTCTGTTGCAGTCCTGATACGGGAAGCGGGTGTCGAAGCCGTAACTACTCGATGTGCGGTAATACTCCTCGCGAAGGGCATAAGCAATCTGATCCTGGAAAGGAGCACGAATTGAGAAACCCGTATTACTTTCAACAACGTCGTCGAGGCCACGGATGAAATCTTCCGCAACCGCGTCCGCAAGATTCCCAAGATTTTCCTTAAGGTCAGTAACGAAGGCGGGAGAGCCGTCAAATCCCGAGTTGATCCAATTCACGATACTTTGAGTTACTGATTGCCAAGCTGCGTCCGCGACTAGCCAAGCAATCGCGTCGAGGCCGTATTCCTTAGCAACAAGGGCCAGGTCCCCAAAGAATGCGTGGGCGTGCGGCGTTGTATACGGCGTAGGGGCGTACGCTCCGATTATCACCAAAAGCCCACAAAGAACTCCTGCAATACGTCGTTTGAAAGAAGTGCAGCTCATGGCGATTGAATTTCCCGCACGGTCTTCACTGTAAGATATCCTGGTGCGCCCGGAGCCGGCTCGCCTTCCATAAGAACCCCTTCGGCGATGAGCGTAAGTGCACCAATCGTTTCATCAAGTGCCGAGGGAAGGACCGCAAGGGCACCCATAGTAAGCACCGGATCGTTCTTATAACTCCCAAGCCCTTTTGCAGATCGCCCGGTTTCGTCAATCGCCCGTATGAGACGCAAGTGTGCGTCCACAAGCGAAGGTGGTGCAGGTGTTGCAAGGAGTGCTGCGGTTGCTTCTGCGTACTGAGAACTCAATGTAGTAAGACGCGCGCCTGCCGCTGCGTCGTTCTCCCTAACAAACCGTTCAGTAAGGGTTTCTATATTTGAGTTTGGGTCGTCGGGCAGTGTCGTTTCAAGCAACTGCTCGATCCTTCCCGCGTATGCAGTTGCGTTTGTGCCAGCATCAGTCCGTATGGATACGCGCGTGTAAGTTGAATGTAATGACTCCGCAGCTTCGTCCGTAAAGCCTTTCATGAGACTTTCGATAAGAGCCTGTTGTGCCTCAGCGTCTATTTGTTGTCCTCCGCCTGCACGAAGGTAGGACTCGAGGAAGGATTGCGCAAAACGCTCGGTAACGCTGCCTGGAGCCGGCGCCTCGCCCGGAATATCCTCCTCCCCTATGGGGTCTGAAGGGATCTGAGAGGAAAGAGAAGTGGGAGTAAGAAGACCACGCCGCACCGCTTCCCCGTCTGAAATACCGTCTCCGTCCGTATCAGCGACGTTTGGGTTAGTTCCATAGAGAACCTCTTGCCAGTCTGGGAGACCATCGGCATCTGTATCCTTTGCGACGTATTCGGCCAGAATATCGTCGGTCAGTTCTGCGTTCACCGGCTTGGTTTCTGGGAACTGAAAACCGGGAAGTACGTACCCACCCGCGACCATAAGTACGGCTATGAGTCCGGCTCCTCCAATGCGAGCGCTTTTCGCGGAAATAGGCATAAAAGCTAGCTAAATACTAGCATGAACCCTAGATGAATGGGGAAAAGTGCTGCATAACTATGTATAAGTATCGGGATAACTCATGCACAGACATGTGCACAAGTTCCTAACAACCTGTGCACTAGGAGAGGTTTACAAAAAGTCGCTTCCAGTCAGCCAATGAAAGATCTTCCGAACGTGCTTTGTGAGGTATTGAAGCGGCTACGAATGCTTCCCCAACCTTCTTTTGACCGTATTTATCGGCTAAATTCCCTGAAAGAACCTTTCTTTTATGCGCAAACCCCATTTTAAGAAGCTCGAAGAAAGATTCTTCTTCTTTAACGTTCCTGAATGAGTCCTTTCGGATGTCTTGTATGGAAATGACAGCTGAATCCACCTTCGGAACCGGCCTGAACGCTCCCTTCGGCACGGTGAAGCAGTATTTCGGGTCTCCGTATGCTTTCACTGAAAGAGAAAGAAGGCTTTCTTTGTGGTTTCTCTCTCCCCTTCCCGTAATCCGTACTGCCACCTCCTTCTGAACAAGAAGGGTCATGGAACGAGGTTTCCACTTTGCCGTAAGGAACGTTCGGATGATCTCGCCGGTGATGTAGTACGGGATGTTAGCGACGAGGGAATACTTTTTCGGAAGCGAAGACAGGTTGAAGGTACGAATGTCTTCGTGCACAAGTTTGAGCCTCTTGGATTTGATTTCTTCCGCAAACGTTTCCACAAGGTTCTCGACAAGTTCACCATCTGCTTCAACGGCGGTCACGCTATGACCCTCCTTGAGAAGTGCACGCGTCAGCATGCCGGTGCCAGGACCTATCTCAAGCACATGTTCCTTTTTTGAAAGTTCGGCAGCCTGCACAATACGCTCACCGGTTGCGGGATGCATGAGAAAGTTCTGCCCGAGTGACTGTTTCGTCATACTAAATCTGTATCACGTCCTCATACTCGTCTGCTTCAAGGAATGAGACAAGCGACGGATCTATGTCACGCAGGAACTGCGACGGCTCCGAGAAGAAGTCCGTGCCGTACACGCGGCGTATGCGCGCAAGCGTGAGCACGAGGCGTTTCTTTGCGCGGGTGACGGCGACATAGAAGAGTCGGCGCTCCTCTTCCTCGTCACGTTCTTCCTCGGCCATGTTCTCGTGCGGGAAGAGTCCTTCTTCAAGCCCCGTGACAAATACCATGTCGAACTCAAGGCCCTTCGCTGCGTGCACCGTCATTAATGTCACTCCCTTCTTCTTTGCTTCAAGAGGGCGGTCCATCTCGTCTTGGTCGCTTGCAAGGGCGCTATCAGCAAGGAAGGCGGAGATGCCGTCTCTTCCCGGAGTTTCGTCGTGCCTGCTTGCAAGCGCGCCGAGCTCCTTAATGTTCTCAAGGCGGTCCTGCCCCTCCTCGCCTTCCTTAAGGAGCGCGGTTTCCATACCGCTCTTCTCGATGACAAGCTTTAAGAATGCAGAGGGTGGAAGGGTCTCTGCGGCATCACCAAGTTCACGCACCACTTTCTCAAAAGATTCAACCTTTGCGCGGTCTGATGGACGTAGCTCCTCTATACGTCCCGCAGTTATCTTCCCAAGCGTTACCTTTCCAATCCCTCTTGAAGGAGACTGCACCGCACGTATGCGGTCGGCTTCTCGGTCTGGCTCAAGCACAAGGCGCGCCCAGGCAAGCACATCCTTCACTTCCTTGCGATCGAAGAAACGGGTACCAAGAAGTCGGTACGGTATTTGTGCGTGAAGAAACGCTTCCTCAAGCGCGCGTGACTGCGCGTTTGTTCGGTACAGGATGGCAACCTCCTCAAGCGGAAAGCTCGAACGGGACACTTCGCGTGCAACCCACGATGCCTCCTCTTCCGCATTGCCGGCAGCGTGTATGGTGATGCGTTCGCCGTCTGGATTGTTGGTGACGGAACGTTTATCTTTATTTCTATTTTGATTGATTTGAATGATTTGATTTGCTGCCTCAACAATCGTTTTTGTTGAGCGATAGTTGTGTTCAAGAATGATTGTTTTGGTACCTGGATACGTCTCACTAAAGGAAAGTAAATTCTCTATAGTTGCGTTTCGCCATGTATAAATTGCCTGATCCACGTCGGCCACGACAAACAAATTCTGTTTTTCTCCGGCCATAAGTTGAACAAGCCGTCCTTGTAGCACGCTTGTATCCTGATATTCGTCGATATGCAGATACGTAAACCGTTTTTGTACAAGTTCACGGACATCCTCATGCCGTTCAAGCAGGCGCACAGGAAGCATTATGAGGTCGTCGAAGTCGAGCGCCTTCTCCTTTTTAAGTGTCTCTTCGTATTTCGTCCACGCTTCCGCAACAATGCGCGTGCGGAAACTCTCACGTCCGAACTTCTCCCGGAATTCTGGAAGTGTCATGCCTTCGCTTTTGGCTTTTGAGATACGCGCAAGTATGGCGGCAGGCGAAATCTCTTTAGGGTCTACTTCGAGTTCCTTAAGCGCTTTGCGTATCGCGCTCTTCGAGTCGTCGCGGTCATACACGCAGAAGTGCCGGGGTATGCCCATGATTGATCCATACGTTTCAAGAAGTTCGCGCCCAAGTCCATGGAAGGTGGCAATGAATGGGAGGCCATAGGCTCCAGGACGCCTATCGCGTCCCTCTTGCACGCCAAGCATGCGGGAAATGCGCTCACGCATCTCCCGTGCAGCCTTGTTGGTGAAGGTGACGGCAAGGATCTTCTCCGCCGGGATACCCTTTCGAATCAAGTGATACGTGCGGGTCGTTAGAACGGCGGTCTTGCCTGATCCGGCACCAGCCAAGACCGAAACCGGACCGTTAATAGCCAGAACCGCCTCCCTCTGGCGGTCATTCAGACGCTCAAGGTATGGAGGTAGTGAGTTATCCACCTCGAGAGTATACCAAGAAAGTGCTGAAATTTCTTAGGAAATACGCCATTTTTCAGCAAATATCGCGCTTCATGGACCCTTTAGGTTGTCCTCTGTCAAGAGTTGACCGCCCACCTCCCCGGGCTATACTGGCCAAGTTGCAGTAACGACTGATTGAAAGGAATGGCTTAGGTAAGCCATTTTTGTATTCTGAAGGAACGCTGAAGATCCCAATACCACGTATTAAATACACCCCGAATCTTTCCGAAGCGTCTATAGTTCGTTTCGTTCGGAATGCATACATAGCGGTTGGCACAGCCGGAACACTGGCTGTCCTTCTCGGCCTTCTCACCCTTTTCGTACCCCGTTCCGCGATAGCCGAGTGGCCGATTTTTGGTACTCCAGCAGTCGCTAACGAAGGCCTTTTGCATGATCCTAAGCTCGCTCTTCTTAAAGCGGCAGTGAATCCTGATCCGAATCCCACCAAGGGAAGCCAGCTCATTGCTCTTTCAGGAGGAGCAGCCCTTATCCCTGCAAGTGGCGTTGAAGGTACGGTCGTAGAGCCGGGAAGCTCCGGCAACGGTAGTGTCTCAGTATATGCGGTCCGCGACGGAGATTCTCTTTCCGAGATCGCGGAAATGTTCGGCGTTTCCATAAACACCATACTCTGGGCGAACGATATTAAGGACCCAAAGACCGTAACTCCGGGCACGACCCTTGTCATCCTTCCGGTCTCGGGAATCCAGCACAATGTTAAGAGCGGCGAAACTCTCGCGTCAATCGCCCGCAAGTACGATGCGGACGCAGGCGACATTGCTGCGTACAACGGTCTTGATGCGGGAAGCGGTATTACCGCAGGCACGGAGATAATCGTGCCGGGAGGACGCATTGCGATTGAGAAACCGAAAGCGAAAGCGAAGACGACCGCAAAGAGCGGTGCCAAGGCTTCCGCAGCAGCAAAGAGCACGACTGCAAGCCTTGGGAACTGGGGCAACCCGCTTCCAGGAGGGCGCGTGTCGCAGGGCATACACGGATACAACGGCGTTGATGTCTCTGCACCCTCAGGTACACCTATATATGCAGCAGCTGGAGGAACAATCGTCGTTGCAAAGGGCGGAGGCGGCTACAACGGCGGTTACGGAAACTACATCGTCATTGACCATGGCAACGGCACGCAGACTTTGTATGCACACATGTCGAGCCTTGCGGTATCAGGCGGCTCGGTATCGAAGGGCAGCCTTATCGGATACGTAGGAAGTACTGGACGCTCTACCGGAAACCATCTCCACTTTGAAGTACGCGGTGCGAAGAATCCTTTGGCGCGATAAGAGAAATTAACAAAACCGCCGGAGATAATATCCGGCGGTTCTTGTTTTGCTTTTGCTACGCACTCAAATGCTCCTTGCACGTATCCGCTGAAGGGTCAGCCTCGAGACGGTCTGCCTCTATCTCCATGCCGCACACCTTGCAGGTTCCATACGTATTGTTTTCGATGCGCAACAGCGCGTCCTTCACCTCGTTGTACCTGATCTCAAGATCTGTGAGGATGGCGTTGTTCTCGCTGTATTCCTCCATCTGGTCGGCGCGGTCGTTCGGGTCCGCTTCCTGTTCAGTTTCTTGCGGCACTGCTTCCCAGTCACCCGGGTTTGAAGGATTCCTGCGTCCGATGGTTTCCATTTCCTTCCCAAGACGGACTTTTTCCTCTTTAAGGCGGCCGCGGTACTTAGTAGTGTCAATCATATAGCAACACACTACCACGCCCTATTCCCCTCCGCGAGTGGCGTTAAGACGTGCGACAAGCGTCGTAAAGGCTGCTTCGTTCCGTGCAATGATGAGCGTTTCCTTATCGCTATATCCGTACAGAATAAGTGTCCTTCCTGAGCCGTTCTTAATCATGCGCACGTCGATGTTCGAGACAATTTCATCGATGAAGAAGGAGGAAGCCGGAGGCTGTACGACTGAACTGGCCGCAGTTGTCGTTGCTAGTTCGGATACGGGCGCTGGGTACGGAGGATAGAGTGAATCGAGATTGGCAAGCATGCGACTCTCCCAGGCAAGCATGCCAGCAAACGTACGTTCGTATGAATTGACCCTAAATATAAAGAACGGAGTGGTCTCTCCTTCGGCTGCGACAACGCCGACAGTGCTTGAGAGATCCACGTTCCGGAAGATGATGTCCGGAGCGCCGAGATTGAGGAGCCGTATGAGCGCCCCTCCCGGCTGCGGTGCGCTCTGAAGGCCGAGAGGCGTGGTACTTGCCGCCGTTACGTACGTTATAAGGATGTTGCCTTCAACAAGCGGCTGCGAAGCTGCATCTACAAGGTCCTGACGATAGTTAGGACCTCGGAGCTCCATTTTCTCATCAGCAAGGATGAGGGACGGCACGCCAAGCGCAACCTCTGGTTCTTCTCCAATGCTCATGAATCGGTATGCGGCAAAGAGCCCTCCCATTCCCACGATGATAAGGAGCACGGCCAACACGACCGAAAGCATGCCGCTCCTCTTCTTAACACCCGCAATCGTGCGAATTCCGGCGTCGCTGTCCGCTGCAAGCACGCTAAATTTGGAAGCCTGCTTCTCGTCGATGCGGTCGGCGAAGTCGGAGGTATATGTATGAAGTGGCGAAGGGCCAGCATCTGCCGGAACGACTCCAAGTTGTGGTATGGGAGCTGGTGAGGGTTCTGGAGCTGGCTTCGGAGGAACCGGCGGGAAAGGAGAGAATGTCGGTTCGGGAACGGGTATTGGTGTTGGTAGAGGAGGTGGCGGAGGTATTACGGGCGGAGGGGGCACGGGGGCCTGCGCCTGATGCGCTGCTATCTTCTGCCGGAGACGTGCAAGCACCTCCTCTCTCTTTTCAGTGTCGCTTGGTTGGGGAGGAGATGGAGGTGGCGGCGGTGGAGCCTGCGGGCGCGCGAATATGCCTGCACTGTCTTCCTTCGTAAGAGCAATGGTCTCTTGTGTGAAATCCTTGATGGTTCCTCCTGGGTGATTCACCGGGGAAGGATCGACTTCCGGAAGCACCACCTTCTCTTTGGGAGGCGGAGGGGGAGTAATCGGCACCGGCTGGTTGGTGAGCTCCGCAATATCCTTTGCATACGTGCGGATGTACTGCGACATGTCGCGAGCCGGTTCACTTCCCTGCTGCGGAGGCGGAGTTGGATTCGGGTCAGCCATTCCCTTCTATTTTACACGCAAAGGTCCCGCATTGCGGGACCTTGTTGTGAGCATTTATCCCCTTTGTCCTATCAGGAACTTCTTGGGGTCTTCGCACATGTCGGTAAAGGCGTGTGCAGCTTCCTTAAGCTTGGCGGAGGAAGACTTCCCGAAGGAGATCACTTCCACCTGGCACCCCATGTTCATGTCTAGATATTCAATAAGAGGTACGAAGTCGCCGTCGCCAGTCGCAAGGATGACGGTGTCGAGCTTGGGGGCAAGCTTCACCGCGTCTATCGCAAGGCCCACATCCCAGTCGGCCTTTTTCGCGCCATCGGAGAAGATCTGGAGGCCTTTTACCTTGGTCTCGATGCCTATCTTAGTGAGAGCGTCGAAGAAGGCGCTTTCCTCCCCGCTTTCGGTAGAGATGACGTATGCGATAGCGCGTACGAGGATGCGGTCTCCCACAGCTTCTTGAAGCACGCTTTGAAAGTTGACCCTGGTTTTATACAGATGCTTTGCGCTGTGATACAGGTTCTGGGTATCAATGAACACACCTACGCGCTGCGCCGGATGCTTGATTACTGCCATATAAATGAGTGTTAGGTAAGGCGGAAGCGCCTTTTGTTATTAAAACTGGTGGCGAGTGCGCCACAGATAAATAGTAGCACTTGTCTGCTTGCTAAACGCGAAAGAAAGGTCCGATGGCCTTTACCTCTTCAGACCCAACTTCTTGATCAGATTCGAGTACTGGCGCTTGTTGTTCTTCTCGAGGTAGCGAAGGTGTGTACGGCGGTCAGAAACCATCTGGAGAAGGCCTCGGCGGGAGTGGAAATCTTTAGGGTTCTTCTTGAGGTGCTTGGTAAGCTCCTCGATTTGGCGGGAAAGCAGGCCGACCTGCACCGAAGCGGAGCCGGAGTCAGTAGGATGCATCGCCACACCTTTTATCGTGGCCGTCTTCACACGTTTCGTAAGCATTGGCAATACCTTACCACACCTTGATAAATCTTGCAAGTGTCTCAGAATAAGGTTCGCACAATATTCACGTTATACTATGGCCATGAACGCCGAAGCCCTAAAGCGCCAATTCCTTGAATATATAGAGATTGAGCGTGGCCGCGCTGTGAAAACCATCGAGAATTACGATCACTACCTCACTCGGTTCTTCACGCAAATGAACATTAAGGAGGTTTCCGACATCACTGAAAGCAGTGTCCGTGAATTCCGCATATGGCTCAACCGTCAGCCGGGCACAGAAGGTTCCTCTATGAAGCGCCGCACTCAGAATTACTACCTCATCGCTTTGCGCGCCTTCTTAAAGTATCTACGGAAGCGTGACATAGACGGCATGTCTCCTGAGAAGATAGAGCTGGCGAAGACTCCTGAGCGGTCGCTCGACCTCATCAGTTCTGCAGAGCTTAACCGCCTTATGGATGCGGCTTCTGGAGACGATGAGCGCTCTCTTCGCGACAAGGCAATAATGGAACTCCTCTTCTCTACCGGTCTTCGTGTTTCAGAGCTTTGTTCACTTGATACTGATCTCGACCTTACGCGAGACGAGTTCTCGATACGTGGCAAGGGTGACAAAGTAAGAGTAGTATTCCTCTCCCCTGCTGCGAAGAACGCGGTTCGTGCATACCTGAAAGCCCGCAAGGATATGGAAGAGGCTCTCTTTGTGAGCGTTCCTCGCAAGGGCAAGTCCCCTACCCGCCTCACTCCCCGTTCTATCGAGCTTCTTATGAAAACGTACGCTGCCAAGGCCGGTATTACGAAGAAAGTAACCCCTCATGTGCTCCGTCACTCCTTCGCAACCGATCTTCTTTCAAACGGCGCAGACATCCGCTCGGTGCAGCAGCTGCTTGGTCACGCTTCTATCAACACGACTCAGATCTACACGCATGTTACGGATGCGCATCTAAGGGAGGTGCATAAGAAGTTTCATTCAAGGAGTCGTTAACCAACGAATTATTCTGCTGGGGATGTGGGACGACGTTAGAACTATACTTGTTTTAGGCACACACATATGGCGGAACTTTAGACTGTTAGTGCGAGCGCTTCGTTGGGTGTTTTCCCATTCAGTCCGCAGTGCTCAAGGTCATTGTACTCCCGATTCCAGCGCTTGAGTTTCCGTTTGAGTTCAGGGAGCGATCGGAACGTGTTTCGGTCATACAAGGTCTCCTGATCACTGCGGTGGCTTCGCTCGACCGTGCCGTTCTGCGCGGGCTTGCCTGGATCGATGAGGAAGTGTGTG
>DATDUD010000012.1:0-3247 GCA_036517735.1 Minisyncoccota bacterium | reverse complement strand
GGCCAAGCTCACCGCATATAATGCCGTGCCGGGACAAACGGACGCAACCCCGTTTATCACAGCAGTAGGCGCTTACTCGAACCCGGAAGTCGTAGCCGCAAGGTCTCGCGACCTCGCAGCCATGCTTCCTTACGGTACGATCATCAAGATCGAGCGTACGCAGGCGGATACTCCGTCCTGTAGGCTTTCCCAGGTTGAGGACCAGATTGGCTACCGCGTCATTGCGGACGCCATGAACCCTCGCATCACTAACACCGTTGACGTGCTCCTTAACCAGAGCAAGAAGGTGTGGGTGGATGGCCGCCTGGTGAACCCTGCGCTTGCAGTTGGTCGTTGTGCCGAAGTTTTGGTGACTGTTGTCGGTTCTATGTCTATCTCGGAAATCCCGATGACCCAGGCAGAACTTGCAACGATTGTCGAAGGTGGTTCCGAGGTAGCAGTACGCTAACCTTTCTTAATCGAAAACAGCTCTGCCTTAGGGTGGGGCTGTTTCTCGTATGGTTCGAAACCTAGTCTGCCAACAATTTGTTACACTTTCCGTATATGGATAGAACAACTCTCAGCATCGTTATAACCTTTCTTCTTATCCTTGGAGTTGGAGCGTATCTTTTCTTTGCATCCAACCAGACCAGCGTTGTGCCCGAGACCGAACCAGGTCAGGAACAGACTGATGTGAGCCGAACGCCAGGAGAGCGCACTGTTAATCTTTTCTACTATGACCCGACGCGCGACCAAGACGCGGAGGGGAACGTCATGTGCACCGATAAGGGACTCGTACCCGTCTCACGGAAGATTGCAAGCATGACACCGATCGAAGAGACGATTCGACTTCTATTGTCAGGCAGTCTTACTGCCGAGGAACGCGCTAGAGGAATCACCACTGAGTATCCGCTTTCAGGAGTCTCGCTTACATCGGTGGCGCTTAGCGAAAATGGTGAGCTTAGAATCGCGCTCAATGATCCAGAACACCGGACAGGAGGCGGTTCGTGCCGTGTCGCCGTACTCTCGGCACAGATACGTGCAACGGCGCTCCAATTCCCAGAAGTTCAAGAGGTCTCGTTTCGGCCCGAAGAGCTTTTCCAACCGTAATCACTAAAGATCATTCCCTGGATTCCAACAAGGTCGTACTGGTTCATACGTCCGAGACGAGTCTTATAAACTAATCTCAGTAAAGACGCTCGTACTGCCGAGACCCGCATCGAAGTCCGCATAACGAACCCACGTCGGCTTGAGCTTGAAGCAGACCGGCTTGGCGTTGTCCAAATGAGCAACTGGAGCTGTCGGTTCACCTTCGGGATAAAGGTGAGAGGTGAGGGAAGTGATGATGGGCCCGAACGTTGCGGTGTCTGTGATCTCCTCAAAAACTCCTTCTATCTGGAGTGCGTGACGTTTGTCGGATCCTGTGACAACAAAAGCAGCTTCCTCATTCGCTCGTATATCGGAAACCTTCCTCGTATTGGCTAGTGAAAGGAAGTATACGGAGAAGTCGTCAGTACAAGCGTAGTAGACCTGGCGAACCCGTGGCTTGCCTTCAGGCGACTTGGTAGCAAGAGCCCCTAACTCGTTAGTTTTTAGGTAGTTGAGTGCGATCTCTTTCATTTCAGCATCTGTTTTATTCATACAAACATTGTATACCAAAGCAGTACTTTGGCTTTATACTCCACCCATGCTTGAGCTTGTGTGGACATATATAGCCGCTGACATCACAGGAACACTGGTGCAGTTATTCTTTGCATTCACTATAGTTCTAATGGTGTTTGATAGGCAGAAGCCACCGCTGGTAACTGGAATACTGACGGGTCTGGCCCTCATCGTTTTAGGCCTTGGCGGATCATTTCGTGCAGACCTGCCGGCGTATCTATCAATACTAAGTGGCTTCTTGTGGCTCGTTCTCGCATGGCAGCGGTATAGGCAAACTAAACCGTAACGGTTCACCTATCAGCCCGCATGAGGTAGGGTAGAGGAAATGGCAGAAAAGAAGAATACACAGGCGCCCTTGGGCGCCACACTGCTTCGCTTTGAAGAAGTGTCGTACGAATACGGGCATAACCACTCCATCCTCAATGAGGCTGACTTCTCCATGCGCCGTGGCATGAAGGTCGCTCTCATGGGACAGAACGGTGCCGGGAAGTCGACCATCTTCAAGCTCATCGATGGCACGCACACGCCCGAGCGCGGAAAGATACAGATCACGCGCGGGACAAGCATCGCCATGGCGCATCAGGTAGTGCCGCCAGAACTCCGCGAACGCACGGTACGAGAGTTCTTCGAAGCAAGTTTTTCCAAGAAGGTATATGACATCGACCCGAAAATAGACGCCGTACTCGAGGTTGTGAACCTGCATGCGCCCAAGGACCGCATTGTGAAATCATTCTCAGGAGGCCAGCAGGCTCGTCTTCTCCTTGCGAGCGCACTCATTCAGGACCCCGACCTGCTTCTGCTCGATTAGCCGACGAACAACCTGGATAAGGCGGGCATCGAGCACCTCACTAGCTACCTCAAGGAATACGAAAAAAGCGTTATCGTCATCTCCCATGATGCTGGGTTCCTCAACTCCTTCACTGATGGCGTGTTGTATCTCGATATCCATACCAAGAAGATCGAGCAGTACCAAGGCAACTACTACGACCTCCTCAAGGAAATCACCGCACGTATCGAGCGGGAGAATCGCAAGAACGCACAACTTGCCAAGAAGATACAGGACAATAAGGACAAGGCGAACTTCTTTGCGCAGAAGGGAGGCAAGATGCGACTGGTCGCAAAGAAGATGCGGACAGAAGTAGAGGAGATGGAGGAGGAGAAGGTAGATGTGCGAAAAGAAGATAAGACGATACGACCATTTATCATCCCTTTTCAGGAGAACCTGGTGGGTAAGATCCTTTCTATTTCATCGTTTACTGCAATAGATCCCAAAACACACGCACCCAAGACCAAGAAAAAGGAAATTATCCTTAAAAAGCGAAACCGCCTCTTACTAACTGGTCCAAACGGTATCGGAAAGACGACGCTTCTCGAATCAATCGCACACGGCACTGCAGAAGGTGCACAGATAGAAGATGATGTGCGGGTGGGCTACTACCGCCAGGATTTTTCCACGCTTAACTCTGAGCATACGGTCCGAGAATCCCTCCTGTCAGTCATGGAGAAGCAGAATGAGGAGCGTATGCGGGCTACTGCGGCCGGGTTCCTTATCACTGCCGACGTTATTGATAAGAAGATAGGGGTGTTGTCTGAGGGACAGAAGGGC
>DATDUD010000011.1:0-9313 GCA_036517735.1 Minisyncoccota bacterium | reverse complement strand
AATCGAGAGAGCGTTCACGACTGAAACGCCCACACCGTGAAGGCCTCCAGACACCTTGTATCCAGATGCTTCCCCACCGAACTTTCCTCCCGCATGAAGCGTAGTCATGATGGTCTCGAGTGCAGACACCTTGCTCTGCGGGTGCTTGTCGACCGGGATACCGCGGCCGTTGTCGACTACGCGTATGCGATTCCCGGGCAAAAGTGCTATTTCTATATCGTCGGCAAAACCTCCCATGGCTTCGTCTCGGGAGTTATCAAAAACCTCCCAGATGAGGTGATGGAGACCATCAGGCCCTGTGGTCCCGATGTACATGCCGGGGCGCTTGCGAACCGGATCAAGGCCTTCCAGGACGGTGATTGAGGAGGCATCGTACGCACCCTGAACGGCGCCTTTGGCGCCGCTTTTCTTAGGCTCTTTTTCGGGCTTTTTAGGCATGTTTCTTACCTCAAGTATAGCATAAATAGGTATATATTTCCTGTGTTCTTCATGACTTTGGGTGTCTATAAAAGAAGGCCCCCTCTGCGTTGCCGCAGAGGGGGTTTCAGATCTCACTATCACGTAGTTGTCGAGAAAGATACGACGAGTAGCCCAACTCCCTATTCCAACCCGGGATTCCCTTTCGGAAGAATTTCCCGTACCAGAATGGGGGCATGATAGCTGCAGGCTCAAGCCCGTCTCTCTCGTATGAGTCGAGAAACTCTTCGACGAAGCGGTCGATATCTCCCTTGGCCTTCAACCAGGCCTGAAATTGACGACCACGATTGCCGTGCGAGATGATGACAATACGCCCCGCCCGTTTCAAACGGATCTTTAGGCGAAGTCCGATTTCGCGTAAGCCCGCCTCTATTTGCAGCATTCGTTGGACGGTCTCGTCACGAGGCTCTTCGCTGGGCAGCATCTCCCCATTGACGAAACGTCTCATCCGACCCTCGAGATAGTCTTCGACTACCGGATCAGCGTTAAGTCTCCCGACCATTTCCGGGATCCGCGGCCACTCACTGAGCGCAGGCTCAATTTGAAGCAGGTACGTAGTGTCCGCGAAGGCAACCTTTGTCGTCCTGATCATCGGGCTGCACAGAATCAAATCCGGTTCTAACCGGCAGATTTCCTGTACGAGCGGATGAATTTGTTTTTCACCTTTTTTGCTTAGCTCCGAATCTCCCAAATAGGTGTTTCGTTCAATGGCGATGCTCTGAGGGTGACGTACCCACCAAGCGATCACCTCTGGATCAGCGTTTGGATGCATCACTAAAGCCCTCTAGTAGAAAGGCCTCCCATTCATCATATAATGCTAGTCATTACCGTAAGTCAAGCTATGGTACGCTCCTTTTATGAAAATAGCCTTGATGGCAATAGGTCTCCCGGGATCCGGAAAAACCACACTTCTTAAGCCTTTAGCTGAGAAGTACGGCCTTGTATACATCAATCGCGATGATATCCGGAAGGAGCTTTTGGGCGATGCGCATGGGCAATCAAGAAATAAGGAGATATGGCAGGAAGCAAACCGTCGAACTGCGGCGGCGCTGAGCGAGGGGAAAGGAGTAGTTCTTGACTCAACCTTTCTTGAGAAGTGGAAACGTAAGGATATGATCGACTTTTTGCGGGAGAATGGCGCAGATCGAATTGTGGCAGTCTTCTTTAACGTTTCTCCTAAGATTGCGGCAGAGCGAAATTCCGCGCGTGAGTTAGTAGTTCCAGATGAAGGAATGGACTGGATGCGTCAAAAGCTTGCCGATGAGCCACCTGAAGTAACGGAGGGATTTGATGCTCTTTACTCGCACGAGGCGATCAGCGATTTAGAGACACTTGATCTCTCTCAGTTATAGACCTAGCACTTCTTTGATACGGGAGTGAATTTCTTCAGAATCTCCTGAAACATCAACGTCGTGGACGCGATAGCGTGAGGATTTATTAAAGAAGTTGAGGAGTGGAAGAGTCTCGGCTTGATACCACTTAAGCCGTTCCTGAATTCCAGAATCGTTGTCGTCTTCCCTACTGCGTATCTTTAAGCGCTCCGTTGCAGCTTCTCCAGAGAGCGTAAAGTTAAGAACATCTACCGAATCGCGCTTGTATAGATCAAGTAAAGAATCAAACATCTGTGCTTCTACTTCGTGACGCGGCAGCCCATTGACAAGCAGCTGTTCCGTACCCGAGAACTCTTTCATGAGCGCTGGTCCCCACAAGCTCGTGCTGAAGAATAGGGGGAGGCGTTCACCCGCGACATGCAGTTCTTTAAGACGCTTATGTATGTATCCATCATCCTCTTCCATAAAGGAATCGCGTACGTTTGACCAAGAGAATGGGAGGACCGACTCACCCTTCTCCTGAAGAATCGAAGTAAGCATGGTGAACTGCGTGGTCTTCCCTGCACCTGGTGGGCCAAAGAAAAGCACCGTGAGGGGTTTTGTCATACTGCTCTAGCCTACCATCGAAAAAAGCGGTCCCGTAAGGTACACTGCCGAAATGGAAATCAACATCGACCGTTCAGAGGAACAGCGGCTACGAGCCGAGATCGAAAAGCGCACCGATATCGAAGCGGCCCGTATGCGCCGCTATCTCACGATGCCCGACCTCTCCCGCACGCCCGGAAGCCCTTTGCACGAGATTGTTGAGAGGGTGAAGCGAGTACCCTCGCTTGCTGGTCTTGATGCAATCGAGATACCGGAAATCGTACCGGCGGATGTCTCGTTTGACTTGTTTGACTTCCCTGCGGATCACGTAGCCCGCAGCACGTCCGATACGTACTACGCTGATCCGAAGAACATCCTACGCACGCATAACACCGTCTCTTGGTACTACTACCTCCACGACGAGCGCGTGAAAGAACGCGCTGTGCGCGGTGAGCATCTCGGTGCACTCTGTTTCGGCAAGGTATACCGCAAGGACGAGATAGACCGCCGCCACATGAACGTATTCCATCAGATAGACGGGTGGAAGCTTATCCCGAACAGTGAAGGGGCGCTTCCGCTTGCGGAGCTTCAGCGCGTCCTCTCGGACATAGTCGAGACCGTCTTTGGTGAAGGTGTTGAGTATCGCTTCCTTGACGACACCTTCCCTTATACCGACCCATCCACACAGATAGAAGTGAAAGTGAACGGCGAGTGGGTCGAGATACTCGGCGCAGGGATGGTCAAGCCGTCAGTCCTCTCCAAGATGGGTATTGAGGGCTATAACGGCTGGGCGTTCGGGTTTGGCATCGAGCGATTAGCCATTCTCTCTATGAAGCTCCCCGATATCCGCCTCCTGTGGTCGGACGACGAGCGCGTGAAGAAGCAACTCGTGCTCGGTACGGACTTCAAGGAAGTGAGCAAGTATCCGCCGATCGTGCGCGACATTTCGTTCATTGTCGGCAAGGATTTCGTACCGAACGAGTACTTCGACCTGGTGCGCGAAACCATACCTGATATCGTCGAAGAGGTCGCGCTTCTCGACAAGTACGAGAACGACGAGAAGTTTGGCGCGGATAGAATGAGCTATGCGTACCGCGTCACCTACCGCGCACTCGACCGGACCTTAACCAGTGAAGAGGTGGACGCACTCCATAAGAAGCTTGAGGAAACGACTGCTGCGACATATAGCGCGGTTATTCGTTAAAACCGGTTCAGTATTGGAATTAGGCCACATTTTTGCTATACTTTCCCCATTATGGGTGGCATCGAAGTGCTCATCTACGCGCTTCTCTTTATTGGCCTCTATTTCGAGGTTTTCGTTCTATTAACCTTCCTTTCGCAGCCGGCTCGTGAGCGACGGGAGCGTCCCCTGTCGACCCGTACCCCCAAGGTAGCCATGATCGTTCCCTGCTGGAACGAAGAACCGACTATTAAGGAGAACGTGGAGTCTCTCCTCACCCTCGACTACCCCGAAGACAAGCTTGAGATAATCGTAGTGAACGATGGCTCCACTGACCGTTCGGGAGAGATACTCGACGAGGCTTTCTCGAACCATCCGCGCGTGAAGGTCATACACCAAATGAACGGCGGAAAGCACGCGGCGCTCAACACCGGCATCGAGTACGCGAAGGATGCGGAGCTTGTGGGGTGTCTTGATGCCGATTCGTTTGTGGAGAAGGGAGCGCTCCGCGAGATTATCTCGTGCTTCGACGACCCCAAGGTTGCAGCGGCGACAGTCGCCATGTCGGTGCATAACCCGAAGAAGCCGCTCGAGGTCATGCAGCATGTGGAGTACATCCTTGGCATCGCACTCAGACATGTCATGTCGGCCGTTAACGGCATCTATGTGACTCCGGGACCCTTCTCTCTCTACCGTCGTGATGTCGTTCTCAAAGTTGGGGGCTTCCGTTTCGGCCACCAGACGGAGGACATGGAAATGGCGCTCAGGCTCCAGCGGGAGGGGTACTGGATAGAGAACGCACCCAAGGCGCGCGTGTATACCAAGGTCCCCACTACCGTCCGCGGTCTTGTGAAGCAGCGCACACGTTGGACCTCGGGCTTTCTCAGGAATGTGGCCTTCGACTATCGCGACCTCGTGGGGAACCCTCGTTTCGGTGTGCTCGGACTCATGGTGCTCCCGCTCGGCTTCTTGGCTATCGTCGCCGGCATCGTGCTTTTTGGCGTGCTCGTATACACAACTGTCGGGGACGTGGTGCGTAGTTACATGATCCACAACGGCATTCCGCTTTCGTATGTTTTCTCCTCTATCAACTTTGATTGGTTCTTCATTCCCCTTTCGGTGCTTTCCCTGCTCGCCATTGTTTCCGCTGCAGGCCTCGTGCTTTTCATCGTTATCGGGAAAAAGGTATCGAACACTCCCGCAAAGCTCTGGACAGGAATCATTGCCTACGCGCTCATCTTCCGTTTCCTTGCCCCTCTCTGGCTTATACGCTCCTTGAAGGACGTGGCCCTTGGTACTAAGCGTCCGTGGCGCTAGAATCCCTGTATGTCCCTGCCCGCCAAGAACGCCATTCTTGCCCTCGTCCTATCGCTTGCGATCGTAGGAAGCGTCGTATACGCCATCAACTATCTCGACCGGAAACGCGTGGCGCAGTTGAATGATCTTCAGACCCGGCTTGCGACCGACACGCTGTCCATAGAGACACAGTTCGCGCTTCTTGAGGAGACGTCCTGTGAGAACCTTTCCGAGAGCAACACGCTTTCCCAGGAGATGACGAACCTCGGCGAACGCCTTTCTTTTGCCGAGAACCAGCTCGGGACTGATAATGAACAAGTAATTCAGCTTCGGAAGCAGTACACACTCATACAGATACGCGACTATATTCTCACCAAGCGCCTCGCGGAAGCCTGCGATCTTGAACCAACAGTCGCCCTCTACTTCTATTCGAACGAATCAGGCGCCTGCGAAGACTGCGACCGTGCAAGCTATGCTCTTTCATACCTTCACGAGCAGAGTCCGGCGCTTCGTGTCTACTCCTTCGACTACAACCTCGACTTAGGCGCTCTCAAGACCCTTATTGCAGTCGAGAAGGTGCGGCCTGAATTCCCTGCTTTCGTCATTGATGGCACGCAGGTATACGGCTTCACAGACGTTGATGAATTCAAGCTCAACTTCCCAAAGAACTATTTCGCAACGACGAGCACTTCGACGTTTTCAAGTCCGCTGAGGAGGTAGCGGGTACTGGACTATTTTTGTATTCCCACGCAAGAATAAGATGTGCGTATTTCTTTTCCAAAGCTAGATATTCGTCTTTCAGAACTATTTCCAATAGTAGTTCTGGGTAGCTCTCTCTGAACTTCATGTCTCTTATGCGCGAATAGTCATTCCAGTAATTTTTTACCTCTACATAAGTATTAGATTCGGGAAGGTAGAAGTCAGGAGTATAAGTTTGCCCACCAATATCGAACGTCTTAGGCGCATAGAGCCATGGTATAGATAGGTAGTTATATAAACGAGCCATATTGGCTTCCCATCTGCTATAGAAGTAAATGTCTGGATCTATATCAGGGCGTATTCCAGACTTCCCTCTTGAGGCCTTGGGTGATGTAGGGCGACTACCTACCACCTGCATTGCACAGTCGTTACTGCAGTAAACTCTTTCTCGGTATCTTTCATGTGTGAACACTCGACCACAAAGCGGATTCTGGCATATTGATTCAACTCGAGGGACTCGTGTTACTCCTCTCCTGGAAGGATACTTTTTGCCCGTAAGACTATTTGAGATCTTCTGCTTGGTTTCTGCCGATAACTGGCGTCTTGAGTTGTTATAGGTTGCTGCACAACTTCGACTGCAGAACCTTTTCGGATCTTTAGATTGAACGACAAATACGTGCGTGCAACCTTTACCTTCGCACGTACGAGCTACTTGCCTTTTCGGGTGTTCATAAACACCTTCCCCGTGCTTACGTTTTGTTATTTCACTCTGAGTCTTTTTGTACTCTGGTGAATCGTAAAATGAGAATCTCATTCATCCACCCTAGCAACGATTAGAGCCGGAGGTGGGACTCGAACCCACGAAACCTTCACTTTACAAAAGTGCTGCTCTACCAACTGAGCTACTCCGGCAGGTATATGGCTTAAATCAACATCTAGATATGAAATCTACGTGAAATATTTATGATCTAGTTCTCTCCCTCCTTCCTCACGATATCACTCATGGGACGCACCGTCTCCGATAGGAAAGTTCCGTTCTTTGGTGTAGGGAGCCCCTCGCGCCTCGTGCGAAGTGCGCTCACTGCCTGTGTGAGGTTACGCTCCGCAGAGCGGACGATTATGAGCGTACCGTGCGCAGCATCGTGCGCAATCGTGTTAAGGGACGTACGGGTCAGGTGCGCCGTGAACGCTCCCCAGTCTATGTGCTCGATGAGGAACTGAGTCCTCGCTACGCGAGTATCAAGTTTATACCTGAACGCTGGAAAGAAGCGGACTCCCTTGCGGGATTCGTATGCTGTAAGAAGGAGAAAGCCGAAGAACAACGCGGAAGCCAATAGGACGCTGATGAGCTGGTTCATGGGTATAGCTTCGCGCGAGATGTCTTGGAGCGCAAGCGGGTCTTTAGCGCGCAGAGAAGCGTGCGAATTTGGATACTTCCACCCGCTCGCCGAACTTCTGCGAGGCTTCGGTGACGAGGTCGCGAACGGTCTTGGAATCGTCCTTGATGTACGACTGGTTCATGAGGACCTGGTCCTTGAAGTATGAGGCCATCTTCCCCTCGAGAATCTTCTCCTGCATGTCGGCGGGCTTATCCTTGACCTCTTCAACGAATACAGCCCTGGCCGCCGTGGCTGCCTCTTCGGCGATGTCGCTCTCGTTTAGATAGCTAGGGTTCGTAGCTGCGACCTGCATAGCGAGCTCGCGAGCAAGGGCTCCGAACTCAGGGTTCTTTGCAACGAAATCAGTCTCACAGGAAAGGAGCACCATTGCTCCGATAGCACCGTCATGAACGTAGCTGCCGATGTATCCGGCACCGAGTTCGCGGTCAGCCTTCTTGTCGGCTGCAGCCCCGCTCTTCTTGCGGAGAATGACCTCTGCCTTTTCGATATCACCTCCGGCTTCCTCAAGGGCCTTCCGGCACTGCATGACAGAGATGCCTGTTTTGTCGCGAAGGCCCTTCACTGCGTCCATTGAAATATCCATGTCAAAAGTGCTTAAAAAGTTACTAGTACTAAAACGCCTAGTGCCGTTAGGCCTTGCTTCCTTTTTCGAAGGCGTCCGCAAGCTCGTCGAGGATGAGCTTCACGGTCGCGCGGGATGCATCGTTCACGACTATGGGGAATGCTGCATCCTTTAGGTCGCAGTCGGAACTCATGATGCCGATGACTGGGATGCCTGCCTGGCGAGCCTCCTTGGTGGCGTGTGCTTCGTGCTTAGTGTCTACGATAACCATGGCATCGGGGCGCTTCGAGAGGTTCGTGATGCCGCCCATGCGCTCCTCAAGACGAGTGATCTCGCGGTCTATGAAGACACGTTCAAGCTTGGTGTGGGTCTTTGCAAGTTCTCCGGACTCACGCTTGGAGGTGAGGTCGGCAAGGCGGTCGATGCGCTTCTTGATTTCAACGAAGTTAGAGATGGTTCCACCGAGCCAGCGTCCTGCAACGTGCGGAGCGCCTATGCGGCGGGCTGAGTCACGGACGGAGTCGGATACTTCCCTCTTTCCTCCTACAAAGAGAACGACCTTTCCATCACGTGCGAGTGCTTCCATTGCTTGCTTTGCCTTTGTAAGCTGCTCGTCGGTCTTTACAAGGTCGAAGATCTCGACCTTGGACTTCGTGCCGATCACGAAGGGCTTCATAGAAGGGTGGCGTCGGCTCTTAACCTGAGCAAAGTGTGCGCCCGTCTCAAAAAGACGGTCAATACCAGAACCTGCCGAAGTATCGGTAGTCATGGGTATTAAGGTATCACAGGCGGAATGGGGGCGCAAACGCTTGTTTTATGCCTCCTCCCTACTCGAAGCCTCCGCTAGAGCCTCAATTATGGGATCTATGCTTCCAAGCATGATCTTCGGTAGGTTGTGCCAAGACTCCTTGATGCGGTGGTCGGTGATGCGGTCCTGCGGGAAGTTATACGTGCGAATCTTCTCAGAGCGATCCCCAGTCCCTATCTGCCCTGATCTTAGATCCGCATGCTTCTTTGCCTCCTCTTCTTCGACAATGGTCTCGAGCTTTGCTGAGAGAATTGCCATGGCTTTCTCACGGTTGCCGAGCTGGTTTCTTTCGCTTGAAGACTTTGCGTCTATGCCTGTGGGCTTGTGCACGAGACGTACGGCGGTCTCGACCTTGTTCACGTTCTGTCCTCCTGCCCCACCGGAGCGGGAGAACTCCATTTCTATGTCGGCCGGATTGATCTCGAATTTGGGCTTGGTGCGTATGGGAAGCACGGCTACGGATGCGGTCGAAGTATGTATGCGTCCCTGTTTTTCTGTAACAGGAATGCGCTGCACACGGTGTACGCCAGTCTCGTACCTGAGGGCAGTGTATGCGTCTGCTCCCTCTATCTCAAAAGTCGCATCATCGATCATGCGTACTTTCCAACCTTTTATCTCAGCGTATTTTTGGTACATATCACGGAGTTCTGCGGCAAACAGGCTCGCTTCGTCTCCGCCTGCGCCTCCCCGGAACTCAAGGACGACGGCCTTCGGGAGAGACTCCTCTTCCTTCTCCTTCTCAAGGATCTGTCCTATCTCACTAAGTATCTCCGCCTTCCTGGCTTCGATGCGTTCAGTATCTTGTTTTGCCATTTGCATGAGCTCGTTGCTTCCTTCCGCTGCAGCGAGTGAGTCCTCAGCCTCTTTTGTAAGGCGCTCGTATTCCTCCGCAAGATATGAGGTCTTGTGGTTCTGCTTCAGGTCAGGAGTGTATTCCATGGATAGATGATAGCAGGAGCGCCACCGCAATATGCG
>DATDUD010000010.1:0-5932 GCA_036517735.1 Minisyncoccota bacterium | reverse complement strand
CTTGCGCAGGAAGGCGCAGAATTTGTTCGGAGTACCCGCGACAGCAATTATCTTTCCAACCAAAGCGATTGGCTCTACGGCCTCTCAACCTGCATGGTCACAGGCGCACAAGGCCCTTCCGACTACGGTTGTGGTCCAGATATCTCAAGTGGGAGTCTTGAAGCCTGTGGTTCCTCAGGCTGCACTCCCCTTCGCCTTGATACTTCGTATAGGTATCGGCAGGGAGGCTCGGGTACGCCCACACGCTTTGCACGCAGAGTGACTATCTCGAATGTGTCCCCAACCGAGGTCGAAGTCATAGTACAGGTCACTTGGTCGACGCTCCGCATTCCATATACAGTCACCGTGACGGAGCATCTGTATAACTGGCAATGAACATGAACCGAAACAACTGCATACGAGCAAATAGAGGATTCACCCTCCTTATCGCTATAATTCTCTCGACCGTCGCACTTGTCGTGGGACTCGCACTTGCGGATGTCGCATACAAGCAGGTCGTCCTTTCCTCGACTGCGCGCAACTCCCAGATCGCTTTCTATCGCGCAGACTCCGCCATAGAGTGCGCCCTCTATTGGGACCAGCAGTTCGCGGCCTTTAACGTAGGAAACTTGTTTGATCAAAACACCATGGAATGCGAAGGGCGCGATGTCGTAGGATACGCTGAAGCCGGGATTCCGGGCGGAGGGCTCCGCACGACCTTCGATGTGTCCTGCCCAGGCGGAGGACGTTCGGCAACTGTCACTGTATACAAGGAAGGGTCAGGAGAGTGCTCTCCCGGCAAGAAAAGCTGTATCTATGCAAGCGGTTTTAATGTTTGCAATTCCACAGATCCCAACCGTTTCGAGCGCGGTCTCAAAGTCAGGTATTAGGGTAAAATGGGCAGACCATGCCCGCCCCCAAAGAAGCCAGGGAACGCGCCCAAAAGCTCCGCGAGGCCATAGCCAAATACCGAACCCTCTATCACGAACAGGATGAATCTCCCATTACGCCCGAAGCTCTTGATTCCCTAAAGCATGAGCTTGCCGAACTGGAAGGACGGTACCCGGAACTTCGGACATCGGACTCGCCGACCCAAAAAGTAGCCGGACGTGTCCTTCCAGGACTCAAGAAAGTGCGTCACCAGGTTCCCCAGTGGTCCCTTGACGACGCATTCACGGAAGCTGATTTTCGCGCTTTCGACGAGCGCGTACGGCGCACGCTCTCAAAGACGCTTGGGCGCGAAGTGTCTCCAACTTATGTGTGTGAGTTGAAGATAGACGGGCTCCACATCGTCCTTACATACGAAAAAGGGAAGCTTACGACTGCAGCGACCCGCGGCGACGGTGTTGTGGGTGAGGACGTGACGCACAACATACGGACCGTAAAGTGTGTTCCTGAGAACCTTCCGCGTCCCTTGGATATCATCATCGAAGGGGAAGTGTATCTCTCAAAGAAGGGATTTGTGAAATTGAACCATGAACGCGAGAAGGCCGGCCTTCCGCTTTTTGCCAATCCCCGGAACGCAGCCGCAGGAAGCATTCGCCAGCTTGATCCAGAGATAGCACGGACGCGTCCGCTTGGCGTTGAACTCTACGACATCGACCACATGAACGAGCCAATGCCTGCGACTCAGAAGGATGAACTTTCTCTAATACGCGAGCTCGGGCTTCCCGCAAGCGACAGGGCAGTGTGCACTAAGTCGGTCGATGAAGTGCTTGCCTTCTGGGAAGCCTGGCACAGTAAGAAACGCGACTCCCTCGATTATCAGATCGATGGCATCGTTGTCAAAGTGAATGAACGCAAATACCAAGAGACGCTTGGATATACAGGCAAAGGACCGCGTTTTGCAATCGCCCTCAAATTCCCAGCCGAGCAGGTCACGACCGTTCTCGAGGACATCGTGCTTCAGGTGGGGCGCACGGGGAAGATAACACCCGTAGCGCAGCTTCGTCCTGCGCTCGTCGCAGGCTCCACTGTCGCGCGCGCAACGTTGCACAACGAGGACTTTATAAAGGAAAAGGACATTCGCATCGGGGATACCGTAATTCTCCAGAAGGCCGGCGATATCATTCCGGAGATAGTGCAGGTGCTGCCAGAGTTCCGGACCGGAAAGGAAAAGATATGGCGCTTCCCGAAACGAAGTTCTTTATGCGGAGGAGACGGCGCTATCGAGCGTGTTCCAGGCGAAGCTGCGCACCGCTGCAAGACTCGCGGCTCTTTCACCGAGCTTGTGCGGAAGCTCTCTCACTTCACCGGAAAGTCGGCGCTTGATATCGATGGACTCGGCCCCAAGACCGTCACCCTCCTCATGGAGCATCAGTTGGTCGGGGAATTCGATGATTTTTTCGATCTCACTCACGACGAACTTCTTGCCCTTCCGAGCTTCAAGGAGAAATCGGTCGACAATCTTGTGGAGGCACTTGAGCGCGCGAAGGAGGTAACACTTGACCGGCTATTGGTCGGCCTTTCGATTCTTCATGTCGGAGAAGAGACGGCATACGTGCTTGCAGCAGAATTCGGAACGCTAAAGCGACTCCAGACAGCAAGCGAGACTGAGCTTGCAAGAGTTAACAGCATTGGCGATATCGTTGCGCGCGGAGTCGCAGAATGGTTTCGCGATCCTGAGAACCACGCGATGCTCGCGCGTCTTGTGCCGCACCTTTCCATACAAAAAGTGGAGAAGACAGCGGGTAGCAAGCTCTCCGGCAAGACGGTTGTGGTAACCGGTACTCTCCCCACACTTTCTCGGGACGAGGCCGAAGCGCTTGTACGTAGGCACGGCGGCGATCCTTCAGGATCCGTATCAAAGAAGACGTCCTTCGTGCTTGCTGGAGAGAACCCGGGTACAAAGCTCCAGAAGGCGACCGAGCTTAATATTAAGATAATTGACGAAGGTGAATTTCTGCGACTTCTCGATTAGAGTACTTTTGTATGGAGCAAGTACATCGCGAACATAAAGAGCTTGTTTTGTGGACACAAATGTTCATAGAGAAATATAAAGAAGCCCCAGAATCCCTTTCAAGGAAATGACTTACTCAAAAAGAGAAAAAGAGCCTGTAGAACAGAGCGCTTGGATAAAAAGGCTTGCGCTCAATTTTATAGATCGATACCGGAAAGATCTTGAAGCTCTGGCAGACCGCTAGATGCTAATGGCGGAATCTTGTTGTTAAGCCGGCTATGCTAAAGTGGCCCTATGGCTGACATAGAAGATGTAAAGAAGCTCGCCGCACTTGCGCGCATCAACATACCGGAAGACAAGCTTGCCGAACGGGCGGCTGAATTCGACCGTATCGTCTCGTATATAGGGCAGCTCGACGAGCTCAATATACAGATCGATACGACACCTGAAGCTTCTGCTCTCAGGAACGTTTTCCGCGAGGACGGCGAGCCAACTCCTTCTGGTACCTGGACCGAAAAACTTGTTGCACATTTCCCGAAGAAGGAAGGAAATCATCTTTCCGTGAAGAAGATCATCTCGTATGACTAAAGCATTGAACGAGCTTTCTATAACTGAGGCAGCTCTTGGACTGCAGGCAAAGGAATTCACTGTGCGCGAACTCTGGGACGCGTGCGCATCAAAGGCAAAAGAGAAAAACGCAGAACTGAACGCGTATCTCGAACTCTTTGATGCCGACGACGCAGCCATTGCTTCTGCACAGAAACGCATCGATAGTGGAGACGCACCGCTTCTTTGCGGTATCCCACTTGCAATCAAGGACAACATACTCATAGAAGGGAGGGTGGCAAGCGCGGCTTCCCGCATGCTCGAGAACTATGTTGCTCCGTATGATGCGACTGTTATCGAGAAGCTCAGACAGACAGGAGCACTTTTCCTTGGACGCACTAACATGGACGAGTTTGCGATGGGAAGCTCCACCGAGAATTCCGCCTTTGGGCCGAGCAAGAACCCCTATGACATTACTCGAGTACCTGGAGGTTCCTCCGGAGGATCGGCTGCTGCGATTTCGGCAGGCATCGCTCTTGGCGCTCTCGGTACGGACACCGGAGGATCCATACGCCAGCCAGCGGCTCACTGCGGACTCGTTGGGCTCAAGCCCACATACGGAGCGGTCTCAAGGTACGGGGCCCTTGCTCTAGGCTCATCCCTTGATCAGATAGGGCCGCTCACAAAGACGGTTGCAGACAGTAAAGCGCTGTACGACGTTCTTAGCGGACACGATCCGCGTGATGCGATGAGCCTTCCGGACGGTATGTACGAAGCATCGAAAACAGTAGAGAAGTTTCGTATCGGCGTGCCACGGCATCTTCTTGAGAAGGGACTCGATGCTGACGTGCTTGAGAATTTTAATGCGACATTGGCGCGTCTTGAAGAGAAGGGTCATACGCTCGTAGACGTTACACTTCCAACGAGCGCCTACAGCCTTCCGTCCTACTACGTCGTCATGCCGGCGGAAGCGTCAACGAACCTCGCCCGTTACGACGGGATGCGGTATGGGCATGCCGCAAGGGGTGATACATTGCTCGATGATTATGTCCTCTCGCGCAGCGAAGGCTTCGGAGAGGAGGTACAGCGCCGTATTTTACTCGGGACGTTTGTTCTTTCAAGCGGCTACATTGATGCCTACTATCGCAAGGCGGAAGCAGCACGTGATGTATTGCGTCGAGAGTACCGGAATGCCTTTGAATCCTGCGATGTCATTGCATTCCCGACCACTCCCTCGCCTGCATTTAAGTTCGGAGAAAAAAGCGATCCGGTTTCCATGTACCTCGAGGATATCTTTACTGTCACCGCGAACCTCACCGGCATGCCTGCTATTTCACTACCCATGGGAACAGTTGAGCGGGAGGAAAGAGCTCTTCCGACCGGTATTCACTTTACGGCCGATAATGGGCAGGAGGAGCTTCTGTTCAGAATAGGGGCAGAGGTAACCGGAGAAACGCTATACTAGAACGCATGGAAGGCGAATCCGGCGTACATTTCCTCAACCTCTCTTATTTCTTCCGTATCCTGTACGATACGGTCTTTGGCACTGGAGGCGTAGATGGAAGCATATCGGGATTTCTGGTATTCCTTTCCCAGCTCTGGGTGCTTGTCACCATACTTGCGGTACTCATATCACTCTTTGCGATCTTCGTGCTCGTATACAGCACCACCCGCATCTTCCAGATACGCCAAGAGGAGGCTCCTTTCTATGCGACCATCACGAAGCATGAGGAGCATGAACGCATCGAGACGTCACGCTGGCAGTACATTCTTTCCTTACTTCAAGGAACAAATGAGGCTAACTGGCGTCAGGCGATCATTGAGGCGGACATCATCCTTGATGAGCTACTTACTCGACTTGGCTATGTCGGCGACTCAGTCGGCGAAAAGCTCAAGCAGGTAAACTCAGCATTCTTTCAAACGCTGAATAATGCGTGGGAGGCTCATAAGGTGCGGAATGAGATAGCACATCGGGGCATGGCATTCGAGCTTACCGATCGCATTGCATATCGTACGATTGCAAACTACGAAGCAGTTTTCAGGGAACACGAAGAACTCTAGTTGCAAAATACCCTCAAAAGGGCTAACCTAGCGGGTAGCGGGGTAGAGGAGAGGTACCTCGGGAGGCTCATAACCTCCAGACGCCAGTTCGATTCTGGCCCCCGCAACACGGTTGTGACGCCAGGAACTGCTTCCGGCCCCCATCAGGGCCAGTACAGTACCGCTAGGCATCACGTAAGCAAAAGGCGCTCGCAAGAGCGTCTTTTGCCTTAAGAAAGTTATCCCACCAGTCTTAGTAACCGGCATCTTTGACTCTGCAAGCCGAACTAACTTATACACAGAGTCGGTTTTATCGAGTGTAATCGATGGGCTGAATTACACCCTGAAACGCAACAGTCCCTAAAGTATTGAAAAGCGCATACCCGCAGGTACGCTAGGAGTGTTGAACCAACCTAACGACACCAATACGGGTATGCATCACCACATTACGCGGGACCAGCGCGTTGC
>DATDUD010000009.1:0-14958 GCA_036517735.1 Minisyncoccota bacterium | reverse complement strand
AGCACGATATACTAAATACGTTATCAACTGTGCAGGGTTAATCCCGTAATTACGGAGTAAAAACAATATGGAACCAGTATCTTCCGCATCGGCGGCGCCTCACCCAAGGCGTATGTCGTTCGATGCGTTGGCCTTGTGGACTCTGACTATCACTGCGGCGCTCGCAGCTCTGGTCTTTGTTCCCTCGGCAAACATCCCGTTCATCTACACCAAGGTGTCAGTCTTGGCTCTCGGTGCACTTATCACCCTCGGCCTCTATATCCTTGCGCGTCTTACACGCGGCAACATCATCGTGCCGCCGTTTGCGCTCGTGGGGACATTCTGGCTCGTACCGCTTGCGTATGCGCTCTCGACCCTCTTTTCGGGAGTTGGACTGCATGCGGGGCTCTTCGGCACGTCGCTTGAGACCGATACGTTCGGCTTCATGATCATGCTTGCGTCGTTTGCGACGCTTGCTTCGGTCACGTTCCGCCGTTCAAGCCAGTACCGTGTGTTCTTCAAGGTAGGGTTTATTGCGTTCGTCGTTACACTTGCCGCGCAGATCGTCTTCCTTATCCTCGGCAATACCAGCGAGTCCATAGCGCCGACTGCAAACCTGATCGGTTCCTTCACGGACTTCGGAATGCTTCTCGGTCTTGGAGTCGCACTCATCCTACTTGCGTTCCGTTTCCTCGCTCTTTCAGGCAGGCTCGTGAAGGTGCTCTGGGCGGTTGAAGTGGTGAGTCTCTTCATGCTCGCGCTCGTTAACGCGCGTGTTGTGTGGGTGCTTGTATCGCTTGTCGCGCTCGGCCTCTTCATCGAGGCCATCATGAGGCGACAGGGGAGTACCAACGACGAGGACTTTGAGGGAGTCTCGATGATCGGAGACAGTACTCGCGAGGGAGCGTCAGGTGCAGAACATGGACTTGCTGCACCTCTCGTAACGCTCATAGCAGCACTCTTCTTTGTTATCGGTGGGAACACGCTCGGCGCAAGCCTTGCAAACGCCTTCAACACTAGCTATCTCGACGTGCGCCCCTCGTGGCAGTCGACGTTCGATGTGGGAAGCCATACGTACGCCTCATCACCCCTTTTCGGGTCGGGACCAGGTACGTTCTCCCAGGAGTGGCTCAAGTTCAAGGATTTGCAGCTTAACAACACCGTCTTCTGGAACGTGGACTTCGCATCGGGCATAGGGTTCATTCCGACGTCCTTCATCACGACCGGTATAGTGGGTGCTCTTGCCTGGCTAGCCCTCATCGCTCTGTTCCTCTATATCGGTATCAGATCCCTTCTTTTTAGGGCACCTGAGGAGCCATACGCTCGATTTGTCTCAATCGCGAGCTTCGTGGGAACCATATACGTCCTCGCACTTGCGGTCTTCGCAGTTCCGGGTCCCGTGCTTCTCACTGTCGGCTTCCTGCTTGCCGGCCTCTTCGTATCGAGCTTGAGATACGGAGGAACCCGAAAGGAGTGGGGGATCATCTTCTCCAGAAATCCGCGCATAGGATTCATCATCGTCTTTGCGCTCACCCTTATGCTCCTTGCGGCAGTGGTGACGGCGTATGTCGTGACCGAGCGTTATCTTGCAGACGTGTCGTACCAGAGGGCGGCAACGCTTCTCTCAGCAGGCGATCTTACCGGTGCTGCAGCAGCTGCAGAGAATTCGCTTGTGTTCGCAAAAAGCGACCGCGCATACCAGCTCATGGCCGCTGTCGGTATCGCGCGCATGAATCAGATAGCTGCAGACACAACACTGTCACCTTCGGAAGCGCAACAGCAGTTCCAGGCTGCTCTGTCGGGAAGCATTGAGGCTGCTCTTGCGGCAACACAGTTGCGTCCCGACAACTATCAGAACTGGATAGCACTCGGGAACGTATACCAGACCGTCGTACCGCTCCGCATTGAAGGTGCGTATGACAATGCGAAAGCCGCGTACGAGCATGCGGCAGTCTTGAACCCATCCAGTCCGACACTGCCATACGTCATGGCGCAACTTGAAATTGCGCAGGGGAACGGTGCTGCAGCCGAGGAACAACTCGTTAAGGCAATAGGATTGAAACGCGACTTCACCCAAGCCATCTTCCTCCTTTCCCAGCTTGAAGTGCAGCTCGGGAAGTCTCGCGAAGCGCTTGAGGCTGCCGAAGCAGCTGCGTACTTCGCACCCAACGACCCGGTCGTCCTCTTCCAGGTGGGCATACTTCGTGCAAGCACTGGCAACATCGACGGAGCCATACAGGCTCTCTCCCGCGCGGTCGAAGTGAATCCGCAGTACGCAAATGCACGATTCTTCCTTGCCGTACAGCTTGCGACAAAGGGTCAATATCAAGAGGCGATAACAGAATTGAACGCCGTTGCCGCTCTCTCACCTGAGAACGCAGAGGCTGTTAAAGGGTACATCACCTCCCTTACGCAGGGACGCAATCCGTTCCCGCGCACAGGCACGGACTCAGGTGGCTTTCCGCCGCAAGTTTCTGACGGAGGAGGAAACCCCTAGAACGACATGGTGCGCAGGATATTTACCAGACTATCCGCTCCGGTACGCGGCCTTCATCAGGCCGCGTACCTGCTCGCAGGCCTAACCCTCGCATCGCAGCTTCTGGCGCTTCTACGCGACCGTTTGTTCGCGCACCTCTTCGGGGCAGGCGAGATCCTCGACCTCTACTACGCTGCCTTCAAGGTGCCGGACCTCGTGTTCACGCTCGTAGTATCGCTGGTGTCGGCGTATGTGCTTATTCCACGTCTTGCTGGACTCGTTGAGGAAGGGGATAAGAGGAAGGCTCGTGAACTCGTCTCACAGACGGCCTCCTTCCTTCTCTTTGGTGCCGGGGCGATAGCGCTTGTTGCGGCATTTGTAGCACCGCACGTGCTCTTCGTGCTCTTCCCGGCATTCGAAGGATCGTCCCATCAAGAAGAATTCATATTCTTGTCGCGGCTTCTTCTGCTGCAACCGATCTTGCTCGGACTCTCGAGTATCTTCTCGAGCGTGACGCAGCTTCACCGCCGCTTCTTTCTCTTCGCATTATCTCCAGTCTTGTACAACCTGGGAATCATTCTCGGCACGATTATCTTCTATCCGAAGTACGGACTTCCAGGAATCGGTATTGGAGTGATTGTGGGAGCGGTTGCGCATCTTCTGGTCCACGTGCCGGTGGTAAAGCGCGCGAAACTCGCGCCGCAGTTTGTGGTGCCTGACTTCAGACTCATTTGGAGCGTTGCAAGAGATTCTGTGCCGCGCTCCCTTGCACTCGGTCTCGGCTCGCTCTCGACCCTTCTCCTGGTTGCGCTTGCATCCCGTACCGGAGAGGGAGGGGTCGCCGTGTTCACACTCGCTTCAAATCTTGAGGCCGTGCCGTTATCGCTCATTGGAGCGGCGTATGCGACTGCAGCGTTTCCAGTTCTGGCCGAGCAGATGGGAGGGAAGCGGATGGAGGCGTTCCGCACAACCCTTACAGTCGCCTTCAGGCATATTATCTTCTGGTCATCCGTTATCACCGTCCTTGCAATCGTGCTTCGGGCGCACATCGTCCGTATCCTTTACGGCACCGGTGCCTTCGACTGGGAAGATACGCGTCTCACTGCCGCTATCTTCGCCGTCCTAGTGGTCGGACTTCTTGCCCAGAGCATCGTTCTCCTCTCGTCCCGCGCCTTCTATGCCTCCGGCCGCTCCTGGAACCCGCTTCTCGTGCAGCTCTCAGGCCTTCTGGTCTCTGTCACGGCCGCGTACGGCATGCTTAGACTTGCCTGGGAAGTACCCACCGTCCGGTACTTCTTTGAGGCGATGCTCCGTATCTCAGACGTATCGGGCTCAAGCATCCTTATGATCGCCATCGGTGCCACTCTGGGACAGCTCCTCATGGCGTGCATAGCGCTTATGTCGTTGCGAGAAGTGGCTTCGGGCGTTGCCGGTTCGCTTGTCCGTCCTCTGTTCGAAGGTCTCGGAGCCGCTATTCTTGGGGGAGCCTCCGCGTATGTCTCCCTCTATGTGATGGGAGCGATTGCGCCCCTGACGAAAGTTGTCTTCGTGGTTGCGGAAGGGACCGCAGCTGGTATCGTAGGCCTAACCGTATCCGGCCTAGTGCTTGCCTTCCTCGAGAATCAGGAGTTCCGCGATCTGCGGAGTTCCCTTAAAAAACTCACAACGACTGAAGCACTGCCGCCGCACGGCACTATCATCAATGACCGAGCGAATTCGTAACTTCAGCATCATCGCACACGTGGATCACGGAAAGTCGACACTGGCTGACCGGATGCTTGAGCGTACAGGAACGATTGAAGCCCGGAATATGCGCGATCAGGTGCTGGACTCGATGGACCTGGAAAGGGAGCGCGGCATCACCATAAAGATGCAGCCGGCTCGCATGAAGTTCCATGCTGCCGACGGGGAGGAATACGTTCTGAATCTGATTGATACGCCCGGACACATCGACTTCGCATACGAGGTATCACGTGCACTCTCCGCAGTCGAAGGGGTCATTCTCCTTGTCGACTCCACACAAGGAGTTCAAGCACAGACTCTGACGACGCTCGGCATGGCCCGCAAGGCCGGCTGTGTGATCATCCCCGTCCTATCGAAGGTCGACTCGCAATATGCGCGCATTGATGACGTGCGCTTCGAGCTTGCCGAACTTCTCGGCGTGCCCGAAGAGACAGTGCTAAAGGTATCGGGGCGCACGGGCGAAGGGGTTGCGGACTTGCTTCAGAAGGTAGTGGAGATTGTTCCTCCTCCCCGGAAGAGCGAAGGGGGAGTGGCGCGCGCTCTCATCTTTGACTTCTCCTATTCTACCCACCGCGGCGTTACCGTCTATGCGCGCGTCTTTGACGGCTCGCTCAAGAAAGGGGATTCTCTCGAATTCAAGGCGGCGGGAAAGCGCTTCGCAGCCCTTGAGACGGGCGTATTCGTGCCTGACGAGACTCCGACTGAAAAGCTTGAGACAGGTGAGATTGGGTATATCGTAACGGGCATCAAGGAGCCCGGTGTGGTGGCTGTGGGAGACACCATTGCCACAGACAGGGCAGGAGCAGAGCCGCTTGCAGGTTTTGAGCGCCCTAGGCCGGTCGTGTGGGCTTCTGTATACCCAGAGAGCCAGGACGACCTTCCTAACCTGCGACAGGCACTTGAGCGCCTTCGCCTCACGGACTCCTCGCTCTCATTTGAGGAAGAGTCCTCAGGAGTGCTTGGGCGGGGCTTCAGATGCGGTTTCCTCGGCATGCTTCACCTCGAGATTGTCACCGAGCGACTCCGTCGCGAGTTTGATCTTACCCTTATCGTCACCATCCCGACTATCGCGTACACGGTGACAACGAAGGCAGGAGGGCGGGAAGTTGTATACACGCCAACGAAGTTCCCCGCGTACGGTGAGACCGCAAGCATCGAAGAACCGTGGGTGAAGGTCATCCTCATTACGCCTGCCGACACACTCTCCGGCATGATCCAGCTATTCCAGGACCACGAGGGAGCGATTGAAAAGACCGAGACGTTGATTGATGGTCGCATCGAGCTCATTGCAGAAATGCCACTTCGGGAACTCATGCGCGGCTTTTTCGATAGAGTGAAGAACGTTTCATCGGGATACGCGTCCCTTTCATACGAATTCCTTGATGAGCGTCCTGCAGATGTGGTGAAGCTTGAAATATTCGTAGCTGACGAGCCGGTGCCGGCCTTCGCTCGTGTGGTTTCCCGCAGACGTGTTGAGGAGGAAGGGGAGCGCATGGTGGAGAAGCTCCACGACATACTTCCGCGCCAGCAGTTTGTGACGAAGATACAGGCTCACGCACTTGGTCGTATTCTTGCCTCAAAGACCCTCTCGGCCTTCCGCAAGGATGTCACTGGATACCTCTATGGAGGAGACATCACCCGCAAGATGAAGCTTCTTGAGAAGCAGAAGAAAGGAAAGAAGAAGCGTGGAGTGCACGCGAAGATGGACATACCTCAGGAGGTCTTTATGAAGATGGTGCAGGACAGCGAGCGGTAGTTGGTATACTGGGCAGGATGCGACGGACGACCCGGAACCGTGTGCGTGAGTATGCTGTTGCGGCGCTCCTCGCCCTTGTCATTATCTGGCTCCTTTCCCTCATCTGGAGTATTGCCAGAAAGGAGGAGATCGCACGAAGCACGGTCAAGGAAACACAGGCCGAGCTTGAGCAGATACGGGAGCGGGAAGAGATACTTGAAGCTAACCTAGCCGAGTTAAATACCGATCGAGGTCAGGAGGCGAGCCTTCGTCAGACCTTCGGAGTTGCGAAACCAGGCGAGGAAGTTATCATCGTGGTTCCGAAGAAGGAACTGGTTCCTCCGCCGCCCGTGTCATGGTGGCAGAAGGTTCTCAGTTTCTTCTGGCTCTAAAGCGGGATTCGTTTAGTGGCAGGACGCGACCTTCCCAAGGTTGAGACACGAGTTCGATTCTCGTATCCCGCACCGATATGCACGGGGGACTATGGTGACCCTATTTTCTCGAACGTCCTCCACCACCACCTCATTGGCAATTCACGGGCCTGTGGTAGGATAGGGAAGTGCCTGTGGGGCGTCAGCCCTATTCTGGCTAATACATAAGCCGAAGGCAGGCACTCGAAAGCCACCGCTCACCTGGGCGGTGTTTTTCGTTTAGTCTTCCTCGGGATTGCCTTTCATGGTGCTCACGAACTTGGCATCGCGGTGCTTGTTGGTCGTCCAGGCAGGAACGATGCTCCAGAAGTGCACCTGACCATCCCCGATCTTGCGGAGAATGACCTTGATCTTGCGGCCTTCGAAGATGGCGATGATGCCCCAATACCGAACCGACTTACTCTTCCGCACCCGCTTCTTGCGCGCTTTGACCTCGAATTCCTTGATGGTCTCCTCGAACTCCTGAAACGTGTTGGCGTGGGCGATGAGCCGCACGGCTCGCGGCAGGAGCTTGAACCGCATCACTTGGGACGGCCGCTCCCGTTCGCTGCGGGAACCTTTGAAGATGATGTGGTTGAAGCCTTCGGCGGTGAAGTGCACTCGGTCGTTAAGCGCAGGCGAATGTACCGGCCTCGTCTCGCCGTACAGGCTGCGCGCATCCTCGCGAATTTTTTCGTAGTTAGAAATGTCCTCCATGCAGCGCATGAATGATATCATGACTGTTAGGGACTTAGGGACTTAGGGATTTGAGGGACTCAATCTGGGACGTTTGGCCCCGATGGCACCACGACCGCGTTCACCGACCGCTACCGCAAACCGGAGATGCAGCATCTTGAGCGTTTTCAGAAGGTCAATTCCTTCCGAAGACGTTGCGACTTCCTTGAGGTCGTCGCATAGTGCCCGCCCAAGCTTCACCACTGCAGTTTTCGTGAGAACTTCCTCCCCTACTCCGCACATTTCTATACCCATGAAAGTACTACTAGTTGGCAGCGGAGGAAGAGAACACGCTTTAGCGTGGAAGTTAAAACAGTCAAAAAGAGTAACGGATATCTATATTGCTCCAGGGAATCCGGGAACTGAAGAATTGGGAGAAAATATCCCTGCGGAGACCAGTCAAGAAATCTTAGAATGGTTGAAAAGCAACAGAGTTGACCTTGTGGTTATAGGACCGGATCAGTACCTGGCCGAAGGACTCACTGACTCCATTCAGGAACTCGGTATCAAAGTGTTTGGACCGACAAAGCTTGCGGCAGAGATCGAATGGTCGAAGTCGTACGCAAAGCAGTTCATGGAAGAGGAATGCATTCCAACCGCCCGTCACAAAGTATTTAACTCATCTGACGAAGCAAAGAAGTACGTCTCCACGCAGAGCTTCCCGTTAGTTATCAAGGCCGATGGGCTGGCTGCAGGGAAGGGAGTAGTTATCGCACAAGACCTAGCTGAGGCAGTTGAGGCGATAGAAGGCATGCTCGATAAGAAGACGTTTGGTGAATCAGGAGCTCGCATTGTAATCGAGGAGTACTTAGAGGGCAGGGAAATATCAGTGCACGCATTCTGCGACGGAAACATTGCAGTCCTATTCCCAGCTTCTAAGGACCATAAAAGGATCTTTGAAGGAGATACTGGTCCGAATACCGGCGGTATGGGAACTGTTGCGCCAGTGCCTGTTTCGCAGGAGGAAATGGATTTAATAAGGGATTTGGTGATACTGCCGACCCTGACTGGTTTAAAGAAGAGAGGGCAACCTTTCAATGGCCTGTTATTCCCGGGCATCATGCTTACCAGCGAGGGTCCAAAGGTCATTGAATTCAACGCAAGGTTTGGGGACCCTGAAACACAGTCCTACATGCTCCTCTTGGAAACGGACTTGTTTGAGATCCTGGATGCATGCGCGTCAGGTACGTTGGAAGAAATAGACATTAGGTGGAGCAACCAATTCGCCTGCTATATCATTCTTGCAGCAAAAGGCTATCCTGCCCGTCCTGAAAAGGGTGCACCAATTACGATACTTCCATTCAAGTCAGAGAATACCGTAATCTTCCATGCCGGCACTACTTTAAGCAACGGAGAATTGCGTGTTTCCGGAGGAAGGGTTCTTGGAGTATCAGCGAGAGGAGAAACGCTAAAAGAGGCTTTAGATAAAGCGTATAAAAAGATTGACCAGATTGATTTTCAGGGAAAGCAATTTAGGGAGGATATTGGGGAGTCACTACTAACGTAAGGCCGAGTGCGGACGAACGACTTAATTAAAGCACTTGTTATACTTCCTCCATGACACAAAAACACCGAACGATTGGCGCACTCGCACTCCTATTCCTCATCGCAGGAACCTCGTACGCATTTCTTGAATGGCAGGCAGCTCGTCCGGTGCCTGATTTTGTAGGAAAGGTTGCGACTACGACCCAACCAACTAAGATGGAACCAGTTGAAGAGCCAGTGCCGGAACCGATCGCTTCCGAGCATGGATTCGGTACAGCCACCCTCAGATTAAACGAAGTCGCTTCGTTCCCGAACGGACTCTCTATTCGCGTTGCATCTATACTCGAGGACAGTCGCTGCCCGGAGGATGTTCAGTGTATTCAGGCAGGAACCGTGCGTCTCTCAGTGCGTATCCGCTCGGCCATGGGAGTAAGTACGAATGAGTTCACTCTTGGCACTAGCGTCACGACAGAGGCGGAAGAAATAACGCTGAGTAGTGTTGCACCTGGAAAGCTTGCCGGTCAGAGCGTCAAAGACGATGACTACCGCTTCACCTTCGAGGTAAAGCAGCGGAAGCTACCCAACGGACAATGCTTTGTAGGAGGATGCTCGGCACAGCTCTGTACGGATGATCCGGATGCCGTATCGACCTGCGAATATCGAGCTGAGTACGCTTGCTACAAAACAGCGAAGTGCAAGCGCCAGGATAACGGGGAATGCGGCTGGACCGAAACCTCCGAACTTAGGTCCTGTCTCAGGAATCCTCCTGAGCTCTAGTACATAAAAAGAGGCCGGGAAGACACCCATTTTGTGGGCGTCCTCCCGGCCGATTAAGCTCGTATCATACCTTTGGTCTCTAATTAGGCTGGCAATGCTATGTAGTTCCGCACCAAGCATTACAGTCATGCAGAAACTCCGCTATTCATTATCGTACAGGCGGAGGTTATCGAGGCCGCAACGCGTACCTTCGAAGTACCTCGCGAAAACTATATAGACCTCACGATGAACTCCCTATGAATTAGGATCTATACCCTCTTCGAGATCCCCATCCTTTTCTTGACGCGTTTCGTGGAATCTCGGGAATGTCACTTCAATAGTGGTACCTCTGTTGAGGCTGCTCCTTACAAAGATCTTCCCCTGATGAGCCTTCACGATCTCGTTCACGATAGCAAGTCCGAGGCCCGACATACCTTTACCCACGCCCCGTGCTCTCGACGTATCCGCCCGATAAAAGGGCTGGAAGATATAGAAAAGGTCTTTTTTAGCGATGCCGATCCCTGTGTCAGTCACGGAAACTGTTACAGTTTCGTCATCCCCTCTGAGCGCAACGGTCACTGAGCCGCCTGCGTGTTGCGGAGTATAGTTGAGAGCGTTCTTGATCAGATTCGTAAGCACCTGGTCGATGCCTGTCGAGTTTCCGAAGATCAGGCATGGGCCGCCAGCAGAAAAATCAAGGGAAATACCGCGAGAGCGTGCAAATGAATCGTGTCGTTCGACCACAGTCCTCGCACACTCCGTAAGGTCGATCTCATCGAGGGATACGGAGCTCGGACGGAACATCGTGTTGAACGAAAGCAGATTGTTGATAATCTCCGATATGCGGTCGAGTTCGCCGCTAGTGGTCAGAAGTGTTTCCTTCATGGAGTCCGGAAGAGTGAGATCCATGAGCGCCACCTCCGTATTGGTCTTTATAATGGCAAGCGGCGTGCGTATCTCATGCGCCATGTTCCCAATGAATCGTTTCTGGGATTCAAGGGAACTGCGCGTAGGGCGTAGCGCATATTTTGCGGTCAGGTACCCGAAGAAGAGAGTGATGAGCACTATGCCGAGGAAGACGTACCGGATCATCGTATTGCGCGCGTCTTCCAGAGACTCCTCAAGCAGGGGAGTTCCTACGGCACGGCCTTCGAGAACTGCCTGTGTGGCATTTCCCACCGTGTCCACCGTACTTTGCTGCTGGAATTCGAGAACGAACCCGAAAGCGACTACGATAAGGATCGTTAGCAGGACCTGGAACAGGATGACGTTTATCGTGCTCCGGGTGTAGGGATTGTGCTGATACCTATCCGTTAAGTCGGTACCCAATCCCGCGAATTGTTTCAAAAAGCGGGTCAGCCTCTCCATAGTCATCTAGTTTCTTACGTAGGTTTTTCATATGCACATCGAGCACGTTGCTAAAGGCAGGGAAGTCAAAGCTCCACACATGGTCGAGCACGGTCTCGCGCTTTACGGCCTCGTTAGGGTGGCGCATGAAGAACTCTAGGAGTGAGAATTCCTTTAAGGTGAGTGACGCTTCTTTTCCTCCCTTTGTGACCGTATGCTTTCCTGGATCGAGCGTTATGTCGCGCACCGTGAGCACGGAAGGGAGCGCCTGTTCAGGACGCCTGAGCACTGCGTTCATGCGCGCAACGAGCTCGTCGAATGAGAAGGGTTTCGCAAGATAGTCGTCAGCGCCAAGGTTCAGGAGGTCGATCTTAGTATCCGTCTCGTCGCGGGCAGTGAGCACGATGATGGGAGTCGTCACGCCGGCCTCCCGCACGTCCTTACAGATGGTGGCACCATCCACTCCCGGAAGCATGAGATCAAGCAGGACCAAGTCGTATTCGTCCCGGTAGAGCATCATGCGGGTCCGCGCTTTTTCTCCCTCGGCGAGCCAATCGACCGTGAACCCCTTGAGCTCAAGGCCCTTTTTGGTAGCTTCAGCAAGCTTCTCCTCGTCTTCAACAATTAGGATGCGCATATCATGTGATTAGCTTGTACCTCAGCAGTATCAGTATATTCGAATGAAGGCTTCATGAAGAAGCCTTCATTAACCATACTCCTGCACACCAGTGAGTCAATTAAGCCTTAAAACGGCAGCGTATGCGTCATCGCAGCGGTTTCAGAAGGCTCAAGCCATCTCGATGTATCAAGCTTGATCTCGCGGATCTCTTTCAGGTCCTTGTACTTAAGGGAGCCGTGCTTCAGAGCATGGTCGAAGAGGTCCCGGGTCAGGCGCACATCCTCAATGCAGTATTCCCGGACCTTGTCATACAGGCCCTGCGCCCACCACTCGACCGCCTTGAGGCCATCGCCCGTCTTCCCGCGTCCGAGCGTCGCCTCACCAAGAGACTGAAGTCTCAGTCTTCGTCCGAGTACCTTCTGGACCTCGACCATGAGGTCAACGGAGCGTATACGGGTGAGGTCGCCGGGGTAGTAACGGTTCAGGATGGGAATATCAAAGAAGTCAGAGTTGTATCCGATAAGTACGTCCGCGCGTTCAAGTAGGGGCCAGAGCGTAGTGAGCTCGTCCTGAAGATATGAAGTGTATTCTCCGGTCTCCGAATCGTGCACGCCCACAACCGTAAGCTTCATAGAGGAAGCATCAAGACGACCGAGCGGTCCGGTTGCCATCTCCGTCTCGATGTCGAACGTGATCGCCCTCATATTAGCTTTTGGCTTCGGCAGCCTTGGAAAGGTGTACAGCGATATCGGGAACGGACACCTCAGTAACAAGCCCGCTTGCAAGCGTCTTGACCTTAACCATTCCTGAATCCCGCTCTTCCGTGCCGTATGCGACGAAATAGGGAACACCCTTCCTGTCGGCGTTCTTCACCTGGTCTCCAAGCGTTTTATCGGAAAGATTTACGAATACCCGTATGCCGCGGGTGCGCAGGTCCCGCGCAAAGAGTTGTGCGTCAGGAATATCAGAAGGAGACGGCGTGCCGACATACATGAGGGGAGCATTCGAGGCTAGGGGAAGAAGCTTGTGGGTCGTAAGGAAGTCCACAAGAGTCACGTCTCCCATGCCGAATCCAACTGCAGGTACGGGTTCACCTCCGTACGCAGCAACAAGACCGTCGTATCTGCCGCCTCCGAAAAGGGAACGGCTGTTCTCGCCCGATGTGTCGAATACCTCAAAGACAAGATCGGTATAATAGTCGAAGCCGCGGGTAATAGTGGGATCAAAGACGGTGTTCGTCACTCCTCTCTCCTTGAGCGCATTAATAACGTGAGCTATTTCATTCAGGGCTTCCTTTACGCTTGCGTCCCTTTTTTCAATAAGATCAAGGGGGTCTTTGGCTGCTAACTCACGAACTGCCTCACTAAACTCCTTCTTTTCCATCTTCTCCCTCTTATCCAAAAGCCGAAGGTATTTTCTTGAGGCATCGACATCAAGACCTGCAGCCCCGCACGCCGCGTTCAGGAGCTTCCTTGAGTTAATGCGTATAGAGAACTGCTCAGGGGATGCGCCGAACGCCTTCAATACGCTTGAAGCAACATTCACTATCTCAATGTCCGCCTCTCCGGAAGGCAAGCCAACGAGGTCAACATTCAGTTGGTAGTGTTCTCGAAGGCGCCCCTTTTGCGGACGTTCGTATCTGAAGCAATTTGGTACAGAGAACCAGCGAAGAGGGAACACAAGCTCCCTACGCTTTGCTGCCACCATGCGGGCGAGGGTAGGGGTCATTTCGGGGCGGAGCGTTACGCGCCTCCCGCCGCGGTCTTCGAAGGTGTACGTTTGTTCCTTCACTATCTCCTCAGAAGTCTTGGCCTCATACAGCTCGGAACGCTCAAGTGGAGAAGCTGCATATTCCTCGTATCCCCAAAGAGAAAGGCGGTCACGAATGATACTAAAGACGCGTTCGTGAGTAGCCCAGTCGGAGGGATAGAAGTCGCGTACTCCCTTGTATGGGTCGGTTGAGAGGGATTCCTTCTCAGTCATGAAAACTAGTGTATCAGATACGAGAAAGCCAAGACTCTACACCCCCGTCTTCACCATATCGTTGTCCTGATGCAGGACCGCAACTTCTCGCATGATAAGGTCGCGCAAGTACTCAGGAGAACGCACTCCTTTCATACAAAACTCTTCCATGGATCCTGCCGTCTCTACGTTGATGTCCCCAAAACCAATAAGGGTCGCAAGCATGCCGTGCACGTTTGTGGTGATATCCTGGACGCGGACGAGAAGGAAACTCGATACTTTTCTTCTAAAGAAGGCCTTCTGATAGGTATCAACGATGCGGTGCGAGGTGATGATCCAGGAGGTAAGGAAGTACTTCGTAACGATCTGAAAGACCGCCATCCAGATGAAGAGCCACCATATGCCGATGAAGAAGCGGAACGTGGATGATAAATCTCCAGCCACTGAACTTATGCCTTCAAACATCGAAAAGAAAGGGGCGACTATGAACGGAGCAGCTGCAAGGATTATGAACGGCACAAGCTTCAGGAAGAGCACGAAAACGTGCTGCCTTATCTGAAGAATGATATATTCGCCCGGTTCTAGTTCGAATTCCTCCATACTATTTCAGTCCCACCGTTGCAAGGAGCATCAAGGTCCCCGACACCACTATATGAAGCGCTAGCACGGGAACGGCAAGAAGTGACCGGTGCCCATACCGAAACCAGTGGTATGCGACCACGAGCGTATACATGAGCCATATGCAGAAGACGATGGCAAACACGGCTGGAAGTATGGTCGACACATTAGGAAGCGAGAAGCCGGAACTAGCATCGGCTGAGAAGAAAGAGGGTGTGGGGAAAGCGTCGACCTTTTCGGAGCCCTTCATATCAATAGTATGACACTACGAGGCGTGGCCGGCCATATTGGTCGATGTGGAGCTGCGCATCCTCCCCGAAGAGGGCTCGGGCAGTTTCCGCGTGTTCACTGTCGCATTCAAGCCAAAGCTCCCCGCCCTTTTTTATATACAAAGGCGCCTCCTGCGCTATGCGCCGCACGTGGGAAAGTCCGTCAGGACCAGACAAGAGAGCTTCAGAAGGCTCAAAGTCTTTCACGCTTGTATCGAGCGAACGTCCCTCAGGAACGTATGGGGGATTTGTAGCGATGATGTCGTATTTCTCCTTTGGAAGGCTTGAGAATAGATCGTTCTCATAAATGGAGGCACGGGGCATATCAAGACCATTTTCTTCGATGTTCTTGCATATAAGTGCGCAGTGTTCCGGCATGAGCTCTGCGAATGCTACATGTGCGTTAGGGAATTCTTTTAACACTGCAAGACCTGTGGCTCCTGAGCCTGCACAAAGGTCAAGAAAAGAGAATTCGTTATCGCCGTACTTCTCCTTGATGTGTTCGATAAGCTTCTCGGTCCACCATTCAGTCTCAGGGCGGGGGATGAGGGGATGGGAATCGAGATTGATGCGAAGGCCAAGGAAAGGGATCCAGCCAATGACATACGCAAGTGGCTCGCCCTTTTCAAGGCGTGTAATGTCCAGGGCCATGTCGGCATCAGGATCGTCGTTATACTTATCTCTCCGGAGTGCACGGATATCCTCAGCTGAGACCATGGCGGCAGTGTACACTGTATGCATATGCGCATACATACTTGGAACGTTCTCCTCTCGCTCTTCTTCGCCGTTCTACTTTTCTATGGGGTCTGGTGGCTCGCGGCCTC
>DATDUD010000008.1:0-9469 GCA_036517735.1 Minisyncoccota bacterium | reverse complement strand
CGTGGTCATCGCGCACCGCCTTTCAACCATCATGCATATGGACCGCATCGTCGTGATGGAGCAGGGCCGTATCGCTGCCGAAGGAACGCATACCGAACTCTTGAGCCACAAAGGCAGTCTCTACCACAAGCTCTGGAGCATCCAGGCAGGGAGTTTTATTGCTGACTAAGCATAAATAGGGAATAACCGTGACATCACGATTATCATTGCCATTATCGTAATAAAGGTCTATATTTTCTTCAGACGCGCCGTTCCCCGATAACTACAATATCCTTGATTTCGGTCCCGAACACGCGGGATTGGGCCGGAATCGCCCCGCAACAAACTGCGGAGCAGGATGGTCTCTGCATAAGTGGAGATCCGGCTTCCCCCGTAATCATGGGAATCCCGATGTCGGCCGTAAGGCGTCTGAGTCGGTGAGTCGAGCGATTCCGGTCTAGCCGGTCAGTTCGAGAAAAAGGGTGGCACCACGCGGATCTCCATGAGACTCCCCGTCCCTTCGCAACGTCTTTTTGACGTTGCGAAGGGACGGGGAGTTTTCGTTATATGGAGCTTCACGGAATGGCGCCAGTTCTTTTTGAAAGGGAAATAAGATGTCACTGGAAGGATTCAAGGCACGATTCAAATTCAATCCGACTCTAGCAGGATGTATTGGTGTAGAGCAGGAACTCTTCATTACGGATCGTGCCCGGAATATCGTTCCTGCTGCTGCGCACGTGCTTGCACACACTGATAAGTCATACGACTTCGGCTATGAGCTCTCAGCGTGCCAGTTGGAAACGCGAACCGGTCCCGCATGCCGTCACGAACTTCGTGGAGCGCTCGATCAAACACGTGTGCAACTTTACGCACTTCTCGATTCTCTCGGTTATAGAGCGTCGCACAGAGAAGTTGGTCCTAAGGATATGCCACTCGACGTGTTTCCTGACCCAAGCGGAAGATACCAGCAGATTACGAAGAATATGCCTGCAGAAATCTTCCTGGCTGCATGCCGCGTTATTGGTACGCATGTACACATCGGGATGCGTGACTACGAAGAAGCACTTCGAGTCTACACTTACGTGATTCAGCACCTCGAAAAGCTTCGCGAGCTCGGAAATGGGTCGTTCGGAGAATGCTTGGCAATATATCGCCAAATGGCTCCTGACTACAAGCCAGAGCCATATATCGATTGGAATCATTACTATTAGACAGCTCTCCAGAAAGGATTCGCAGAAGATCCTCGCAAGTGCTGGACGCTGGTTCGTATCTCGGTCCATGGGACGACTGAGTTCCGGATGTTCGGTGCGACTGATTCCATCGACCGCGTATGTGACTGGGCAGAGTATTGCCATAACCTTTGCCAGGAAGCTCTTGTGGCAGCGTGAATAAACTAAGATGTGCGGTATGGAGAACCGCACATCTTTCTGTACGAATTATTAGGTATTATTTTACAACCATGTCTCTCTACTTCGCCTATGGCTCAAATATGGATCTGGATCAGATGCGCGAGCGTTGTCCCGACGCACGTCTTTTGGGAGTGGCGTCACTTCCTGACTATCGCCTTGCGTTTACGATTTACTCGGAAAAACGCAAATGTGGTTGTGCCGATATCCTTCCTATGGAAGGGGAATCTGTATACGGGCTTCTGTACAAGTTAAACGATGCCGATATGGAAGCCATGGATGTGTTTGAGGGGCATCCGGTTCACTACCGGAGGATTCAGGTGGTTGTCCTCAGCGCCAAAGGGAAAGAGGTCGAGGCTGAAACGTATGAAGTGGTGAAGAAAGAGAAGGATTTGTTACCTTCTACGCACTACCTCGGTCTTATTAAAAGAGCAGCAAATCGCTTTGGATTTCCTGAGACTTATCATTCCAGTCTAAGTAAAATTGAAGTCAAAACGATAGAATAGACACATACGGAAAAATGTTCCTCGTAACGGGTATACTTTAAAGATGTCATTACCAGCAAATATACTTCAACTTATTGAGGAAGACGAAAGGGGATTTAAAAAAATCTCGGCGCCATTGGATATCCCTTCATACGATCCTAAAACTCACGTTATTGAGTTAACACGAAGTCCGTATTATCGCGCGTTAGTGGTTCTTCGACATCACTTACGAGCAGTGTCTGACTACTATTTTACAACTATATACGGTGCCAAGAATCTGGATCTTTTCATGCTCACTCCAAGTGTCTCGTCTCCAATGGGTCCAGGCTCAGACTCAGAGGCAATACAAATAGAATTTGGGAATTTGCGCACCTATCTCGTCGATTCATCCCAGTTTGGCTTTGAACCCCTTTTGCTTAACGGCTTTGAGAAAGTCTATTGCTACCTGCCCTCTATGAGGGGTGAAGATCCTGACCAGCGACATCTAAATCAGTTTTTTCACTGCGAAGCGGAAATTAAAGGCACACTTAACGACCTTATTCCACATGTCGAAGCCTATATTAGGATTCTTGCGGAAATGATCTTGGGAGCTCCCCTAATCACAGGCCTGTTGAGTAAAGACAGCACCGCCACAACTCTTGCACTGAAAGAACTTGTCGAGTCTTCAGCATTTCCCGTTATAGATTTTGAGGATGCCGTGTCACTCTTACGGGGAAGCAAAGAGGAGGGAGTAATTCATGAAACTGAACATGGAGTAGATATGACGAGTAAGGGTGAACGTATTCTTCTCGAACAGATGGGGTCAACTCTCCCTACATGGGTGAAGGGCTATACTCGTGATCGAGTGCCTTTCTACCAAAAACCTTCAGAAAGTGACCAAAATAAAGTAATAAATGCAGATCTCTTGTTCCCAGCACTTATACCGGGAGCTTTCGGAGGGGAGATTGTGGGAGCAGGGCAACGCCAAGACAATGAACAAGAAATGCGAGAATCCCTTTCTCGCCAAGGCTTAAGTGCTAAGCCGTATCTTTGGTATATCGGACTCCGGAACTTGCCAGGGTATCATGTAACTTCAGGCTTTGGCCTCGGAATTGAGAGGTTTATTACGTGGGCACTTTGCCGTAGTGATATCAAGGAAGCTATTATGTATCCGAGACTTAAGAATGTACTAACCTATCCTTGACCATATGCAACGAGACGAATTCGATAGTTTTTTCAAACCGTATAGTAAAAATGTCGACTCTGCAGATGAACTCCACTTTTGGAAATTGTCGGACAGGATTATATACGAGGTTATAAAACGACATATTCCGTTGCGTGCGCTGACGGAGAAGGAGGTCGTACTTGATGCAGGTGGAGGCACAGGCCGATGGATTGCCAAGATGGCGCAGGAAACTTCAGCTCGTTTTATTTTGTATGATCTTTCTTCCGATATGCTCGCGAAGGCGCGGGAAAATCTCTCAGCGGCAAATATTCAGGAACGCGTTAATCTAGTAGAAGGTGACTTGTCTGCGATGGATAAGCTTCAAGAAAACAGCGTCGATCATATTGTGAGTATCTATAGCCCGTTGAGCTTTGTCACCGATCCGCAAAAAGTTGTGAACGAGCTTTATCGTGTCATACGACCTGGAGGGAAAGTCCTGTTGATGGGACATGGTTTTTACAACGCTCTTTACTCAAAAATAATGAATTACCAAGCACCTCCGGAGGAGCTGTTGTCGATAGATGAAACAGAAACTGTTAAATGGGCGCCATATGTACCGACACTCAGCCTATTTTCGAAAGAGCGAATGGAAGAATTGCTTGTAAAAGCAGGATTCAATCCACTTGAAACATACGGTATTCCTGCGTTCGCTCAACCCGGAATGGAAGACTTCGATCAATCAAATAAGGAGAAAAGCTCGATATCAAGAGCTCTTGAAAATCAAGATTTCTTTGATCGGGTACTCGCTCTTGAGCTTAGTTATTCCAATCTTCCAACGGTAGCGAACAGGGGAGTTAATATATTCTCTGTTGGAGAAAAATAACATCGACCCATGTTTTTCGACTCCTTAATTTCACCCCCACGACTTAAACAAGGTGGCAAGATCGGTATAGTTGCGCCTTCAGCAGGTTTAGCCGCTCTGTTTCCCCACCGCACCGACAACGGCATTCAAATGCTAGAAAAAATGGGATTCTCAATAGTTGTAGCAAAGCATGCTCGTCAAATAGACGGGTGGGTATCGGCTTCTGCTGAAGAAAGGGCCGACGATATAAATGCGATGTTTGCTTCGCCAGATGTCAACGCAATCATCGCAACTATAGGCGGGAATCACGCAAATCAAATATTAAAGTATCTTGATTACGAGCTAATTGCGAGGAATCCCAAACCGTTTATTGGATATTCTGACATAACAGTCTTACATTACGCATTAGCAGTAAAGGCACACCTACGAACCTTCTACGGACCATGTTTAATATCGGAGTTCGCCGAGTACCCTGAAATACTGCCCTACACGCAACAAAGTTTCGAGAAAGCTTTGATGGATTCTTCTAGTCCCCAAAGTGCAATTGCCGCTTCTGAAACGTGGACAGACGAGTTTCTGGACTGGTTTACAAAGAAAGATCTAGAGCGCGCAAGAAAAATGAATATCCATCACGGTTACGAATGGTGGCGCGAGGGTGAATCACGTGGTCCGACTTGGGGAGGAGCAGTACCAAGTATGAATCATCTTGCTGGCACCGAATATTGGGTAGATCCTGCAGGATGTATATTCTTCGTCGATATACCAGAAGGGGGGCCTGGTCAAAAAATGCCTATGCACGATTTAGACACTTATCTTTCAGATCTCGATAACTTGGGAGTATTCGCTTCTATCAGTGGTCTAGTAATAGGTAGGCCGTATCAATATGAGTCGGATGACAATGCTTTGCTTAAGAAGATAGTAATGAGCTACGTAGGCCAATTTAAATACCCTATTTTGTTCAATGCCAACATCGGACATACCGCGCCTATCCTAACGGTTCCTCTCGGCACTAAAAGCCTACTCCGTTCTTCGGATAATCTTTTCTCTCTCGAAGAAAGTGGAGTTGTGTGATTAAGAAACCGCCTCCCATCGGGAGGCGGCGTGCGCTAGCACTTATAGTTTGAGCAAAAGAGCTCGGTGCCGAAGCCGCTCGCAAGCATCCTTTCCTTTTCGGATGCAAGAAGTTGCTTAGACCAGGGGACGAATCCACCATCTGCGAGTGGAAACTCTTTACCGTCTTTGTTTTTGGCAACAATCTTGAAGCACGCGCTGGTGTAATACCCCATCCCAGCAGCTCGCGCAAGATCGATGCTAAGGCGTACTTCCGGAAATAAAGTCTTTAATAATTCTGTGACCCCTCGCTCAAGAACCGAGAGAAGCCGAAACGGAGGCTTCAAGTCATATTCATTTATCTGTGACACGGTAAGCTCTTTGGTGAGCCTAAGTTCGGACGGAAGTTCTATTTGGTTTTCGGTAAAGACATTGAAGCCAGGCTTTTGCACATTACGACCGATGGCTTGTCTATCGAGACCGTTGCGAGCTATTACCGCATCGAGAATCCGCATATCCGAGAGTTTCACCTCAATTTCCGTTGCCGCATAACCTCCAGTCATGCGCAGTGCGTATATGAAGGATAAAAATCCAGTGAGATGTAGAAGTAACGAAGAAATCTCGAACGCCTCATGTCCCATGTCTCTCCCCGCACTCACCAGCCCGAAGGCGCGGAAGTGCGGAACAAAACCGGGAATATTGTCGAAGTTCTGCAGTCGAAGCGTACGCCCACATGTCGCAAGGTGCACGCGCCCGTTATGTCTGCTGTCTTGACGCAATAATTCGGCACGTAGATTTGCGGCTTCGAGCGCAAGTGCAGATGCTGGATCAGCCATGACTTCAACGCCCCGCAATGAAGACAGAATATTCTTCTGGCTGACGCCCGCAATGACGCTGCAAGAGCCCATCGGCGAGACTGGCGAGAGTTCCCGAACCAGAAACTCTTCCGGCAAACCATTTAGCGCTAGTAAGTCAGCAGTAAGAAGTTCGCGCTGATCAAGATTGCATGGCGCGACTAGCGTGCTCTGACGATAACGCGCTAAAACCGATGCAATCGTCATTACTGATGTCCGCTGCTCCATAACCCCCATCAGGAAGGTATTAAGCTCGGCTCCATTCATATCGACAAGCCGCTCAAAAGCGACACGGTGCCCATCTTTTTTCAGGATGGCATCGATTGGATTGACCGTCATATTGCCATCCTTTTTGAACAATTAACCCTGTTATTAGATTACGTCTCGTATTCGAAATGTCAAATATAACGCAATGCCTCAGTTCCTTAGCTTCTCAAGTGCGAGCACACTGTTGTCATGAGGTTGATGGAGAAAGCGAAGGCGGAGGCGGAGGTCTTACCGGACAAGCTATTTTCCCGATAGCTTTATGGTGCGTACACCAGCTTGCGAAAACGGTATCCATTCCGGTTGTGGGATGCGGCGGAGCTTCTTCCGCAGACCATGCCCTCCAGATGCTCATGGCTGGGGCATCGGCAATCCAACTATATACCGCACCTGCGCTAAAGGGTCCGCGTACCTTTAAGCGCATACTGCGGGGGATTGAGCAATTCCTTGAAGCGCACGAGGAATACGGCTCTGCCATGGACCTGGTTGGTGCCGCAATTCCTCACACCCAGGAACATCATTTCTCTTCTCCGCGTCCCGTAATAGTTGAAGAGAGATGTACTGGCTGCACGCTGTGTGTGGCATCCTGCGCATTCGATGCACTATCAATGGTTCAGCGCGAGGGTCAGACGTCCCTGGCTGTCATCAGCGATAACTGCATCTCATGCAACGCGTGTGTTGGCGCTTGTCCCCCGAGATTTGACGCCATCCTCTCGTCGTTCGAGGATAAAGCAAATGGCTAAGTCCGGAACCTACACGATCGACGTGCACTGCAAGAAGTGCCGCTGCCATCTGTATAAGTACCGAAAAGAGGGTGGAGGCGAGTTAATAAAGTGTTACGTAGACATGATCCTTGAAGACCATACGGAGGGGGACTGCAAGTGCCCTGACTGCGGTCAAGAGTTTGCCCGTGAGGACACGTATCATAATCGACCCGCACATAAGATAATTCGCGGGAAGGTATATGTGCGAGGACATCATGGGTAAGTCTCTCAAAGAACGGAGGGCGGCTGGCGCAACGCGCTGGTCGCCCTCTTTGATTTCAGGTCGAACTAAAACCCAAAACGCCTCTTAAAATAACCCGACCCCTCCTTACTAAAGTCGAAGACCTCGTTCACTTCTTTATTGAGAGTCTCAACATACGCAAAGAACTCTTCGCCCGTAAAAGTTGAAAGATTAAGTTCAGAACAAACAGCTTGTATTTCCTGAGCTAGAATTTTCGTATCCTGCCCCTCGTGAGCCATCTTTTCCGCTTCGAAATAGTAGCTGTGTCCTGGTATCTCGACTAACGCAAACTCTGCTTCTTTGTAATCGTATGCCTCAGTCCTCCGGTCGCACAAGACGCCTTTTTCATAACCAAGAGCCGCAAATATCTCCACAAGCGTGTCGAATGTCCCTTCTGCCGTAGTGACTGAGAGTTCCTTTCGCTGGTCAACGGCACCCCAGTCTCCCAGTTTGACCATAATCTCCGGGATCCCATTCGTTATTCTGAGCCGTATGTCTTTCTTACGGTCTTTCATCTCACCAGGAAGGAAGGTTGAATAGTCGATTAGTATCCGATTCTTCGTTGCGACCTTCTCGGCGTTCTCGTCAAGAAAAACCTTAAGCTTCGAATAGCCCTCGGCAGTAAGGGGTCCTCGTATTTCTACCTCAATATCCTTTGCGTCGGCCATATTAATTAAGGGGATTCTAACATAGGCGTGGCGGTTTGATCTGGAAAGATCCAAGCCGTTTGGTCCAACAACTTTAGTGAAGATCGGTAGAGTACATGAAAGGTTATTCCGCCCCAAACTTGCATCAGGACCGCACGTTCATGTCGATGCCATCCTCCTTATATTCGCTGCAACTCTATCCCTTTCGATTACTGGGCCGGGGAAGTGGACGGTGGGAAGGATGGTGAAGCAATGTTTGTTTTTAAGTTCAACAAATACGTTGTATAATCTCATCTTATGCATCCACAGGAGAAGAAAAAGGTCACGAGGGCGTGGCCGGTCATAAAAGCGTATGCAAAGGCTGCCGGTAAGTATCCGAAGCTTGTTTTCTTTGTCTTCTTCGGAAGTCTCGTGATTCAGCTTGCGGCTATTGCGGCTCCTCTCGTACTTAAACGCTTCATCGATACGCTTTCCGGACCGGATGCGTCAACGGTTGTCGTCTCGGCTCTCATGGGAATCGTCTTCCTCTACGGCTTTGCAAACTTCATAGGATGGATAGGGTACCGCGTTCAGATGGTCTCCATCATGCATATAGAAGCCAAGATAATGACCGACCTTTCAAACCAGGCGTTCAGATACCTGCTCGGCCATAGCTACAACTTCTTCATATCAAACTTTGCCGGCTCCCTTACGCGCCGAGTGAACCGTTATGCGCGCGCATTCGAGCAGATTCTTGATACGACGGTATTTTCTTTCTTTTCCATAACCGTCTTTACGATCGGTGCAGTAACCGTACTTTTCCAGAGAAACGCATACCTCGGTCTCGGACTGCTTTCATGGACCATCGTCTTCGTAGTCATTCAAATCGGGCTTGCACGCTGGAAACAGCCGCTTCGCATCGCGCGCGCAGAGGAGGACAGTAAGGTAACGGGTGTACTTTCTGATGCGGTCTCGAACCAGTCGACCATAAGCCAGTTCGCCGCTTCTGCGCACGAGTATTCCATATTCGGGAATGCCGTTGAAAGGTGGAGAAAGGCGACCATGCGGTCCTGGCTTGCAGACGCGTGGATACTGGCTCTACAGGGGCTTCTTTCGCTTGCGCTTGAGATAGCGCTTCTTATCGGGGCGGTGCTGCTCTGGCAGAAAGGACTCATCACGGTTGGGGACTTTGTCCTTATTCAGGTCTACATCATCGGCCTCATCGAACGTGTCTGGAATCTTGGGCACAGCATGCGCCGCGTGTATGACGCTTTTGCGGACGCATATGAAATGGTGGAAATATTGGAGAAGCCACATGATGTACAGGACGTAAAGGGAGCAAGGGAGCTCAAGGTATCAGAGGGAAAAATAGACGTACGGGACGTATCTTTTAACTTTGGCGGAGATACGGCGGTGCTTGCCGACTTCACTCTCTCCATCAAGGGAGGGGAGAAGATTGCGCTTGTTGGCCCCTCAGGGGCGGGTAAGTCGACTATCACGAAGCTTCTCCTGCGTCTCTATGACGTTACGTCCGGAAGCATTGAGATAGATGGTCAGGATATAGCGAAGGTCACGCAGGATAGTCTTAAGGAGGCCATCGCCTTTGTCCCGCAGGATCCAATACTCTTCCACCGCACGCTTATGGATAACATCCGGTACGGTCGTCAGAATGCGAGCGATGAAGAAGTCTTGGAAGCGTCAAAGAAAGCGCGCTGTCACGATTTCATCTCAGCCCTGCCGCTCGGATACGAGACGCATGTGGGTGAGCGCGGCATTAAGCTCTCAGGAGGTGAA
>DATDUD010000007.1:0-21340 GCA_036517735.1 Minisyncoccota bacterium | reverse complement strand
TTCACCTCCTGAGAGCTTAATGCCGCGCTCACCCACATGCGTCTCGTATCCGAGCGGCAGGGCTGAGATGAAATCGTGACAGCGCGCTTTCTTTGACGCTTCCAAGACTTCTTCATCGCTCGCATTCTGACGACCGTACCGAATGTTATCCATAAGTGTGCGGTGGAAAAGTATGGGTTCCTGCGACACGAAGGCAATTGCTTCTCTGAGGCTTTCCTGCGTGACCTGGGAAATATCCTGTCCATCTATCTCAATTTTTCCTTCCGTAACGTCATACAAGCGTAGGAGGAGCTTCGTGATGGTCGACTTGCCCGCTCCTGACGGCCCGACAAGCGCGATCTTCTCGCCCCCACGCACTGAAAGTATGAGTTCGGAAAGTACTGGAAGCTCAGTCCCGAACCCGAACGATACGTTGTTCAGATCGATCTTCCCTTCAGTAACTTCGAGTTTCTTCGCACCCGGAACATCCTGAATGCCATGAGGTAGTTCAAGCATCTCGACCATCTCGTACCCCTCAGCAAGCGCGTCATACAGGCGCTGCAAGCTACGACCCAGGTTCCAGACGCGGTCAACTAAGCCAATCACGTAGACCTGCACGAGGACAAAGTCACCGACGGTAATGACACCCTGCTTCCACAACATGACCGTAACCACAAGGAGTCCAACCTCGACAATAAGTGCGAAGAGTCCCTGAATGGCGAATATCCACGCATCTGCTAGCCAGGAACGCATCGTCGCACTGCGCCAGTTCTCAATCGCCTTCCCAAAGATCGAGAACTCGTGTCTCTCAGATGCAAACTGGCTGATTGTCGACTGGTTCGAGACGGCATCTGAGAGCACGCCCGTAACCTTGCTGTCCTCAGCCGCACGCGCAATGCGTAGTGGCTGCCTCCAACGCGCGAGTAGTACCTGTATGGTCACGAACACGACCGTCCAGGCAAGGAGGGCCAAACCGATGGCGGGACTTCGCTGATAAAGCACAAGGATGGCTCCCGTGGAGAAGACTCCCAGCGAGAAGAAGCTGAACACGAACGTATCGAGAACCTGTTCAAACGAGCGTGCATATCGATTAACTCGGCGCGTAAGTGAGCCGGCGAAATTCGACACGAAGAAGTCATGACTATGTCCCAGAAGATACCTGAACGCCTGATTTGAAAGATCAACCATGACTCTCGATTCGGTATGCATTATCGAAAGCATCTGAATGCGCTGACCGATCCAACCGATGAACGCGGCAAATCCAAAAAGCGCAACGCTGCCGAGAAGGACTGCGTACGTAGCCGTTGCAGGTTCTGCGGTAGCAAGCGTATCTACAAGACGCTTAAGGAAGAGCGGTGCAACAAGTGCCGCTCCCTGAATGATAATTGCACCGATAAGTATGGAAGCTACAAGACGCGGGTAGCGACTCGCAGCCTTCACATACGCTTTTATGACCGGCCACGCCCTCGTGACCTTTTTCTTCTCTTTAGGAGGCATAAGCTGAGATTATACAACGTATTTGTTGAGTCTAGAAAAAAGTGAGTATCTATCTATCTCAGATATACCAAACTATCTATTCCTCCTTTCCAGTATCTCTTGATAGTTTTCGGGCGTCACGACCGTGAAGGAGGCTCCGGGGTAGGTACGTATCCAGACCGCAGGGATGCGCGCCGTTGTCTTTCCCCACTTGCACTCGAAAGCGGTCAGCACATCTCCCGATTCGCGGACGATATCGATCTCCTGGCCGCAGAGCGGCCTCTATGCTTTGTTTTCTAATAAATTCAATAAAAATATGGCATACCAATCCCTAAATTTAGTCAAATTTGGGGATTATAATTCCTTATTTTCGTTAATTTATGCAAAGAACACGGTGCCTCATGGCACCGTGTTCTGTTTTAAGCAAGAACCTACCGATTCACCATCCTTCCCAACGCCCACTTCCCTGGCCCCGTGATTGCAAGGGATACGGTTGCAGCGAAGATAAGGATAATGAACTCAAATCCTCCCTCGTTCACGAAGAAGCCTTGGGTCACGTGCACCGTAAGAAGGGCGATGAGTGCAACGAAGGCAAGAACCTTCGATATCCAGTGGGTAAAGATGCCGAGGATAAGGAGAATACCGCCGCCAAGTTCGGCCGCAATGAGAAGCACCGCCATAAGCATGGGGAGCGGAAAGCCCAGAGAGCCCAGAAAGCCCGCTGTTCCCTCGACTCCACCCGTAAGCTTCTGCCAGCCGTGCATGGCAAAGATAAGACCGACTACGACGCGCAGAACGAGGGGAGCAACTCCCGCCATGCTGTCACTGCAAGTGCATTTAAGTATGTTCATATATCAATTGAATGGGTACTCATCCATTGTATCCGATATTCGCAGCCAAGGAGTTGTGAGTTGACAGAGGGGGTGAATAGATGGTGAGATAGAAGCAGAGGGCGCTTGGTTCCTCGTATTTCAGAAAGGTATTCGAAATGCGTGTTTCAGTCTTGCTCGCGCTTATGCCGGCATGCCTCATGGGCATCCCCGCATCGGCCGCTGAGCGGCCGGAAGCGCAAATCGAAACGTTCAGCAGCGTTGTTGTGGAGGTGCCTGTCGTGCAGAAGACTATAATGCCCGAATTCGCCCAGGCGAACCCTGCATGGAGTAATGTCCTTTTCCACGAGCAGCGGACTCTCGGTGCGAAGGGGTGTGCCGTATTTTCGGCTTTCATCTTCGCGCGCCTGTCCGGGTATGCGGGTGATCCGTTTTCCTTCACCCAATCGCTTCGGGTCTTCGATAGCTTCGACGACCGAGGGCGTCTGCGCTGGGATCGGGTCACGATCTTTGCTCCGCTTGATCCTGAGCGGCTGACCGACCAGGGTGATGCAGCATTCAATGCCGCAAAGCTCGAGCTTCAGAACGGCAATTACGTCGCACTGCAGCTTCGCACTCCCTGGACGCGTGAGCATTGGGTCGCAGCCATCGACCTTGCAGGTGATGACATTGAGATCATCGATCCTGCGGGCGGCGTGCGCGGCCTTTTCCAGGACAAGTACGAGATCGAGCATATCCAGGGAATGACCGTCTTCCGGAAAATCCCGGATCCGTTCTGGCTTGCAGCGGCGCTGTAGGCAGAACCAACTAAGAAAGGCCGCAGGGGCAACCCTGCGGCCAATCTTCTTTTTGTACTAGATAATCGAAAGGATGTGTGCCCTAGTCAGAGGACCGAAGTATCCGCTTGTGGGGCTGATGCCCACCTTTGTTTGATATTCAGCAAGCGCGCGCTGCGTTATCGGACCGAAGTATCCTGTCGCGCCTGCAGCAAGAAGTGCGTCAGCTGCGGGTCCCGTATCTTCGGCGATAAGGAATGCCTGGAGAGAGGATACGTCAGTGCCCTGGGAGCCAAGGGTCAGGTCGCGGGAGAACGCATTACTTCCTGCGAGGAGTGTACCGGACGCAGTTCCGAGCTCATCCTCTATCTCATCAGTGAGCTTCACTCCTGCTGCACGCGCGGCAATAAGGATACTGCGATAGTCAGCGACGATCTCATCCACGTCGTCGTTGTCGGCATCCTTAATGATCTTTACGAGAGCTTCCCCGCGCTCCTTGGTCGTGAACTCGCGAGTGAGGCGGGGGTACGGATCCGTTACCTTACGGCCATCGCGAATCTCGAAGTGAAGATGTGTCGCTCCTCCGGATGCGTTCCCGGTATTCCCCACCGTACCGATAAGATCTCCAGGCTCAAGCACGTCCCCGCGCTTTACTTCGATGGAATCAAGGTGCATGTATGCGAAGCGTTCCCCTCCGGGGTTTGCAGTATAGACGTACTTGCCTGAGTTCGAGCCAGTACCCGTGCCGGTCACGACTGCATCGGTTGGAGAGACGATGAACGTACCTTTCGGGGCCACGATGTCGAGGCCTTCATGCTCGCGAGTACCGTCGCCACGCGGGTCGCCGAAGTTCTTGGTGAGGTTGCGGACTGCGACGCCTGTCAGGACCGGAATGGGCATTTCCTCAACCTCATCATCGTCGAGCTCACGGATTTTTTGGTTATCGCTTGAAGAAAGGCGGTAGTATCCTTCGCTGCGAGTACCGATAGCTGCGAGAAGTTCGGTCAGAGAGCTATTCTCAGCAGCGCGTGTTGATACTGGAGCTAAGCCAAGCAAGAGAATCAGTGCAAAAGAAAAGCCTCCTGCACGAATGAGGTTCAACTTCATAAAGAGTATGTTAGTTATGCTACGTGTATAGAGACGTAGGGATGTTCCTATTCTTGCATCAATACACTGGTACGAAAAGCTCAACTGTGATGATGCATTGCTGCGTGTTTAATGACGCAAACCCCTTCGCTTCTCTTTCTGAGGCAGTCGTGTGCAGGAGTTTATACGTACCTGCGTGATAGGATGACATTAACGAGGCTCCCGCATTCGATGAAGCCCAAATTCACCGAATGCTTCCCCTATCGTACGACACAGTATCTTGGATATTCTCTTTTGCTTTGGCCGCTGGAACGGCTGTTTTTATTATGCGATGTGCCCGCACCAATGAGCTTCGGAAACTCCATGAGAACCAGCACCGAATGATCGCCGACCTATCGCATAACCTACAGACACCGCTTGCCGTTCTTAGAGGGAAGCTTGATCGATTTGAGCGGAGTACGCTTCACGATGGACAGACAACGGGACTCACACAGTCCGTTGACGCAGTCGCGCGGTTCGTGAACGACCTTCTTTCCTTTGCGTGCCTTGAAGAAAAGCTTAAGGGTTCGGAGAAGCAGTTGTTCTCGCTTACAGACTTAGTCCGAGATGTCTGCGAAGAAGTTGTAGTTATCGTAGAAGCCGAGAATATATGCCTGATCTACGAGACCCGCCCCGATATCAGGCTATTGGGCAGCGAAAAGCATATGCGCGAAGCGCTAATGAACCTTGTATGCAATGCCGTCAAATATATGGGAAGCGGCACGATCCGCAGAATACGAGTATCGCTTGAGACACGGGGTGACCAAATACTGCTTGCAGTCACGGACACCGGTATGGGCATATCCGAGAACGAGCTGCCTCGCGTATTCGAGCGTTTCTATCGCGGAAGCAACCGCGTATACGGATCGATACCTGGCACCGGACTCGGGCTTTCCATAGTGGAACGCATCGTAAAGGAGCACGGAGGAGTCATCACTGTCACAAGTGAGGTTGAGAAAGGCAGCACCTTCACCCTTATCCTTCCCCGTGCGAAGAGAGGACGCTTGCGAAAGCATCGCTTGTGACGATGACGTGGTCGACAAGATCAATACCCAAAAGCTTCCCAGCTTCAATGAGTTGTCCCGTTACGCTATGGTCGGCAAGACTGGGCTCAGTATTCCCCGAAGGGTGGTTGTGGACGAGGATGACACCCACTGCGCCGTACGTAATGGCCGGACGGAACACTTCGCGCGGATGGATGAGGTTCGAATCGACTGTTCCTATGGAAATGGTTTCGTCATGCACAAGCTGATAGTGACTATTCAGGTAGATACCGCGCAAGTGTTCCTTTGGAAGCTGACGCATGTCGAATACGTGATTGTAGACATCGCTTGCCGTGCGTATCACAGGCGCGCCGTTCTTAGTTCCTTTGAAGAACCTGCGCCCGAGCTCTCCCACAGCAACGATCTGCATGGCTTTTCCTTCGGGTATCGCAAGCTGCTCGGAAAGGACGCGGGGGTCCGGCGCGTTCAGGACGTTCCGCTCTCCGTATTCGGTCATAATGCGATTGGTCATGGTAAGCACCTCTTCGCTCCTGGTGCCCGTAACAAAGATGATCGCAAGAAGTTCTTGTACGGAGAGTGCTCCAGGTCCCTGTTGGAGAAGTCTTTCACGAGGACGCATCTCTGCAGGCAGGTCGCGCACTTTAAGTACATACTGCCCAAAATGATTATCAAGAACGAGGTCGTTGTTGCGTATCGTGTATGTCGCCGTTGTCATGTGATGAGTATACCCTAGGGGTGGTTATGGAACTTTAAATTCTTTCTGACGTTATGCCTTCCTCGAGAAGATCTTGTACCCAGCGAAAGAACCGTCTAGGTACTTCGGAACAACGCAGCTCGCAATCCTTTGTTCGCTTCCGTCGTGGAGAGTGAGCGTCGCGTCCCTGAGAGAGTACGCATGCTCGGACTCTTTCTCAGATGCGTCACGAAGAAGCGGAAGAACTTCAAAAAGGGGTCGGCCAATGAAATACTCTCGACTCGAGCCGAGTACTCCCATAACATCACCCGACACCTCTACCAGGTTGGCTTCAGTATCGCTTTCAAGAATCGCGTACGTAGGTTCCTCGTCGAGTCCCCGCGTTATAACCTCCCCGCACCGGCGGCATTTCACCTCGACTATGCTCTGGTACAGAAGCCCCTTGAAGAGAAGCTTCCCGCAGGCGCATCGGTATTCAGTTAGAAGGGAGGAACTCATAGTTCTCGTACGCTATGGAGGAAGTGTACGGAAAGGTATATAAAGTTTTCCTCAAGATTGTGTGCAGGTTCCTTGCATATGGATAACTAGGCTAGGGCTTCGAGGAATTCGACGCTTCTTTTTTGCTCATCTAGGGCTTCCTTAGCTATTCGTTCGTTTTCCATGATGAACCGTTCAAGTGGAGCCGTGTTCTCAAGGAAATGAAGGGAATAGAGAGCCGTGCGGGAACGTTCAGTGCATGCAAGCACGGATTCGCATAGAAGCTGTAGGACCTTGAACCAGAAAAGTTGTTCGAGTTCTGGCATGTCCTTTCCAAGATCCACTTCCCTCTGCTCGGGATGCTCATCTTTCCAAACCGCAAGAAGAAGAGCGACCGCCGTCGATATGTGCCCGCGCGCAATGTCCTCCTTCCAGTCGTGGGCATCGTCGTTAAGCTGCATGGCGACCAGGTACTGTCTGAAGTACTCAATCAGGGCGTTGACCTCTTCCGACTCAATTCCGTATCCAAGTTCCCCAAACATCGCAACCGGCCCTAGAACGTGGCCGGCGGCTGGATGGAACTTGATTATAAAATCGCCATAGTCCGGAAGCTCGTCTGGTATAAGAATACGGTCTCCTTCGCGCACAAGTCTGCACCAGAGCATCTCCCATTCGTTGGCTGCATCAAGCAGGTCCATGAGTTTGTGGAAGAAGTTGCTGAAGTCCTGAACGTTCTCGAAAAAACGAACGTAGTGACGGGCAAAAAGATTTGCAATAGGAAGAAGCTTGGGTTCAGCCGCCTCGTCCTCATCCCAGAAGTCGTCATAGATTATGAAGGCAGTCCAGAAGAAAACGTTCGCAAGACCAAGCTCAGCAAGCTGCTCATTACTGAAGCGCTTTCCATCTTTTCCAAGAGCTTCACGGATATAGAGCGGCATAAGTGACATCTGTTTGTCGGTGTTCCTGCGGATAGTACGCTCAACAACCGCTTGAGCGTTGTCGGTAAAGTCGCGTGGAAGATGCTTGAGACGGTCTTTGAGAGCGCGACGGACGGCATCAAGCACCTCCTTTTCTGCTTTCGTGTGGTTAACCTTTCTTTCAGAACCCTGAATGCCCTTGCGCAGTTTGGCGTCCTGTCGCATGAGTCTGGTCAGTTCTTTTTCACCAAGAAGGTCGGAACTTGGTACACCCTCCGATGTACGTTCGTCCATAAAAGCGTCAAGCTTCTCGAGACGCACGCCGTTCTTGCCCAGGAAGACTGCGATGGCAAGATTGAGTCCGGGATCTGCGTCGCTTCCACCAGCTGTTGCCGCATACGGTCCTCCTTCTCCTATTTCGTGCTCGGCAATGCGTTTAAGCATGCGCGCAAGAGAGGCACCGTTTCTAGACGGCTTTTGTATGCAAATAAGAAGTTCTGATAGTAAGGTGTGCTCTGAGTTCCGCATGCGATGCAGGGCGGAACTCAAGGTTCTCGTATAGGCAAGTATACCGTGAAGGTCGAGCCCTTCCCAACCTCACTGTCAACAGAAAGCGTTCCTCCGAAACCCTTCTCAACAATACGCTTTGCGAGCGAGAGCCCGATACCTATTCCTTTCGATGCACTCGTGGTGAAAAAGGGTTCGAAAATGAGCGGGAGATTCTCCGGGGCGATACCGGAGCCCTCATCGCGCACTCGAACATATACTCCTTCATTTGTGCTATCGAGCTCCATGCTGACATCCCGAGCGCCGTCCTTGGCACCAGACTCGTACGCATGTATTGCATTCGAGACAAGATTGGTCATGACTTGCGCAAAGGCGACAGGATCGCCGTATATATGAGAAGGGACAGCGGCACAAACCAGGATCCTGACTCTCCGCGCCTTTGCGTACGAGGTGAGCATCTGGCAGGTCTCCCTAAGAACCTCTTTTACTGCAAAGAGCTCCGTGCTCCCTTCACGGCTTAAGTGCTTGCGCATGGACTCCATGAGCTCCTGCATGTGGGCTGCCGCTCTCTTAGCGCGTGCCACATCTTGAGACAGCGCACTGCGTCCTGACGTATCGGCAATACGGTCTATATTGAGCGAAAGGGCGGCGAGCGGATTCACAAGATCGTGGAAGATGCCTCCAGCAAGGCGTCCGAACTCCACGAAACGGTACGCTTGGCTCATCTTTTCCATTTCCGTCTGACGAAGCTCGCGAGTGCGCTCTTCTACCCTAATCTCAAGGGTATCCCGCTCTTCCTTCAGCTGTGCCTCTGACTTGCGTGCGCGTCTCAGGGATTTCTCTATCTCGCGGTTTGAGAGCCACGCAACGGTGGCAACGATGAAATAGATGATTATGATCATCGTAATATCGCTCCAGGTCCATAACTCATTCTTCCAGTACGCATTCACCTCGATAACGTGTGTGTATTGGAGGTATCCGGTGAGAGCCATAGTGATCGCGATGAGAATGGTCGCAAAGAAGGCAACGCGCGTACTTATGAGTATTCCGGCCATCACGATCACGAGAGGATAAAAGACGATTTGCGCTGGCACGTCCACGCCCCAGTGATAGCCCATGTACGCAGTGAGAAGAAAGAACGCTCCAAGCAGCAGGTACGAAGCCAATGCTACATATCGTTTTCGGGACAATATATATAGAAACAAAAAGAAAAGCAGGAGGCCATAGATAACGATTGAGGGCAGCGCATTCTCCCCAGATGCTACGTTCACGAAAAGTGTAGCTATATCGATAGCTGTAGCAGTCAAAAGAAGCGCGACTGCGCCGATAAGCAGTATGTTCAATATAAATTCTCGGCGTGCGATGTCTTCGCTATCGGACTTTGGATAAACGAAAGGAGTAAGAAAAGAGACAATGGGCTTAATCGACATAGTAGAGTCTGGGCGTCGATGCGCCTCTAAAATTGCACGTTAGTTCCAGGGACCGCCTACACTCACGGACGATACCAGAAGAGCGGCAAGTGTTGAATTGTTCCTTGCGGTCTTATCGGTCAGGAACTTCGCAATGACATGTTTCATATGCGCAACATGGTGTTGTCTGTTAATGCTCGACCCGTCTCCAGTATACCTTCATGAATCAATGGAGTAGCCGCGGCCATGTACGGTGCGTATAGGGTTGGACTCCCCGAGCTTCTTGCGTAGGTTCGTCATATGGGTCTCAAGGGAGTTAGAGAAAGGGTCAGCCGAACCGTCCCAGGCATGATCAATAAGGCTGCTTTTCGAAACCACTTCCCCACGGTGGTGAACCATGTATGCAAACAAAGTAAATTCCTTGGATGTCAGGGGAACAGTTTTCTCTTCCTGCGTGACGACGTGCTTTCTTCCATCAAAGGACAAGTTTCCGAACATTGCAATGTCCGGTGTCACTTCGCGAGAGCGTCGCAGAAGGGCGCGCATGCGCGCGACGAGCTCTTCGAAGGAGAAGGGTTTGGCAAGATAGTCGTCAGCTCCTGCAGAAAGAAGCCGTACTTTCGATTCTGCATCCCCTACGACCGTGAGCATGAGGATTGAGGGCATACGTCCCCCTTTTTGGATCTCTCCAACGACTGCTTCGCCCTGTATATCCGGAAGGTTAAGGTCAAGGAGTACGAGATCGTATTCGTTTAGACTTGCAAGCCGTATGCCGTCAGTACCGGTTGCCGCGCTGTCCACCACGAAGCCCTGCTTGGGCAGGTGTGCACGGAGGAAATCGAGCATATCTATATCGTCTTCTATAAGGAGAACCCGCATATAAGGCCAATGATAGCAGGGGGCAGATAGCACTTACGAAAGTGGTGTCATATTTTCTGCAGAATCTTATCACTTCCTGTTTATGAGATGAGAGGGGGTGAGCTGGTAGGCTCCTTTACATATCAGTTAGCACAACGCGTATGGAAGTCACATTCACTCATGAGCAGTTCAGGGAGCTTTTGGAGCTTGTGCATATAGGAACCAGTGTCAGGAACAGTGTTTTTGAAGATATAGGAGAACTCGATGCTGAGGACAGTGCGTTGGAGTGCACGCTCTATGGAATTGCCTTAGACGAGGAGTCGACGGATGTTGAGGAGTGTGAGCATGGTTTTCCTCATCTGTCCGCTGATCTGGAAGAAGGATGTCACTACATCATTGAGTCATTCGGGGAGAACTACTTCTGGTCGGAGTTCGCTGCCCGTCTTGAAGAAGACGCGGAAAGGAGGACGGAGCATGAGCTTAAGTGCATGTGCGGATAAGTCGTTGACATAAGATTATCTTAAGATAATCTTATGTCATGAAAGCTAAGCCTATGATTATTGGACTTAAAGAGCTGCGAGAAAATACCGAAACGTATATCAAGCGCGTGGGCAAAGGCGAATCTATTACCGTAGTTCGCCGATCCACTCCCCTATTCCGCCTTACTCCCATTGATGATGACGAGATGGGTTGGGAGACAGTGATTGATTTCACGACCATCAATCCACGGGGAGTATCGGGAAAGGAAATACTTGCAGCTCTTCGAAAGCTAGATGGATAAGCTTACAAAGCTGTTTAAACGGCTTTCACAGAAAGAGAAAGATCGGCTTGATGAGACCATCACCAATATAATTGCTGGGAAAATAGGGACTCTGGATCTTAAGAAGTTAAAGGGTATTGAGGATACGTACAGGGTAAGGAGTGGCACATTTCGGATTATCTTCCGTAAGAGAAGCGGGATGGATGATATAGAGGTGCTTGAAGTCAGCAGACGAGACGAGCATACATACAAGAATCTTTAGTGGGAGGGGGTAAAGCGCCCCTTTCTTCTTACGCCATCTTGCCTGGCAGTTCGCTAAACCATTCTCTCCATACCGGTTCAAGAGATGCTTCCTTCTCATCAATTAGAATCGGCTTGCCCGCAAGCAACTCCTTCATTTGCTGCTCGTTGCACCAGAGATGGCCCTGAGTTTCTTCCTCACTCAGGTTCAGCTCTCCGCTAGTCTTTGCTCTATAGATTCTCCAGTAGTGCCAGGTGCTTCCACGGCGGCATGGGTTATCCCTTCTTCCTTCTGTGACGAGCTCAAGGGAGAGAGTGGTTAGTCCGGTCTCCTCCCCGAGTTCGGCTATTGCCGCCTTCTTGTATCGCTCTTCTTCAGTGTCACCAGAGTCTCCATGATCATCTACATGCCCTGCCGGTGCCGCAAGACCAAAGGGTGGCCGCTTGCGGTCTATAAGAAGAAGTCGGCCGTCCCTGTAAACAAGAACACCGACGCTACTGTGATCACAGGGCTGCATAAGCTATGCAAGTTTCTTTGCCAACTCTTCGGGTGTCGCTGCGTATCCGTCAAAAAGAATATCGCGGCATACCTCTTCGTCCTTGTCTGAAAGCGCGTAAACGGTCTTGCCAAGCGCGGAGGCATAGCCAATCTCAAGTGTAGTGCTGTTGCCGCTATAGCCTCCCTTATTGAAGATAAAAGTTGCATCGCCTTTCCGGATCTTCTGGAAATGATCGAGGGTTAATCCTAGGGCCAGAAACTTCTTGTTGTGATCTTTTATTTCTTCAAGACCACCGTAGTGGTAAGTATAAAAATGGGGAGCAAAAACGGTGACACCGAGTTCCCGTAACTTATCAGCAAAGACGAGTGCCTCTTCTGCAAAGCGATTGCTTGAGCATATTGTGACTGATTTCATCGGATAATCGTAGTATAAGCACGAAAGTCGGGCTAAAGGAACTTTAGCCCTAAAAACCTGTTTCTACCACATTAAGGCGATTCATAGGTAAGCGGTTAGCCAGCAGTACTTATAGTTTAGCCTTCCTGAGGAACGACGCGTTTATGGCAACAATCACGGTGGATAAGGACATGAACACGGCTGCGACCGCAGGCTGCAGTATGATCCCATAGACAGCAAGTGCCCCTGCCGCAATCGGGAGCGCGAGCACGTTGTAGCCGGTTGCCCAGAAGAGATTCTCGATCATCTTTCGATACGTAAGCTGAGAAAGTGTAATGATGCGCGGAATGTCGCGCGGATCGTTCCTAACAAGAATGATGCCCGCAGACTCTATGGCGACATTGGTGCCTGCACCGATGGCAATCCCCAAATCGGCTTGTGTAAGCGCGGGAGCATCGTTCACTCCGTCTCCAACCATTGCAACTCGCTCGCCCTTTTCCTGAAGCTCTTTCAATACGCTTGCTTTCCGCTCTGGGAGTACTCGAGCAAAGTAAGTATCTATAGCAAGTTCCTTAGCAACCCAGGCCGCGACATCTTCAGCATCACCCGTAATCATCGCCACTTTGATACCCATACTCTTGAGCGTTTGTATCGCTTCCCTCGATTCCTCACGAATCTCGTCTGCAAGCGCAATGCTCCCAACCAGGGATCCATTCTTGATGACATGAATGACCGTCTTGCCTTCCCGTTCCTGTTTCCCTACGATGTCCGCATGATCTTTGGAGACTTGTGAGACCGTCTCTGCAAGAAGTGTTGGACTGCCGACAAGTATCTTTTCGTTGCCAATAGTCACTTCAACGCCCTTACCGGGGATCCGCGTAAACGAGGTCGTGTTGGGAATCGCAACTCCTGTGCGCTTGGCCTCGGCGACAATTGCCTTTGCAAGAGGATGCTCGGAGTTCATGTTCGCAGCAGCCGCAAGCGACAATGTGTTCTCGCCGCCCACAATGGCAACAACGCCGAATGTTCCCTTGGTGAGAGTGCCGGTCTTGTCAAAAAGAACGGTTGTTATATTGCGGGCCGCCTCAAGCGCTAGCCTCCGCTTCACAAAAAACCCGTTGCGGGCAGCGAGCGTCGTTGAAATTGAAGCAACCAAAGGAATCGCAAGACCGAGCGCATGCGGACAGGCGATGACAAGAACGGCAACCAAACGCTCCGTCGCCATAGCCACCCCTCCCCCGACTGCAATCCATGCCGCAAACGTAATCGCTCCCGCCACGATTGCAAATACAGTTAAGTAAAACGCTGCGCGGTCTGACAAGAGCTGCAGTCGTGACTTAGACGCTTCTGCCTCGGCAACAAGACGCATTACGCCCGCTAAGAAAGTTTCTTTACCGACTTTCTCGATGCGTATCTCTAGACTTCCATCCCCGTTAATGGATCCTGCGACCACTTCAGATCCCTCGTGCTTCGCTATGGGTCGGGACTCCCCGGTAAGGAGAGCCTCGTTCACCTCGGAATCTCCCTTGGTAACGATGCCGTCGGCTGGAACCTTTCCACCAGGGCGCACCAAAACAACAACTCCTGCCTTTAACTCGTCGAGCGGAACGGACAGTATCTTCCCGTCCCGAACGATTTCTGCCGTATCAGGAAGAAGTTTTGCCAGTTCTCGCATGGCTCCTTTTGCTCCCTGTACGGCTTTCATCTCGATCCAGTGACCAATGAGCATTACGGCGATAAGGGTCGAAAGTTCCCAAAAGAGCGTCATTTCGTTCCCGAAGAAAAGAGACCCGACACTATAAAGATACGCACTGCTGATCGCAAGCGCGATCAGGGTCATCATGCCCGGCATGCGGCTCTTTATTTCACCCACTGCACCCTTAAGAAACACGAGTCCTCCGTAAAAAAAGACGACGGACCCGAGAATGAGAGCCAAGTAACGTGAGCCGGGAAACACAGGAGCTGACCAGCCGAAAAAAGCTTGAGGTAGATCCGAATACAAAAGAATGGGGATAGTAAAGACGAGCGTCAACCAAAATTTATTCAGAAAATCGGACGGTTGGTGCCCCGCATGCTTATCGTGCTCTGTATGCTGTGAGTGGTCCATGCCTCAAGTGTATACTCACGTTATGAATTCGGGTACTGAGTGGTATGTCGTTATAGGCGGTCCAAGCTCCGGTAAAACCACGACAGTAGAGCTTCTTAAGAAACGAGGGTACCGAACGAGTATCGAGCACGCCAAACATTATATCGACACCAAGCGCATCACAAGCAAGACGGTTGGTGAGATCGGTATCAAGCGGTACGCGAAGTACCTTCTCGAGGAAGGCTCGATGCACGAAAAGCGTGACTTGCTCGCCCAGCTTAAGGGCAAGCTCGTGATGAAGGACAAGAAGATCAGTCTAGCTGCCTGAAATAAGCGATCCAATGCAATAGGCGCTCTTTCGAGCGCCTATTGTGGCTTAGGACCCTGTCGGTCTTGAACTACACTTCGGCACTTTTGATGCCTGGCGGTCTGCCTTGCAGGCTGCACTGTCGTGTTGCACTGGTAGGACGGGATTGGCACATGGTTAGGGGGTGGGTTGGAGAGTTTGTGTAGGGCTGGGACGATGCTGAAGCCCTTATTGGCTAGTTCCCTATCAAAAACTCCCTAACCTGCGCTATGGGCTTTATTTTCAAGTAGGTCATGTGATCGTCCTCTGGCGACAGATCTGCCCTAGTTACCGAGTACCCCTCAGGAATAAATACTGGATCCCAACCATATCCTTTGTCGCCTGATGGTTTCTCTGGAATCGAACCTTCCATACCTCCCTCGAAATAGGTTTCGGTCTTACCATCGTAGTAGCCAAATACACAGCGGGCAGTTGCTCCACGAGCTTTGCCGTCGAGAAGTCGGCACATACCTTCGTGTGAGAGTTCTTCCAAGAACCATCGAATGAGAGTGCCTGGAAGCCGCCCAAGAGCAGTGAATTCGAGTGCGACATCTTCAACTAAAACAGGTCGGTTTACTTCTGCATATGCCTGATGGAGTTTGTGCTTTACGACCTCTCTTAGATCAAGCGATTGAATTTCATCCAAATCGATTTTGACGTGATCTATTGAATGCCCAAGAAGTTCGCCGAGGTAATCGGCCTTCTTTTGGTTTCCGGTTATAAATACAACGTCTTTCATTGACGAAAGTATAGCAATTCTAGTTGCCAGTCTGAAACAGTGATGGAGACGCACTCAAACTAACTGCTTAATACAAGATTGAGCATGGCTTTCCCGTTTTTCCCCATCGGCGGCAGAGCGCCCAGGTCATACCACTGAGCCTCTGCAACTTCTCTACGATCGACTACCACGGCAAAGCTATTTACCACGGCTTTAAAAACTGAAACCGTATCCTTTTTGTATTGCTGCTCAATATACAGGTTACCGATATGCTCCGGACCCTCTAACACAATCCCAACCTCCTCCTTACATTCACGAATCAGCGCCTCTCTTGGAGTTTCTCCTTTGTCTACGGTTCCGCCAGGCAGGGTCCAGGAGTTTGGATAATATGTGAGACGCACCAGAAGAATCTTTCCATCGTTAAAGATAACTGCTTTAGCACCTCGTGTTGTTGGTCGAGTAATGAACCAGTATGCAATGTGGAGGTTTCTGATAAAGACAGCTAGCCAGGTACTCATGGTGCTTATGAGTATAGCGGAACTGATGGCAGTTTAAACTTTGAACCAACGGAAAACGACGCCTCATAGCGCCGTCTTCCTAAATTTGTTGCACTGGTAGGACGGGATTGGCACCTGGTATCTAGCTGGATTACCCAATTTTCGTACCCTACAGTGAGAAAGGGGTAAATGTTAATTCCTATACTGAATCTGGGAAATATCAATTGAGAAGTCATCACCGCGCTTCGGCGTTGTAATACCAAGAAGTTCAATAAGACCCTCGAAGACAGCCTCGGGACCCTCGTCATTTATCGCGCGAGCAAGAGCACTCAGGAACATACTTATCGCTTCTTCATAGGAATAAGGAGCGTTTTCTATAAATGGATTTACTGGCGCAAGATTTGAAGCAGACAAGTTCAGTCTTTGTGAGAGGTTGGCCTGGAGGACTTTTAACGAACCAGCCTCTTCAAGTAAGGAGTAGTACAGGTAGGGATTCGCTTTAAGTCCCGCCAACATATTACTTAATACCCACTCTGCAAAGTCATTCTCATTCTTAACGATAATATCGACGCATATATCCACCTTGCCTACAAAATCCTTCATAGCCTTACGTACACTGTCATCAAGCTCAAACCCAAGCTGACACGCTGCCTTAACGGCACGAAAGGTCATGAAAGGGTTCTCTTCGAACACCTCTCCCGGTGGTACTGCCGTCCGCAGAACCTTTGCTTGAATATCACTAACGCTATTAAATCGGTCGAGGATTTCTCCTGTTTCAAGATCAAGACGCAATGCATTTACAGTAAAGTCAGTCCCGCCAGCCCAAACATCTTGAACTACGCGCACATCAACGAGTTCTCCACTTTGAGAGTCTTTGAACCTATATACCATCTTGCCGTGCCCTAAATCGGTTTTTGACTGAATAGCAATATCAGCTTCCTTAAAGATGGACTCCGCCTTCGCGTCCTTCTCTTTAGGTGGTAGTGGAATGCACACGCAGAAGTCAGCATCCTTCCATTTTCTTTTCATCACTATGTCTCGGGGGGCTCCCCCGAAGAGATACACCTTCGCTCCCTTTTCAAGGAAGGCATTAACAAAGCTTACGTCGTAACGCCTTGCTAGATCATCCCAAACAAGCTCTTTATCAACTTTGCTCATCGTTTTGAAGAAGAGAATTCGTAACGAAGTCTATAACTTCTTGAGGGTTCTCTGTTATTGCCCCTCCAAATCCAAGGCCTTCCTTCTGACCAAACCCAACACCTCCACCCCAACTCACTCCATTTGCAAACTTCTCTTTAAGCGCCTTGCACACGTCTCCCCTACCAAAGTAGTAGACCTGCTGCTTTTCTTTTGCGGTATCACATACAATGATGGCGTTTGGCTTACCCTCAGGGAAGCTCGGGAATAATCGGTCTTGTACGGCAGACCACTTATCGCCCGGAATCCTCACAACGATAGTTCCTGACGCGGTTGTCTCCGTGTGCTCGAGGGCTTCCTCAGCCGCAGCTTCATCTTCCTGCGTTACGCCCTGCATTTGTCGGTCTTTGGCACGAATCAAATCGATCATCTTTATCTTAAATTTCTCAAACTTCTCTTTCCCGTACCGTTCTTCAAATTTCTCGCGGTTCTCCTCAAGAAGCTTCTCCATTCCTGGAATATAAGCGGAATCGTTTGCTGCAACAAGCTGGTCAACAAAGCTCATTGGCTTATCTATACGTTCCATTACTTGTGAGATGGAGGCTGGATTACCACTCTTATCGCCGTGATGATCAATATCGACAACCCCTTCTTTCTTATCAGCTCCAGCGAGTTCAATTGCCACAGGTGTCTTGTCCTGCTCTAGGATCTCATCTATCACATCGGAGTAGTCTTCGATCTTAGCTCCCCATACGAGTTCTTTATCGATAAACTCTTCCCCTTTCCGTGAGAGTCTCTTCTTAATTTGGTACATCTCCAAATCTCTTCCCCCTATTAAGAAAACGTCCTTCTTGGGCTTGTCAGATGCTTTACCTTCCATTTTTGAAGTATAGCTTGATTCTGGGAATGCAAAAGGATCGATTTTCCACGTGCTGTTACGGACCACTTTCGCGAGTACCAATAGGTTTCGAACCAATGGAAAACAGCGCCTTGCAGCACCGTCTTCCTAAATTTGTTGCACTGGTAGGACGGGATTGGCACCTGGTGAGGGAGTGGGTTGGGGAGTTTGGGTGACAGAATTGGACTCTTTCCAAAATAAATTTAAAGCCCGCCAGAGGTCACAAGGACATGGCGGGCTTGGGTAATCGGTTACCTTTTGAATTCACTGGGGTAAATAACAGTTGTCTCCCAGTCATCCGGCAGAACTTTCAGTTCCACAGCCCAGCTGCCGATTGACGAAAGGAGAAACTCCCATTTGGCCTCAGTTAGTTCATCGATCTCGAAGCAAACGCAGGAAACCGTCTTCTCGTGGTCTTCCCACACGCGTTTGTGCGCGAGGTAGCCACGAGCCCTGACGGTTGTCATTCCAGCATTGCGCAAGATTGACGGGTTTCGGTAGCAGTAGCCTGCCACCTGACCCAAAAGGTATTGCCGATCGTAGGGTTCGTATGAATCACCGATCAGGTCGTAAAGAGCGATCTTTTTCATTGCCAACTTCCCTTGGTTTAACGACGATAGTGCCGTGAAAGCTAAGGAAGTTCACCCGCTTGCTCCGTTGTGACGGAGGGGAAAGGGTGGAGGTACCGTACTATTCCTCAAAGTCCTGATAACCCAAACAGACTATGAGGGCGCTGCCGTATCGCAGCTTTTCCGACGGCTTCGTGATGGTCGTACGGCTGTGGCCTGCACGTATCACTCGGCTCATCTCAACACCAACGATGTTAACACGTGATATTAAGCCTGTCAAGGTGTCGTATATTCTTGCTGAGAAAGCGTTAAACGTCTCCCACTTTGTTGGCGGTCTGGGACGATGTTGGAACCTTGGTAGTAGGTCTATAATGAGGGAAATGAAGAAGCCAGAATCTATCTGCGTGTTTGGCGATAGCACTGCTTGGGGAGCTTGGGACTTTGAAAAGGGCGGCTGGGTGAGTCGACTCTGGATGGATGTCGGAATGCGAGACCCAGATTATGTAGAAATCTATAACCTGAGTATTTCTGGTGGTACAACGGAAACCATACTCTCAAGGTTCGCCTCTGAGGCACGAATTAGAAAGGCTGACGCGCTTCTATTTCAAACAGGAGGAAATGATTCATCGTACGAGAACTCTCCTGAGAACTACTTAGTCCCACTCGAACAATTTGAGAAGAATATTGAGGATATTATCTCTCGAGCCAAAGGCATTGCAGAAAGAACCGCCTTTATCGGATTTAAGAATTGTGATGAGTCTAGAACTACACCTGTATCTTGGTGCAATTTCTTTTATACGAATGAAAACATTCAGCGATACAACTTGGTTATGAAAACGGTCTGTGAAAGAAATGATGTTCCCTTCCTCGATGTCTACGGAATACTAGAACCAAGCGATCTCATGGACGGCCTGCATCCAAACGAAAGCGGACATCAGAAAATATTTCTGGAAGCTAAAAGCTTCTTAACTAAATTGGGTTGGATATAGGAGGCAACCTAGACTTCGAACCAACGGAAAACGGCGCATAGTAGCGCCGTTTTCCTAAATTTGTTGCACTGGTAGGACGGGATTGGCACCTGGTTAAAGGGTGGGTTGTGGAGTTTGGGTAGGTGGGTTGAAGGATGTTTGGAACCTTTGCTCTCCCAGGGGCGTTATAGTACAAGGAATGCAGAGGACAGGACGAGGCATATTCAGGAGCTTTGAGATGGAAGACTTTGAACAGTGGGCGGGAGACCCTCGCTTCGATGATGAGCGGAGCGATCTCCGTTTCATCTATCCCCTACGCATCAAACCTTCCATCGCTTTGAAGGAAGGTACGCGTCTCGCAATTGGTAACCCGCCAGATGAGACCTACAGGCACGGTCCCTTCGTTTGTGCATCGAGTCCGCAATCGCATCTCGGCCCGTTCAAGTGGGCAGTAGACTTTCTTGTACCGGATGGCACGCCCGTGCTTGCCGCGTACGAAGGAAAAGTTGTCGAAGTGAAAGAACACTCTGAGTCGTGGGGGGAAGGGGCAGAATACCGCGACCTTCTCAATTACCTGACCATTCAGCACGACAACGGAGAATTCACACAGTACTGCCATCTGGCGAAGGATTCGGTATCTAGAAATAGTGTTCGCATCGGTTCATGGGTGAAGCAGGGACAACAAGTTGCAGTGGTTGGGAAGACCGGCTGGACGGACCGCGATCATTTGCATTTTGTTGCCTTCCGCAACGGAGTGCTTATTGGTCCTTTCGGCTTTAAGAGTCTTCAGTCCACCTTCAAGCGAAGATGGTTTCCTTGGTGAGTCGCTCTTTCGAGCGACTCATTTTTATAGCTAGCAGTTTAGATTTCGGACCAAAAGAAAACGACGCCTTGTAGCGACGTTTTCCTAAATTTGTTGCCCGGGTGGGTACTGTACCCGGCACCACAGGCAAACTAAAGGTTCTTTGAGCGCCCACTCTTACCTCCTTAGTGATGGGGGCCGGTATGGGTCGGTTTTCAATGATCTGAAGGACCTTCAACCACTTTCGCGGGTCGAATAGGCTGGGCGGTACTGTACTGATTATTCTTTATCAGTAAATATGACCAGTCGCTTCGAATAACTGTTTTGTGTTTTATTCCACGTTCCTTCGCAAGTAATGAGGTTGAGATGTGCCCTCCCATCGCTTGAACCAAACACTTCTCCCGCATCCGCCTGCGGATCATAACTGCGGATCTCACGCACCACAAAGGTAACAATTTCTCCTCGGTCATTGACGACGTGTAGCTTGTCCCCTTTTTGCAAGGTGTGTAAATTATCAAACACTGCCGTTTTCCCGTCTTTCCATCCATAGTGTCCGGCGATAACCGCGCTCCCCGCCTCCCCGGGGCGTGGTCCTTGTTCGAACCAGGCTCCATTATCGGGACTTTCCGGTACACCCATTACTCCGTCAGGAGCGAGGCCAACATACTCAAGTGGGGCATCAACCGTAATCGCCGGAATTATGAGTCGCACCGGCAACCCGGAATCTTCTTTTTCTTGTGCAGGCACTAAACCGTTCTCGGTCGAGTCTTGTAAGCTCACATAGGAAACGAGCGCTAAAGAAAGCCCCAACCCCACCAGGGTTATCGGTACTGCTGCATGCTGTATACGTCGGATTACAACGTCTCTCGTTTTCGGGCTTGGTAGAGCCAGAACAGGACGATCAGAATCGCCGTTGAATTGAGTATGTTCCATATGATGGTGCTTGTGCCTGGATCAAACCCGGTATCTGGCAGTTTTGGTGCTACGACAACCACGGTCGCGGGCGCGAAGTCGATGGCCGTCAAACCATTGGCGTGCCCTTCAGCCGTGCCAATGTTTGTCGTTGTTTCCGTGAGATTTGTTTGGCACACAAAGCTCCACTTTTCATTACTCTCCAGCAGGTCGTTGCGATTTACGTCTCCGGGGTTTCCGAGAACGCGGCCTGGCAGGCCGGTACATTTATCATCAATCACACTGACATTATCAAGTGGCTCCGTACCAGGGTTGGTCACGGTATACATGTAGGTCACCGCTCCGCCGGGAGTGGGGAGAACGAATGCGTTGGGCACTTTTACGAGGTGGATCAAAGGTGGAATAATCGCGGCGCTCACCACCACTGTTGCGTTGGCAGTGTCGCAAATTCTCCCCCCGCCA
>DATDUD010000006.1:0-4406 GCA_036517735.1 Minisyncoccota bacterium | reverse complement strand
AGTGACCGATCCTGAATCGTTCTTGGGAGCGGTAAGGAGGTCATCAAGCCAGCCGGACGCGACCACCGTGCCCCCATGAGTACCAGCACCTGGACCTATATCGACGATATAGTCGGCGGAATAAATCGTGTCTTCATCGTGCTCAACTACAAGTATCGAGTTCCCCAGTTCTTTCAAGGAAAGTAGTGTCTGTATCAGGCGGTCATTGTCTCTTTGATGGAGGCCAACGGTCGGTTCATCGAGCACATAGAGTGCTCCCACAAGCCCGGTACCGAGCTGCGAGGCAAGACGGATGCGCTGCGCTTCGCCTCCAGACAGGGTCGTTGCGGAGCGGTTCAGGGTGAGGTAGTCGAGTCCGACGTTCAGCATGAACTCAAGTCGACTCGTGATCTCTCGGATGATGGGACGTGCAATATCCTCCCGCATCTCAGAGAGATGCAGGTGATCCATGAAGTCCTTTGCATCGCGTATGGAAAGGGAAACGAAGTCGACAATATTCACGCCAAGCTTTCCCCCTATCTTCACCTTCTCCGTACTTTTAAGGTAGACACGGAGGGACTCCGGGCGCAGACGCTTTCCTTCGCATATCGGACATGGGTCGCTTGAGAACAAGGACTTCGTGCCAAGCCCGTTACAAGCCGGACACGCCCCATATGGGCTGTTGAATGAAAAAAGTCGCGGCTCAACCTCCGGGAAGGACATGCCGTCGTCAGGACAGATGAACCTAGAGGATAAGGTCTCAAGCTCCCCGTCTGCGTGCCGTATTTTTACGAGTCCTTCGGCTTCCTTAAGTGCAAGTTCAAGAGCTTCTGAGAGACGTTCGCGTGCCCCATCTGGGTTCCGTACGAACTCAGATACAAAGATGGTGTCCACGACTGCATCCACATCGTGCCGCTTGTTGCGGTCAAGAACTACTTTCTCCCGAAGCGACTGCTCCTTACCATCAACGACGACTCGCTCATATCCCTTGCCAAGAAGGTCATAGAGGAGCTGATAGTACTCGCCTTTTCGGCCAACGACCACGGGCGCATATACGGCGACCGTGCTCCTATCAAGCTCCACCCCCATCACCTTGTCCCGGCTTCCCTCCGTCTTCTTCGAAACCCGCTCCCACACGAGGCGTATCATCTCTTCTTTTGAAAGGCGGACGATAGCTACGTCATGATTCACGCAGTAGGGCTGCCCTGCGCGGGCATAGAGGACGCGGAGATAGTCGTATATCTCAGTCACGGTAGCGACTGTCGACCTTGGGTTGTTTGACCGACTCTTCTGATCTATGGAAATGGCGGGGGAGAGGCCGGTAATCTCGTCCACGTCCGGCTTCTGCATCTGGTTCAGGAACTGACGGGCGTATGCGGAAAGGGATTCCACATACCGTCTTTGTCCTTCGGCAAAGATGGTGTCGAAAGCAAGGGATGACTTCCCTGACCCTGAAAGTCCGGTGATAACGGTCATCACCCCTCTCGGTATATCCACCGATAGGTTCTTCAGGTTGTGTGTCCGCGCTCCTTTGACGCGGATCCAGTCCTCACCCGTATGCTGTGCATGTTTCTTCTTGGACATGTATGGAAATGCCCAGTCCGTGGCGGGACTGGTACGGACACGAGTATATCACAAAGAGTGTTCCCTCTACGAAGCCGGCTTCAACGTCGCTTCGATTGTGGCAATTATCTCGTCGACATCCACCTCAGCTTTCACGAGGTATTTCGTAGCACCAAGGCCCATTGCCCGCTGCTTATCAGTATCCTGTCCGAGGTTTGATACGACAACTATGGGAACAGTTTTTCCGTCTTCCCGTGCACGGATGTTCTCAAGGACTGCAAAGCCGTCCATGGTCGGAAGCATTAGGTCGAGAAGGATCAGTTCCGGCTTGTGCGACTCGAATAGTGCAATTGCCTCATTTCCATCTCCCGCATACAGGGTCTGGTACCTGCCGGCAAAGGTGTGGCCAAGGAGGTTTTTTAGAATAGGATCGTCCTCAACGACGAGGATGAACTCGGTACCGGTCATGGATGAAGTATATCAGCTCGCCGGAAGGGCAAGCGTAAAGGTGGTGCCCGCACCCTCCCTGTTGGTCTCGAATGAGAGTTCGCCTTTGTGGTCCTGGACTATGGTGCGCGCAATATACAAACCGAGACCGTTCCCCTGATTGTCCTTGGCGACGGCGTTCCCAGCGCGGTAGAAGCGTTCGAAGATGTTGTTCCGGTCCTCGTCCTTGATGCCAATGCCCGTATCGCGCACCTGTACAATGACGCGCCCGGAGACGGCCAGGCTTGAAAGCTGCACGCTCCCACCCACGGGCGTATACCTGAGGGCATTCTCAATGAGGTTGTTGAGAACCCACTTCATACGCTCCCGATCCATGCGAACCTTGGGTAGATTACCACTCGGAGCATATGAAAGGGAGATCTTAGCCCGCTCGGCGAGTGGAAGGAAGTCGGTTGCAACCTCGGTGACGAGTCCCTCGATATCTTGCATGGAATAGTCGTACTTGTACTTTCCTGACTCGATGCTCGTAATGTCGAGAAGTGTTCCAACGACCCCCACAAGATCATGGCTCTTATCGACCGCGCTTTTGACAAGCGCCTTCTGAGAGTCAGTGATGTCCTCTTTCTCAAGGGCCTCGAGCGCCCAACGTATGCCGGTCAATGGCGTGCGGAGCTGATGGGCTGCAGTAGAGATGAAGTCGGACTTCACACGTGACATCTCCGTATCGCGCGCATGCACTTCCTCGACTCTCACGGCAAACTCGCTCCATATGCGCGCAAAGTTTCGAATCTCTGCGGGAGAAAAAACAAATGCCGGGAGGTTTATATGTGTGCCGTCGCTTGCAAAGAGCACCATGGCCCGACAGATGTCTTTTAGAGGCCGCACAATGAGTGCGTTTATGGCAAAGAAAAAGAGTATGGCAGCGAACGTACCCGCCATGAAGGCGATAGTCGTCTCAAATCCCAAGGAGTTTGATGCCCAGAGAAGAAAGCTTCTAAGGCCAATGGGGTCGGTGCTTGCGGTATAGAACCAGGAGGTCGCAAGCAGCGTCAGGCCGAAGAATATGGAGAGTGAGAGCGCGATAAGGAGCGCCAAGAGGACGCGTGTAGACATATTAAGTAGGGTAGCACGCACTAACGTCTCCTTCCCTTCGGTCCGCGCTTTTTAGGTACTGCCTTCCCGGGAGCTGCTTTACCCTCAAGCCGGTATATCTCATCGCGTAGGACTGCTGCGGTCTCGAAGTCGAGTGCTTCCACCGCCTGGGCCATCTCTTGCCTTTTCTCCTTGATAAAGGAAGTTGGGTCATTCTTGTATAGCTCGGTATCAAGTGCAAGCATTGCCTGTACCGTCTTGTCGTGCTCACTCCTCATCGACTCAGCGATGTCCCGGATTTCCTTCTTGATGGTCTCAGGCGTAATGCCATGCTTCTCGTTGTATGCGAGCTGGATCGTCCTTCGGCGGTTGGTTTCCCCAACCGCACGTTCAAGAGAACCGGTCATGACGTCGGCATAGAGGATGACGCGGCCGAGAACGTTGCGGGCTGCGCGGCCAATGGTCTGAATGAGAGATGTGTCGGAACGTAGGAATCCTTCCTTATCAGCGTCAAGAATTCCCACAAGCTCAACTTCAGGAAGATCAAGTCCCTCACGAAGCAGGTTCACTCCCACGAGTATATCGAAGGTTCCTCTGCGGAACTCGGTGAGAATGGTAATACGGTCGATGGTCTTTATATCCGAGTGGAGATACTCGGCCTTTATGCCCCGCTCCCGGAGGAATGCGGCGAGGTCCTCGGCCATCTGCTTGGTGAGGGTAGTCGCAAGAGCGCGGCCTCCGCGTTTGATGACGATCTCTGCCTCATCAATGAAGTCGGCAACCTGTCCGCGGTACGATGAGTCCACTACTGCATCGCCTCCGACTCCCACACCTTCTGCAATTGGACGGATGACGAGCTCGGGGTCGATGAGTCCTGTGGGGCGGATGATCTGCTCGGCTACCTGTCCTTCGGGAGGAACGCTCTTTTGTTTCTCGTATGCTCCGGGGGTCGCTGAAGTGAAGATCACCTGGCCAATCTTCTTCTCGAACTCTTCGAAAGTGAGTGGCCTATTGTCGCGCGCAGAGGGAAGTCGGAATCCGTGTTCGACAAGGTTGTCCTTTCTCGACTTGTCTCCGGCATACATTCCCCCTATCTGCGGTACAGTCACGTGCGACTCATCTATTACTGTGAGGAAGTCAGCGCTTCCGTCCTTTTTATGAGGGAAGTACGACAGGAGCGTGTGGGGCGGCTCTCCTGCTGCCCGCCCGTCGAAGTGACGGGAGTAGTTCTCGATACCGTTGGTGTATCCAAGTTCCCGGATGCGGGCGATATCATAAAGAGTGCGCCGCTTCAGGCGCTCTGCCTCCAATTCCTTCCCTTCGCG
>DATDUD010000005.1:0-3406 GCA_036517735.1 Minisyncoccota bacterium | reverse complement strand
GTGAACGTCCCGAATGCCACAGTCATTCTTATAGAGGGAGCAGAACGTTTTGGCTTAGCGCAGCTTCATCAGCTCAGAGGCCGTGTCATACGTTCGAATCATCAAGCGTATTGTTTTGTACTTCCCGAATCATACGGTCCTGCAACAAAGGACAGGCTGAAGGCACTCACTACCGCAAAGGACGGTTTTGAACTTGCTGAATACGATCTGGCTCTTCGAGGAGCAGGAGAGCTTGCGGGAAACAGACAGTGGGGGGTGTCCGACATTGCGATGGAGGCGATTAAGAACCTAAAGCTCGTGGAGGCTGCAAGGGAAGAATCTGCAAAGCTTATTGAAAGAGATCCGGAACTTAAGAAATATCCAGCGCTACGGGCGATTGTCGAAGAGAAGACAAAGAAGCTTTATATGGAGTAGGTTCGCCTTTTCCTTTGAGGGTGGTACAATGCTGCCGGAAGAAATTGGAGAAATTCGATGTTCGCAATAAGCCCTAACGCATTTCGCGTCTACGATGAGCTTGTGGAGTATGGTGTGGGATACGTGGACGCCCTCGACTTTCTCTATGTCGGAAAAGCCTTCATAGGAAATCGGGACCTCGCTGAAATGCATATTGGAGGAGCGTGCCCATCGCTTGCAGTCGAATTGCAGCGTCCTTTCGATAGTACTGAGCCCGTCGGCGTCAAATTCAATGGAACGGTTGGTCTCGTCAAAGTCTTTTGGAACAAGCAGATTCCTGACCCGTGTAAGGTGAGCTTCGCTTCGGAGCTCGCAGACTTGTGCCTTACGGACCCGAACTCGTATCTGCTGACTCGCAACCCACACGGACTCGAGGAAGCTCGAGTACTGCATGCGCGCGCACGACATTTCACCGAAGAATTGGACCTAATGCCTGAAAGCATCCTGAGTCGCATGCGGGAGTTGCTTGAGCGAAAGCGACCACAGACTACTAACTAGTATGGGTTCATATACACGGAATGAAAGGACCAATGGTCCGGCTCACGCCGGACCATTCGAATTTTATAACTAGTCCACCCTCTTGGATTCGAACCAAGGACCGCGGAGGTATAAGCTCCGTGCTCTAACCAACTGAGCTAAGGGTGGTCTTTTGTACTATACCTATTCCCCTCCTCCCTTCAAATCCTCCGCAATAATTATGGGAGTCTCTTCCTCCTTCTTCTTGGGAGTAATGCCGTTCAGGATCAGGAGCTTCTCGAACTCGTCGCGTTCAAGAGTCTCTACCTCAACAAGCTTCTCTGCAATCATCTCAAGCGCTTTCTTGTGGTCCGTGAGAACCTTGTGGGCCTTTTCCTTGGCCTCGTCGATAATCCTCCTCACTTCACCGTCTATCTTCGCAGCCATCTCCTGGGAATACGTTTCGTTTCGGTAGCCGTGGTCTGTAGCGAAGGCGACGGGGCCGACCTTGTCGGACATGCCGTATCGGGAGACCATATCTCGTGCAAGTGCTGTAACAACCGCAAGATCGTTCGAAGGTCCGGTGGTCACATCGTCGAACATCATTTCTTCGGCGACGTATCCGCCAAGCGTTCCTGCGATTTCGTCAAGGAATTCCTTCTTCGACTGCAGCTTCGTGTCCTCGAACGGCAACTTGAGGGTATAGCCAGCAGCGCGTCCACGGCTGATGATGGATATCTTGTGCACAGGATCAGCGTTTGGAAGTACGGATGACACGAGGGCGTGGCCGACCTCGTGGTATGCAGTAAGGCGCTTCTGCTTCTTGCTCATTAAGTGACTCCTGCGCTCTGGACCGAGGATGACCTTCTCGATGGAACGTACGAGATCGTACTGTGTGATCTCAGTGCGGATCTCACGCGCCGCGAGTATGGCTCCTTCGTTCATGAGGGAATAAAGCTCGGCTCCGGAGAAGCCAGGGGTGCGTTCTGCGATTTGCTCAAGATTCACGTCAGGACCAAAGGGCTTCTGGCGAGAATGCACCTTAAGGATCTCAAGACGGTCCTTACGATCGGGAAGATCGATGGTAACGCGGCGGTCAAAGCGCCCTGGACGAAGAAGAGCGGGATCGAGGACGTCAGGACGGTTGGTTGCCGCCATCACGATCACCTTCTCGTTCGGCTCGAAGCCGTCCATCTCAACGAGTATCTGGTTGAGTGTCTGTTCGCGCTCGTCGTTCCCTCCTCCAACGCCGGTACCGCGTACACGCCCTACAGCGTCTATCTCGTCCACAAAGATAATTGCTGGAGCAGTGCGCTTGGCAAGCTGGAATAAATCTCTTACTCTCGAAGCTCCAACTCCGACGAACATCTCCACGAATTCAGAGCCTGAGATGGAGAAGAACGGCACGCCAGCTTCCCCCGCCACAGCCCTTGCAAGCAAAGTCTTTCCAGTTCCCGGTGCGCCCATGAGCATGATGCCCTTCGGGATGCGTGCGCCTATGTCGAGGAACTTCTTCGGGTTCTTCAAGAAGTCTACTATCTCAAGCAGTTCTTCCTTCGCTTCCTTTGCGCCCGCAACGTCCTTGAAGGTGACACGTTGAGCGGTATCTGCGGGATCTATCATGCGAGCCTTCGACTGACCGAAGGTGAACGCCTGCATGCCGGCTCCCTTTACCTGCCGGAGAAGGAAGAGGAACAGGAATGCGAGAAGAAGAACGGGAAGGAGTACGGGTGCAAGCGCACCGAACCAGAAGCGGAAGCCGGACTCGTTTGCAATGGTGACGACAACCTTTGATAGCTCATCGGGAGTGACGCCGTATGCGGTGAAGGTTTCGGTGAGGCCCTGAGCAGGATCCTTCATCGCCTTCTTTTCGATGCCGTCTGCGTACGTGAGGGTGAGGTCGTCTCCGGCAATGCGTATGTTCTCTACTGAGCCTGCGCGAACATCTGCTGCAACCTGGGTGAGGGATATCTCTTCAGCCTTGTTACTCCTTCCAACGACCAGGGAATAGATGCTCATGAGGAGCAGAAAGATGAGGATAGTAGAGATGAGGTTCCCGGCAAAGCCCGGGCCCTTGGGCATGAACCGGCCAAGACCCCCCTTCTTTGAGGCCTTCTTGCCAGTTTTCTTCTTGCCGCCCTTGGGAGGCGGGGATGGAAGCTTGGGTGCCATACGTGAAAAGCACTATACAATATATTGTATTCATGCGAAAACATTCCCCATGGCTCTTATAGAGAACAAGAAGGCGCGATTGCGGTACGAGGTCCTGGAAACGTTCCAGGCCGGCCTTTCGCTTACAGGCAGCGAGGTGAAGGCTCTCCGCGCAAAACAGGGGAAGCTGGACGGTTCGCGCGTTATCGTACGCGGGGGCGAGGCTTTTGTTGTTGGCATGTCTATTCCTCCCTATCAGCCCTCGAACATGTCTACGGACTACGATCCCGAGCGCACCCGCAAACTCCTCTTAACTAAGCAGGAAATCGCAGACCTGGGTGCTGCA
>DATDUD010000004.1:0-11358 GCA_036517735.1 Minisyncoccota bacterium | reverse complement strand
CTCATCGGTCTCTTCCAGTCCCTTGCGATCGTTCCTGGAGTATCAAGATCGGGAGCGACTATCGCCGGAGGCCTATTGCTCGGATTGAGACGTGTTGCCGTCGTTGAATTCTCCTTTCTGCTTGCCGTACCGACAATGCTTGCAGCAACCGGGTACGATCTTTTAAAGACGTATTCAACCTTTGAAGCGGGGAATATTGGCCTTATGCTCCTGGGCGCGGGAACGGCCTTCGTAGTTGCTCTCCTTGCGCTCCGCTTCCTGCTTACCTTCGTGAAGACGCGTACATTTATTCCTTTTGGTATCTACCGCATCCTTCTAGCGGTAGTATTTCTTGCCTTTGTGCTATAAACGCGAGACAAGCTCGTCTATAAAGGCGGCCTGTGCGGGACGGACTTTTTTCTTGGCTTCCTCTGGTGAAAACCATTCTGCCCGGTCTATCTCGGGAAATGATTGCTTCTTTCCTGAACGCGGGGGCCACTCCATCTCGAATTCGTTGCTTTTCACCTGAGTCGGATCGATGTCTCCTTCTATCGCCCAGGCGCGCACTATCTTCCCGCCCTTCTGTGTTACGGGTGCGAGTTCAATTGCCTCACCGTTGATCTCCTGCCCTATCTCTTCCCTGAATTCACGGTGCGCAGCCTCGTATGCATCCTCTCCTTCGTCGTATTCACCTTTAGGTACACTCCATGCTCCCTCGTCCTTCTTCGCAAAGAAGGGACCGCCGGAATGCGCGATGAATACTTCAAGACCGTTCTCTCCTCTTCTGTATACGAAAATACCTGCACTCAGTTTAGCCATGCGGGGCATTGTAGCACTCGGCTAGTAGAGTGGGCTGAAGAAGCTTTTCATCTGAAAACCAATCTCGTTCATAAAAGAGCGTAACTTGGCGCGAATGGGCGTGTGCACGGATAGAGTGGTAGTGGCTGGATTCAACACTACTATAGGCTCGGTCGTGAACGCCGGGTCGGGAGGAGGCTGCGCTATGGTGACGTCGGCTATGATGCTCGGCACCTCGGCAAGGGTTGTTGATGCAATCGCTTCAATCACTGGTTTTATGTCATCGCGAATGACTGGTTTTGGGACGGGCTGGCGCACGAGTACGGACGTGGTTGCGGCTGAGCGGACGGGTACCGGCTCTTTCGGCTGCGGGCGCACCTGAACAGGTTTTGGCTTCTCAACTACTTTTGTTGGAGCTTCTTCACGCTGCGGTCGCGCAAGCATCTGCACGACATAGATGGTGTCGCGCCCTTTATAGTTCCCTTTAGCTATACCAACACCTATCTCCGTCAGTTCGGGGTTCAGCATGTTCTCACGGTGGGAATCTGATCCCATCCAGGCTGATACGACTGCTTCGGAACTCTCACGGTCTATAACAAGATTCTCTCCCATCGCAGCGTACTTGTATCCCACTTTGTTAAGCCAGTACGGAGGGATGGTACCGTCAGGGGATATGTGGGAATAGTAGCTTTTGGAAGCCATATCGTCTGCTTTCATCTGGGCTGCCTGGTTCAGGAGAGAATTAGCTTTAACGGTTGCGGCTCCCTTCTGCTGGCGCTCTTCGTTCGTGAGTGCGATGACAGCTCCAGGAAGGACGGCTCCCGTGAGAGTCTCGGGAGGTTGTCCTGTTGAGAAATACCCGGCCTGCTCGGCTGCCGTCATGCCACCCAGAAGAACGGCTAGCGCAAGAGCGGCTATGAAAGGCTGGCGGGGTATCTTGAGTTCCATAAAGCTAGGGCTCATACCGATATATGAACATAGTCCCCCCGAATTACAACCCCTTCCTTCAGTAGTACAATCCCCGCATGAAAACGTACGCCGGAAGCTGCCACTGCGGCGCAGTCAGGTTCGAGGCTGAGGTGGACCTTGATAAGACGATTATATGCAACTGTTCGCACTGTTCAAAGAAGGGATTCATCCTATCGGCAGTGGATAAGGACAAGTTCATGCTCCAAACAAGTGAAGACATGCTCATCGAATACTTCTTCAACAAGAAGCCGATACGGCATCTTTTCTGCAGGGTGTGCGGGGTGCAGCCATACGCGGAAGGTGTTGCATTTCCAAAAGTAATGGTGAACGTCAGATGCCTTGATGATGTCGATATCTCCTCCCTTTCACCTCAGGAATACAACGGAAAGGATATATAGCTGACTTTGACAGTAGCTCTCTTTCTCGATAGGGTCTGAAGCGGAAAGGAGGCACACATGGTGCTCTTAAATATGCGTATTCGCGCTTCCCTCATGGAAGAAGCTGGGGTTCTCCGAACAGTCGGGGACTTCATGGACTTTGCGGATAAGCTGCATCCGCCCAGACTGCGGCACTTGTTTGCCGACACTCTCACGAAGATGACCACGCCCCTGGAGTGGAGAGATGGAACGTGGGCTGATAAGGAAGAACTTCGAGCGCGTCATGTGGGTAGTGGTTCACGCCGCACGCGTACGCTCAGTCGTTCGGATAGTTTCGATGACACCTACGTGCTTGCTCACATTAGCGTACGCATTCAGTCCATGGAAGAGTACAAGGCTATGCGAGACGACGCTCAATTCATCCTCTCGCTGCTTACCGAACACGAGTTGGCAATGAGGTCAGGGGCTACCGCACGTCGGTAGCCCCTTTACGCATCTCCTTAGCCGTGGGGTGTACAAAAAACAGGGATCTTGCCACGACGGCATGCTGTCGGGGCTCTTTGTTTTCATTATCTTGCAAGACGTCGTAACTGCCGCTGATGCAGATTTGCTGGCCGTCTGGGACGGTATTCGAACATTACTAGCTAATACGATATGAGCCCACAAATATTGCGGGCTCAGAATATCGCACAATCTTCTCCTTCTGCCAAATCCTCTTCCATCGGAACGTCCATTTGTAGTTCGGTCTCAGCAAAGTATTCGCAGTCCCGTTCGAAACCTTTGTGAATTTCGAAGATGTATGCTCCATCGAGAGTCATTGTTGGATCGCAAAACAAACTTTCGTCTGTCTCGCCCCAATATCTTCCCTTTCGAAGGGAAATCGATGCTTCTTCCTCGAAATCCACCTCTACGTGTGTCCCGATTGAAGGACAAGGATGATCAACTGTTACGGAGCATATGTGGCAACCGTAATTCTCAATTCTGAGATTCACTTTCATTACCTTCTCCTTTCCGGGAGAAGTATGTATTCAAGGGTGAAAAATTACAAGCTGGCCGTCTGGAACGATATTCGAACGATTATATCGAATAACGTGTTGGTTGGACCATAGTAAGAATGTAGCCCTGATCTATAGACGTGGTGAGGAGCTCTGTCCTAAAACCCACATCGGTAAAGAGTTTTGTGGCGGTGTACTCAGTAAATTTCCGAGACCTGGCAAGAAGAAGGCTTTCGCCCTTTTCGAGTATGAAACTCTCTCCTGCTATCTCGAGAGGAACATCTTTCTGGAAAATAGCGCGTACTTCAATTTGAGATAACTTCTCGTTCCACTGAACATCACAGGTATAGCTTTTTTCGGGAACATTCATGACCTTCAGTATGTAGGTCGTAAGATTCTCTACCGCCTTAGTAGTGTAATGAGGGATTATCTTTTGGACCTTCGCGAGATTGGTGAGCTCGTTTCCGACGATAAGGAAGTCCTTCGAGGTCATCGAGTCACGGAAGTTAGAGAGCACACGATTCAAGTCAGAGTGGTTGCCCAGCGTATTACCCAGGAACAGAAGGATGTTCACGGAACCGTCTTGTTTGAGATCGTACATCTGTTCAGAAAACTGTCCCAGCTCGAAGTCCATTACGACCGGCTTAATCTGGACCCCTGGATAGCGATTGGAAATAGTCGTACTGGCTATCTCAATCATTTCAGAGCTGATGTCGAGAGGAACATAGGTGAATGATCTTTCCTTCCCCCTGAGCGCATCCAATATTGGGAAAACCGGTTCTCCGTTACCGCAGCCGATGTCTATTAGATTTATACGTTCTGCTTCAATACCAGAAAGCAGACTACCAATCCGCTTTGTGAGAAGTCTATTTTCGTCTGAGTTGATACCACTGCCGTTACTGCGCTCTCGGGCAATCGAATCCCAGAAAGTAGCCCCTTCTCCAAGATAAGCAAATTTAAGTGGTATCTCTCCCCGTCCCTGAATAGCGGTAATTAGTTCTGCTTCTTAGCGTCTGGTTAACATATTTGAATTTAAGCACAAAGCTAGAAAATAACGAGCTGCGGGTCAGGGAATCGAACCCCGATTTCGACTTCCAGAGAGTCGCGTGCTACCTTTACACTAACCCGCAATTATTGCGCACTATATTTCCTGAACTGTATAAGTTCAACAGCTTCCGCTACCTCGGCCTTCCGTGAAATTTGAACGACCTTGCTTCCCTTGCTCGGATGGAAGCCGAGGGAAGACATAAGGTCGTGTACATTCCCGAGAAGGGACTGGTTCAGATTAGAAAACGCGAACTTATGCGTATACGTTGGCGGATGGAATGAGAGGGATCCTTCCGCCTCGTATAAACCGCGGAGGTATCTTACTATGTATTCTTTGTTCGACAAAATCCACGGAGGGACAGGTAGCTCAAGTTCCTTTCTTGCCCCGGTAGGTACTCCAAGGCGACTGCTAATCTGCTTCTCGTAGATGCCAATGCGAATGCACTCCTTCCCCTTCGTTTTATATACATATGGTTTCTTGTTAAAGAGCTTTTCGACCATGTTTGCATACCTATCCACAAATCCGGGATTATTCGCATTCGAAAAGATAAGCAACCGCTCCGTACGCGGGAAAGCTTCTATATGCCCGTCTCCAAGTACGACTCCAATAAGTTCAGCCAAGTCGCCGCCCTGTTCTAAGGACGGGTATTCTGACTTTATATTCCCCAGCCTCTTCTGCTCATTGCGCCATTCCTTAAAGTTATCGAGTCCTTTGGCTCGCATCGTTTCTGAGATCTTCCTTGCTCTTTCATCCATCCCAGTATTATGGAAAATGGGTGATTATAGAAAGTTAAAAGAAATATGACCGGAACAAGTCCCGGTCATATTTCTTTCATTATTTTACTAACTCGCAACAGCAAGAATAACGCCCATCAATATGAGAGATACGAGATAGTAACCGGCCGTAATGAACCAGTACTTCCAGGGCCTTCCCTCCCAGATGACGTTCCCCATCATGACAGGAGCGATAAAGCCGATCCATATCGAGAGCCCTGCTGCGATTCCCGCATCTGCTCCCACAGAGCCCGTAAAAGCGCTTGCATACGTGAGCACATGCGCAAGCACGTACGCCATGACGAGCGTGCCGATACCCATGAGGGCATAGCTTCTCATCATCATGCGTTTTCCCTTCTTCCCAGCGGCCTCCATATCAGCCTTCGAAATGCCCACGATCCTCATCCACTGACGCCCGAACAAGGGGCCGTACCAAAGAGATCCAAGCACAATTGCGGCTACCGCCGCCCCGAATACCGCCCAATAGTTGATAACAACATCCATGACTCTTAGATGATTATGACTATGTCCTAAGTATACGACGAACACCGGCCCTCAAACGAGGGCCGGTGTTCAATAGAAGTTGGCTATTCAACGGCGTCTTTAACTTCTATATCAAGGTCTACGAGGATTAGACGCACTTCCTCACGAGCGGCCTTAAGGGCCTCGTACGCGTCCTTAATGTTATCCTTGGCCGCAATGAGAATGCGGCGGTTCTCCGCGATCACATTGTCATCGTTCGAATCAAGATCAAGGTCGGCTATGAGGTCGATGGCGGCATTCGCTTCAGCGCTGGCGGTAGCAAGGTGTGTGACAAGGTCCGCATGCGCCTCAACTGATACGCTCACGTCCTCACCGTTGTCCTCAGCCTCGTTGATGCGGGCTTCAAGCCTGTCGGCAAGGGTTTCCATACGGTCAACGATACTGAGTACACGTTCTGCAGCTGCCTCCACAGCAGCCTTCGGCATCGCGTGCATCTTGCCCTTGAGCGAGAGTCTTAGGTCAGCCTTGATGGTGTCCCTCGACTCGCCGTTCTCGATGCGAGTCTGAAGACCTTCAAGAAGATCGATCTGCGCTTCGATGCCTGCTATCATGCGAGCCTTTTCGTCGCTTGAAAGGCGCTCACTGTCCTCGATGCGGTCGATGAGGCGTTCAAGGTTATCAATGCGTGCATCGATGCTTGCTTCAGCATTGCCAACGACGAAGTTCTTTCCTTCGCTCTTACTCTCGTTGTCTCCCCGGTTTCCGAAGCCACCGAATACGTTGGCATTCGCGCGGAAGTCGAGTAGGTTATGCTCCTTCTTTTCGGTGCGTTCTCCGCGGTCCTCCCCTTCGTTCGCAAAGACGTACAGAGGCGACGCCACCAGGAGTCCGGCAACGAGAAAAGCAAAAGCACGGTTGGTCATGATCATAGTTCTAAAAGTTAAGGAAAGCTACTGGGCCGATACGTCCGTCTCAAGTCCCTGATCGATCATCGCGCGGTCGCCTTCAAGGCCTTCAAGTTCGGCATCAATTGCAGCCGCATCATCGCGGAGGGTCTGGTCGGACGTGTCGGTTTCTTCGGAGGGCGCCTCAGCTGCTGGGCCTCCCACGGTAAAGAGGATGGCCAGGATGACCAGAAGCACGAGTACACCGATACCGATCTTTGCGTTTTTCGACATAGATACTAGTTTGCTAATGGATAAGTCTGGAAATAAGTATAGCAACCCAAAGACCGCAAAAATCCACCGAAGGTCCGTATAGCTTTCCCATGTATGAAGACGTTTGGACGAAGTCCAGGTTACGGAAAAACGGCCCATACTCAGAGTCGTAGATTCATCTGTCCTTCACTTTATTTCTTCTCACTCGCTGCCTTGAGGAAGGCTGTAAAAAGAGGATGTGGAGAAAGAGGCCGTGCCTTGAGTTCTGGATGGAACTGGGTGCCCAAGAAGAACGGATGTTCTTTCTTCGGGAGCTCGGCTATCTCCATGAGAACGCCGTCTGGAGAAGTGCCTGAGAACACGAGACCAGCGTCGGTCAGAGGCTTTACGTATTCCGGATTGATCTCATAGCGGTGACGGTGGCGCTCGTCTACGGTTTCTGCTCCGTATGCTTCTGCTGCAATGCTCCCTTCCACAAGCTTTGCAGGATACGTGCCAAGACGCATCGTTCCTCCATACTCACCCTTCGCTATCACGTCCTTCTGGCTTTCCATGACGGCAACGATAGGATGCTCTGTTTCTGGATCTATCTCCACCGTGTTAGCTCCTTCAAGTCCTGCCTTGTGCCGCGCATACTCAACCACCATGAGCTGCATACCATAGCAGAGGCCGAAGTACGGAACTTTATTCTTGCGCGCGTATTCAATGGTCATGATCTTTCCTTCGATGCCCGTCTGGCCGAAGCCTCCCGGGACAAGGATACCGTCATATTTAGAAAGCACATTCGTACCCTCCTTCTCTATATCTTTTGCATTCACCCATTCGATCTTTGGTTTGAGTCCCAGTTCAGCACCCGAGAACTTGAGTGCTTCGATGACTGAAAGATACGCGTCTGAAAGTACAAAGTCTCCTGTATCGAAATACTTCCCCACGATGCCGATGGAGACTTCAGGGTGGTCCCCCTTCAGGCGCTTTACAAAATCATTCCAGGCTTCAAAGTCTGCAGGCTTGTCTTTTGGAAGAGCAAGCGACTCAAGTAAGAGATCGCCAAGGTCGTCCTTGGCGAAGTTGAGGGGAACATCATAGATGCTGTGAACGTCTGGTGCTGAGATGACGCGTTCAGGAAGCACGTTGCACCAGATGGCTAACTTCTCCTTGCGCTTCTCGTCCATAGCGCCATTTGATCTTGCAATGATGAAGTCAGGCTGCACGCCGTATGAGTTCAACTCCCTTACGGCGCTTTGTGTGGGCTTCGTTTTCATCTCGCCCAAGGTTCCTGGTACGGGCAGGTACGAAACTATGACGAAGATGACATCGCCAGGATGCTTTAGGCGAAGGACGCGCGCAGCTTCAATGAAGAGTGCGTTCTGGAAGTCCCCAACCGTGCCGCCAATCTCGATCACCGATACTTGGCTATCGTTATGTGCGGCGGCAGACTCGATACGTCGAAGAATCTCATCGCGCACATGCGGAATGGCCTCGATGCACTTGCCGCCGTATTTGAGCGCACGCTCGTTCTCAAGCACCGTCTTATACACCATGCCTGAGGTCATATAGTCTTCGGGACCGAGATCGCGGTTCAGGAAGCGCTCGTAGTTCCCCATATCCTGGTCGGTCTCAAGGCCTGAGTTCAATACGAACACCTCGCCGTGCTCAGTGGGATTCATGGTGCCTGCATCGACGTTCAGATACGGGTCGATCTTTACAAGGTTCACCCGATATCCACGCTCTTGAAGAAGAAGCGCCATAGAAGAGGAAGCTACCCCCTTCCCTACGCCGGACATTACCCCGCCGACGACGAAGATGTATTTGTGGCCTTCAGTAGCCATACCTACACGCTGAGGTACTTACGGACTCCCAGGAACGATGCAATGCCTCCTAAGAGCATGCCCGAGCCAACAATAATGCCGAAGATCATCGGGAAGTTCTGGATGTAGTAGGTGAAGAGATTAAAGCCGCCAAGCCAAGCAGCCATTTCCCCGCCTGCGTACCAGACTGCGGGATAGAAAAGTGCAAGAGCGATGATGCCGGACACGACGCCTGAAATGATGCCGGCGACAATAAAGGGACCGCGGATATACATGTTCGATGCTCCCACAAGGCGCATGACTGCTATCTCGTCGCGTGCGGTGTATATGGCTAGGCGCACGGTTGCAAGCGCAATGATAACGGACGCAAGTGAGAAGAGAGCGACTATGAAAAGGCCGGCTGTCTCGGTCGCATCTATGGCAGTCGTGAGGCGGTCTATAACGCTCTTGTTCTGATAGTAGTTAATATGGTCGATGATGGGGGCTCCGGAGGGAGAGACATTCGCATCGTTTGAGAGGAAATTCACAATGGTCTGATACTGGGTGGGGTCCATTGCCTTGACAGCAAGGGATGCTCCAAGCGGATTCTCCCCAAGCTGATCGAGAGCTTCAAGAGTGAGTTCATCGTCCTGATGGCGCTGCCGGAAGTCGGTAATAGCCTCCTCACGGGAGGTATACGTAACCTGCGCAACCTCATCAAGGTGCTCAATTCTGGTCTTTGCCGAGAGGATATCGCTTTCAGACGCGCTGGTGATGAAATATACGTTCACGTCGACTTTGTCTTCGATAGCGGTAAGGGTATGAGAAAGGATCGCCGAGAGGAAGATAAGAGAGCCTATGATGATAAGCGTCACCGTCATGATGAGCACGGTGGCAAAGGAGACAAGGCCGCTCCTGGAGAAGTTCCGAGCACCTCCAACAAATACGCGTTTTAGTGTAGTGGACTTGCTCATAGGACGTAGTAGCCGTGGGCATCGTCGCGCACAACCTTGCCGCGCTCCATGGTGATCACGCGCTTCTTCATTGCATCAACAATACCTTTGTTGTGAGTGGTCATAAGGACGGTGGTGCCGAACTCGTTGATCTTCTTCAGGATCTCGATAATCTCGTACGTGTTCACGGGATCAAGATTACCGGTCGGCTCGTCGGCAACAACAAGGTCTGGTTGGTTGATAATGGCTCGGCCAATGGCAACGCGCTGCTGCTCCCCTCCTGAGAGCTGATGCGGGAAGTGGCCGCCTTTGTCGCCAAGGTCTACGAGTTCAAGGATGTACGGCACATCAAGGGCAATATCCTCATCGTGGCGTCCTGCTGCCTCCATCGCAAAGGCAATGTTTTCGTATGCCGTTTTATTGGGAATGAGGCGGAAATCCTGGAAGACCATGCCGATCTTTCGACGATAGTGGTGGAGAGAGCTCTTGGGAAGCGCGTGTACATCGGTCGACTCGAAAAAGACCTGGCCATCGGTGGGACGGTCTTCTGCAAGAAGCATCTTGAGGAGAGTCGTCTTCCCCGCTCCCGAGTGCCCGACGACGGACACGAATTCCTTGGAGCTTATGGAGAGAGTGACGTCTTCGAGGGCCGGGGTGCCGTCGCGGTACCGCTTGGTGACCTTGTCGAAATAAATCATGACCGCAGCATTATACCCCGACGCTTCGGTGTACGTCTAATTAAAAGGAGTACATAAACGCTATGCGTACTGATGAGGTGGGGATAAGGGACTAGGACTGTTGCGCAGCTTCGATAAAACCATCGAGATCTCCTTCGAGAACCGCTTCAGGATCATGGGATTCGTATCCTGATTCATGGTCCTTCACCATTTTGTACGGATGAAGCACGTACGAGCGCATCTGGCTGCCCCATTCGTTAGCGATTGTGGCAGCTATCGACATTCCTCTTGCTTCTGCTTCGCGTTTTGCCTCCTCCTTAGCGAAGAGTTTTGCCCTTACAAGCTCCATGGCACGGTCACGGTTGGCCAGCTGGGTCCTCTCGCTTGAAACGTGCACCGATATCCCGGAAGGGGTATGTGTGATACGCACTGCCGTTTCCCTTTTATTCACATTCTGGCCACCCGCACCTCCTGAGCGCGCGAATTGGATGTCGAGGTCATCCGGCTTAAGTTCTATATGATCACTTTGCGTGAGTTTCGGGAGTACTTCTACAAGTGCGAAAGATGTTTGACGTTTATCGTTTGCGTTAAAGGGAGAGATGCGGACAAGACGATGCACGCCAGCTTCTCGTTTTAACTTTCCATATGCTCCCTTCCCCTGGATATCAAGGAGTACGTTCCGGTACCCGCCATGGTCATTCTCGTTCGCATGTAGTTCTGATACTCCCCATCCGTTCTTATCGGCGTATCCTTCGTACATGCGCCTGAGCATGCGAGCGAAGTCCTCCGCATCATCTCCACCTGCACCTGCGAGCATGGCGAGTGTTGCTGGACCAGCATCGTGAACATTGTCGCTACCTCCTTCCTTTAAGTTCTGATATTCGCGCACAACTCGTTGCGCTTCTTCTTTGTCCGCCCAGAAGTCAGGCGAAGCCATCAGCTGTTCTATTTCTGTAAGGCGCTTCTGCGCGTCTTCGTTCATGCGGGGAGTATAGCAAAAGCGGCCACATAGGGACCACTTTGCTTTTGGAGCCACCTCCCGGGATTGAACCGGGGGCCTTGTCGTTACGAGTGACACGCTCTACCAACTGAGCTAAGGTGGCGTGAATAGAAAATATCACGGTCTTCTTTTTTGGGCGAATTCTCTAGCTTGACGCAAAGAATGCCTTTGGAATATAATTTGGGAGTTATACCTTCCGCCCGCAAGGGCGGAATTCTTTTATATACGCCCGATACTGTTCCTGAGCCTTTTTAAGTTTATATACTTCGCTTTGCCAACCCAAAGATCGCTGCGAGTAGAAAATATTCGCAGCGTCTATAAATACTTGCGTTCTCCCTTTTGCAAGCTGTCGACCATTACCT
>DATDUD010000003.1:0-3332 GCA_036517735.1 Minisyncoccota bacterium | reverse complement strand
GCTTTTAGGAGAACACAGGTCCCGGGCACCACTGCGTGCACCTGCTCCTTGTACAGCTTCGGGAATATCACCGCCTCTATGGAACCCGTCTTGTCCTCGAATCTGACGAAGGCCATCTTCTCACCTTTCTTAGTGAGATATGTCTTTACCTCAGCGATAAGGGCAGGAAGTATGACGGGGAAGCCAGGGCGGGGTTCCTTAAGGATGGAGCCGATGGTGGCGGTCGACTTCTGTTTCATTCCTTCGTGCGCATCAAGCGGATGCCCGGAGACATAGATGCCGAGAAGCTCCTTTTCCCAAGCGAGCTTTTCAGCAGCCGATGTCTCGGTTTTCGAAACAGGCAGATGAAGCGTGGGTGCCAAGCCCATGCCGCCGAAGAGGGAATCCTGGGGAGCTTCTTGGGTTGCATCCCTGTGGAAGGCCAAAAGCGTTTCAATGTTCTCAAACAGATACGTCCGGTCTCCAAAGCGGTCAAGCGCTCCGCATTTGATCAGGGACTCAAGAGACTTCCGGTTAAGGCTCTTTGCTGCTACGCGGGAGAGGAAGTCAGAAAGGGTTGCATACGGCCCATCCTTCATACGCTCGTCGAGTATTGCCTTTGCGACTCCCTCGCCGAAGTTCTTAATAGATGTGAGCCCGAAGCGTATTGCTCCTGCTTTGCTGCCATCGTGCGGTACCACGGTGAAGTCCGTGCCCGACTCGTTCACGTCAGGAGGAAACAGAGGAATGTGCATGCGCTCGCATTCAGCGGCGAAGGTTGCGATTGCTTCAGTGTCTCCTGCATCTGCGGTCAGCACCGCAGCCATGTACTCGACCGGATAGTTAGCCTTCATGTATGAGGTCTGGTACGCGACCCTGCCATAGCAGGCAGCATGAGCTTTCCCGAAACCATACGCCGCGAAAGGCTCGATAAGCTTCCATATTTTTTCTGCCTTTTGTTTAGGGAGCTTTCCGTACTCATCGAAGCCATTCATGAGCTTCTCCTTCTGCGCGGCCATTTCTGCCGGGATCTTCTTTCCCATGGCCTTCCGAAGCGTGTCAGCCTCAAGCCATGAGTACCCGCCAAGCGTAATCGCAGTCAGAAGCACGTCGTCCTGGTACACGAGAAGGCCGTGGGAGGTATCGAGGTACGTTTTCATGCGCTCGTCGATGAAGTTTATGAGCGCTGGATTGTGCTTCCTTTCGATGTATGCCGGGATAGATTCCATGGGACCGGGGCGGTACAAAGCAACCATGGCGTTGATGTCATGGATGGTCGTGGGCTTCAGCTCCTTGAGGTACCGGGTCATGCCTGAGCCGTTCAGCTGGAAGGTGCCCTCAGTCTCTCCGCGTGCAAGCATGGCAAACGTGCGCTCGTCATCAAGCGGTATGTTCTCGATGTCTATATCCTTGCCCTGCGTTTCCTTCACTCGTGCAACAGCCGCTGCAAGTATGGAAAGGTTCTTGATGCCGAGGAAGTCGAACTTCAAAAGTCCCACGCCACCGTACTCGTCGGTGATTGAGTACATGTCGTACTGGGTTATGAGCTTTCCCGTACCTTTGGGATCTGGCTGAAGCGGAGTCCACTCCACAAGCGGGGTGGGGGAGATGACCACACCGGCTGCGTGTACGCCCACGTGCCTCACGCATCCTTCTATGCGTCGCGAAAGATCAAGAATCTCCCGCGCGTCCTCGTCCTCCTCATAGAGGCTCTTCAGATCTGGTTCAAGCTCAAGTGCCTTGTCGATAGTCATGGGGAATCCTTGGGAGCCTAGGGGAATGAGCTTGGCGATGCGATCTCCCATACCGTACGGGTGCCCCAGCGCGCGCGACACGTCACGCACTGCAGCGCGGGCCATTAGGGTCCCGAATGTTCCTATCTGCGCGACGTTGCTCTCGCCGTACTTTTCCTTCACGTACCGGATCATGTCGTCACGTCGGTTGTCGGCCATGTCCATGTCGATGTCTGGTGCCTTAGGACGCTCAGGGTTGAGAAAGCGTTCGAAGGGAAGCTTGTACGCAAGAGGATCGACGTTCGTGATGCCGGTCAAATATGAGACCAGAGAACCGGCAGCCGAGCCTCGGGTGGTGGTGAGAATACCTTCTTCTTTGGCATGATTAAGAAGATCGGAAACGACGAGGAAGTAGGGGGCAAAACCCTTACCTGCAATTATGTTGAGCTCGTACTCAATGCGCTCTTCGACTTCGGGCGTACGCTCCATGCTTCTTGTTTCAAGTCCGGCATACGCTTTCGCACGAAGCTCGTCACCATGGCTCTTGAACCCTTCTGAAAGGGGAACGTTCGGGAATGTCCATTTACCGAGTTCGAACGTGACATTACACCTCGCCGCTATCTTTCCGCTTGCATCCACTGCGCCGGGTACGTGTCCGAACCAGCGATCGATGTCCTCAATGTCGACGAAGGAGAAATCCTCATCCTCATTTCCACCAGTACCCAGACTCCCGTACTTGATGCGGCGCATGACCTCGGTTGCTTCGCGGTCGTCGGGCTTGATGTAATAGACGTCATGCTGTGCGACGAGCGGAACTCCTGCCGCTTGTCCGAGCGCGATGATCTTCTCCATGCGCTGCGTATGCCCCTCGACCTTCGGATGGTGCGTTATCTCAAGGAAGAGGTTGTCTTCTCCCATGATGCTCTGGTATTCGGCAAGGGATGCCGCAGCTCCGTCACGGTCTCCCGCAGCAAAAAGCTTTACCACGTCACCTGCGAAGGAGGGAAGTATGGCGATGACTCCTTTTGCGTGTTGCTTAAGAAGCTCGCGGTCGATGCGGGGCTTATCGAAGAAACCTTCAGTATGAGCGGCCGTAACCAGTGCAAGGAGGTTCTGGTACCCCTCGTTGTTCTCGGCAAGAAGCACGATACGGGAACGTTTCGCATCGTGTACTGGGTCCTTGTCAAATCGTGAACGGGGAGCCATGTACAGGTCCACTCCGAGAATGGGTTTTATATCCCGTTTCGTAGCCGCTTTATAGAACTCAATAGCCCCATGCATGTTACCGGCGTCGGTAAGCGCCACGGCGTCCATACCTTTCTCCACAGCCGCGTCTACAAGCTCATCGACCTTTGGAAGCGCCTCAAGGAAGGAATAGTGGGAATGGGTGTGGAGGTGGACGAAGCGCGACATGCGCTAAGAATACCAAATTGGTCTTGGTATAGTTTCCCCATGAGATTCGTGCTCGGAGTGGATGAGGCAGGCCGTGGACCCCTTGCAGGGCCGGTCGCTGTCGGCGTGGTAGCGGCTAGGGAAGACTTTGATCTGGAGAGCGCATTCCCGGGCCTGAACGACTCCAAGCAACTTACAGAGAAAACGCGTGACATGCTCTTCGAACTC
>DATDUD010000002.1:0-2959 GCA_036517735.1 Minisyncoccota bacterium | reverse complement strand
TGAGGAGCTTGTAGTCCACATATGGTCCTTTCTTGAGCGAGCGAGACATGAGTGTAGTGAAAACCCGCCGTAAAGCGACCGAGCGTCCTCGCGGACGCTCGGAGGTGCTTTGCGCGAGATATGGCTAATGTATAGGAAACGATAGACAGTGTCAAATAAAGGATAAAAATCGGGGGCCCGGCAAGAATTTGCCGGGCCCTTCGAATCAGGCGTTGAAGTACCCGATGCGCGAATGTCCGAAATTGACCTTCATGAAGGCATCAACATCCTCCTTGAAGAAGGCGGGGAGCCGGTGAGGAAAGAAAATAAGGCAGACTCCACTCTGCATTTCCGGAGTGTCATCCCAGTCCACGCGATGAAGAGTAAAGGCCGCGAACGGAAGCCACTCCCCCTTTTTGAACAGTGGGGCTGAAATGAGAGATCTTTGCGAGGCAAGCTCTTTATGCATCTTGCCGCCGCGCACATCAATCTCAAATCTTCCCGTTAAGCACGAGCTTTCCTTCTCGGAGGAACTGTGACCTGTATGGCACGCGCGGAATTGGATCGGATGGTGGAGCCCAAAAAATCGCGCATTGTAGTGTTCGAGCTTCTGAGCCAGGTCATGGAGAAACTTAATGACCAGTTCAGCGGCTTCACGTTCGTCAATTCCCTGAAGAGCTGGCATTGCTTGCCTCCATAAGTTCGTCTGACGAGAGCGTATACTAAAGGAGTATGAACAACAAGCACCGAGCTCTTTGGGCAGTAGGAGGCCTCCTCGCCATCTTCATTGCCCTCCTTATCTGGTACATGGCCACCCATCCGGCCCCAACAGCAGTCGCTCCGGGCGATGTAGCTACCACCACCCCTCCCTTTGTAGATACGCCGCAGCACATTGTTGATAACGGAACCTATCATGAGATAGACGTAGCGTACCCAGGCGTTACCCCGCTTTTTACGTCTGCAGGAGCTGAAGCTGACGCAGCGGCAGTCTCGGCTATGAGGAACTTCTCGCAGAACACGGTGAACGCCTTCCGAGAGAGCGCTGAAATGGAAATGCCAGGACTAGGAGAGTTCGCGCGGGACCGGAAGTACACGATGGATGTTGAGTACAAGCTTTTTGAAAGTCCGAAGACCATCTCCTACGTCTACATGATCTATCAGGACACGCTTGGCGCTCATCCGAACACTTATTACCGAACCTTTAGTTATGATCGCTCATCAGGAGAAGACCTCCACTTAGAAGATCTGTTTGTTCCAGGTGCGCCATACCTTGAAAGGCTTTCAGAACGCACTCGCGCTGAACTTCCTATCATCATGGGGCGCATGGCGCAGATGTCACCAAGCGAAGTTGATATGGACTATATAAACTCAGGAACGATGCCGATCGGTGACTCATTCGGGAACTTTAAGATTGAGGGGGCTAATTTAGTTATGATCTTCCCCCCGTACCAGGTCGGACCGTATGTATACGGAGTGCTAGAAGTGCCGATTTCGCTCTCATCGTTGCGAGATATTCTGGAACCAGGATACCTTCCCAACTAACCCTTTAATCCCAAGAGTTTTCCTGTATTAGGCCGTCTTTAACAAGCGTTGATACATAGATATCTAGGTCTGTGTGCTGAACGAGTTCGCTAAAAGTGAGCCATTTGTATTCCGTGTTCTCAGTAGTATCTAGTTCTGGTTCTCCTACGGTCTCTGCCACGTACGTAAGGCGAACGATATGGCGTTCATCGTTTGGAATAATGTCTTGAGCTGCTATAAGTCGTGGCTCCGATGTTATCGAGAGATTGGTTTCTTCAGTCACTTCTCGTTTTAAGTTATCAAGAAGCGTAAAGCCTGGATCGATGCGGCCTCCAACGATATCCCATGCGCCATTGGTTTTCCCATATTTTTCTTCGCAACGCTTAAGAAGGAGGATCTTCCCCTCAGGATTCCGGAGAAGGACTTTTACACCCACCTGGAGAGTCATGAAAGGAATATATCACTAATACTAATAAGAGAAGCGGCCCGGATTGCCCCGGGCCGCCTGGCTTTACTCAACGAACAGATCATTGAACTGTTCCGCTGGCATATCGTAATTGAAGCCTGGCGGGAACTTCTGAAGCCTGCCGTGACGGGCCTTGTCGTAGTGACGTGCCCCTCTGAAATCAACGAAGCAGACTGCCGAGAATCGTCCCTGACGAGCGCACTCAGGAGTCGCAACGATGCGATGGCAGAGTGCCTTCACTCGGCTCCCGAGATACTGTTGGAGACCCAGCGCCGGGAAGATGACCGTATCCTCGTGGGCAAGAGGCATAGGTATCCACGACTGCTTGTCGGTAGAAAGATGCTCAACACCCTTATCGCTTTCGTAGAGGTGAAGGGTAAACCCTCCCTTATCGACATGCGGGGAGCCGATCATCTCCTCCGGTTCGCAGTCTCCGAAGTAGTGAAGAAAGCGGAGCAGGAATTCGGGCTTCGCGTCCGCGACAGCAGTGGAAAAGCCTTGAACCTTGTAACGTTCTTCCACTTCTTGAGCGAAGGAGACGAGAAGCGGCTCAATTAGGTCCGGGAGTAGCAACGCGGCCTCCACGAATTGCTCGGCACGCTCATCTCCCAAGGCACGCGCATTCGTGAGCAACTCATCATGCGCCGAAAGACGAAGGTGGAAGTCTTCCTTTCGGTCGAGCGTCTCTCCCCTTTCCTTCTTAAGCTCGTATCCATTCCCGCTCTGCTTCTTGTCCGGCTCATACGGGAAACGCAGCTTTACTTCTTCGGGGAGATTGCAGAAAGCCTCCCACGCAGCAATGGCGTCGAGCACTGCCCGGCGCAAGGCTGAAGGATAGGGAACGTATACCATTCCCCTGTTTTCGATGTCGGCGATATTGATCATGAGTGGCTCCCTGGAGAACTTGTCTACACATACTATACAGACCAAAGCACGTATAAGAAAAGCCCCGCAACTGCGGGGCTTTTTGTTAGCGCTTCTTGCCAACCTTTC
>DATDUD010000001.1:0-4330 GCA_036517735.1 Minisyncoccota bacterium | reverse complement strand
AGCGTCTCCCGCTCCAGTGCGCTCAAACGGCGCGCGTGAGTCTGGGTACATGGGAATGCGATAGCGCTTCGTGCCTGCAAGCGCATACGCACCATTCGTACCATCGGTAATAACGACGATGGAAGGGCCGAGCGCCTGCATGCTTGAAAGAAGAAGCTCGATAGGAGGAACGCTTGAAAGCTCAAGTATCCGTGCAGCCTCCTCCTTATTGCACACAAACAAGTCTGACCGTTTATAGAGCGGTAAAAGAGCATCCGCCCCCAGCTTCATCTGGAACGTACCCGGCTGGAAGGCAAGGCGTGTGTTGGGCACCGTATCCAGGAAACGCATTAGTTCCTGATGATAGGGAAGGGAGTTCGCGGCGAGAGAGGAGAGGTATATCCATTTCGGTTCGTGGTTGAGCTTGGGTATCTCATATGAAAACTCCTCGTGCTTCACCAGAATGGTGCGCTCGTTGCCGTACCAGAGGACGTAGTGGTAGTTCGTTTTCTTTCCACCTTCAGTGACCATATATTCCGTTCCCACGCCTTCTTTTTTAAGTACCTCGATACACTCAGTTCCATAACGATCATCACCTACGTATGAATGAAGAGCCGCCTTGAGTCCAAGGCGTGCAGCGGCAACAGAAGCATTCGACGCATTTCCAACTGCGGCAACCAGCGTCGAGCTCTCATACGGGATCTTATCCCCGAAGCGCATGCACAGCGTGCAAATCCCGGATCCCTTATCACAATGCACCTCCGCCTCCTTCAGCTTGATGAAAGGTTCGGTAACGATGTCGCCAATGGCGAGGAAATCAAGAAGCATACTGAGAGTGTAGCATCAGGCATGATAGAGTCATGGGCATGGTAGATCTCTCGAATATCGCATCGAACCTCATGTCTCCGGGGAAAGGCATACTCGCTGCCGACGAGAGCACTGAAAGTGCGGACAAGCGCCTAACATTTTATGGCATCGAGACCGGAGAGGAGATGCGCCGGAAGTTCCGCAACCTTTTCCTCAACACTCCCGGCATCGAAGAATATTTATCCGGAGTCATCCTATATAAGGAAACGCTCGACCAGACTGGGGACGACGGCATCCTATTCACCGAAAGCTTAAAGAGCCGGGGTATTATCCCCGGCATCAAGGTGGATGAGGGACTCGAGCCGTTACCAGAGAGCCCTAAGGAGTCCATCACTAAGGGACTTCTCGGACTTTCAGACCGCCTCCTTTTGTATAAGACGAAGCACGAAACGGGGTTCACCAAGTGGCGTGCGACCATAACTATAGACGGCACGGTGCTCCCGACGCAGCAGGCCGTTCACGAGAACGCAAAGCGCCTTGCCGCGTATGCGCAGTGCGTGCAGCACGCAGGCATGGTTCCCATACTTGAGCCGGAAGTTCTGCTTGAAGGAAAGCACAGCCGTGTGCGTTCCCGCGAAGTCCTCACAACAACCCTGAAGACCCTTGTAGCCGCCCTTGAGGATCACGCAGTCGATATGAGCGCCGTAATCATAAAAACATCCATGGTGCTCTCAGGAAATAAGAGCGGACGAGAGGACGATCCTCAAGAGGTTGCGGAAGACACCGTCGCCGCGCTTATGGAAACAATGACTGCAAACGTTCCCGGCATCGTCTTCCTTTCAGGGGGACAGTCATCAGACCAAGCAACAAGGAATCTTGCTGCCATTACCCAGGAAGCCCACGCAAAGAACGCCCCCTGGCCCCTCACGTTCAGCTATTCCCGCGCGCTTCAGGACGAAGCCCTTAAAGTGTGGCAGGGAAAAGATGAAAACGTGTCTGCTGCACGGGAAGCCTTTCTTACGCGACTCAGGCAGGTACGGGAAGCGATAGCGTAGCTTACGAAGCCGATCGCATTTGCATAACCTTGTACACGACTGATCGGTGCAATATGGCAAAAATAAGCACGCGGGAGTCTGCAATGCGAAAAACCACGCGATAGTCTCCGACGCGAAGCTTACGGTATCCTTTTAAGGATTTGCGCAGCGGTTTGCCGTATACATTCGGATGCGTTCGAAGCTTCTCTTCTATCGCTTGTGCAATCTTACGCTTCCATATCTGAGGGAGCCTGGGAATATCTTCCCGAACAACGTGCGTTTCGTACGAGATTTCGAACTCTAACTCCATGCGCGCTCGTGGGAAATGAAGGAAGCGCCTCGTATGTCGCGTTTCCGCGCAATGGTGTCAAGCGCTTCATCCTCCTCTATCTCAAGAGCGAGGCGAAGAAGATGCTCTGCCTTTGTCGCCTGCGGAACCTGATCCCGCTCCGCTAGCTTGTTCAGAACATCATCAAGTTCTTTCGAGACACTTATATTGATGCGCTTCTTGGTAGTAGCCATACGAACTAGTGTACCAAAAGTGTATCACTAGCGTCAATAGAACATTCCAGCAGCCCGTTTCGCCTTCATGAAGCGCCTTGCCCAGGTTGCCATTGCTCTTAACGCCTGAGCGGGGATAGCGCGCACCGCGCTTTGTGTAACGCGCTATACTACTTCGTATGGAAAACGTCCAATTCAATGAGCCGCAGTACGGCCCACGCGTGGCATCGACTGTATCAAAGCCCTCGCTTCTTGCTCGTACCGTCATTGGAACGGGACTTGCGAAGGATGAGATAGGTGCCCAGAAGGCATTACTTGGCGTTCTTGTGGCCGTTGTCGTAATCATCATTTTTGTGCTCTGGACCCAGTTCGGCGGTTCGGTAGAGTCGGTTCCAGATCCGATAATGAACCAGCCACTATAAGATGTGTGGTATGCGTAGGACAACCAAAGGCTTCACTCTCATTGAGCTTCTTGTCGTTATCGCAATCATCGGACTTCTTTCGAGCGTCATCATGGCGAGCTTGAATGCAGCCCGCGTGAAGGCGCGGGACGCCAAGCGTCTCGGCGACATACATGCAGTCACGCAGGCGCTTGAGCTCTATGCGACGAGCAATAACGGAAAATATCCGGCAACGCCAACCACGAACGGCAACTGCGCTACCCCGACGTGCGTCGGTAGCCTCACGTCGCTCACCACCGGAGGCTATATATCCACTCTTCCCACAGATCCGACGTATAACAATACGACGAACAACTACCGATACTGCGCCGCCAGTACAAATGACTACTCTGTTCTTATTCGTACGGAGGGGCTGCATCCGACGACCTGGTGTCGGCCGCAGACAGGAGTGGTCTCCACTGCCTGCGGCTGGCAAACCTACATAAGCTGCTAGCGTCGCGCAACGGCTTGCATTATGCAAATCAAACGGGCATACTCCACCGTACTATGACTGTTACCCTAACTGCAGCAAAGCGCGAAGATACTGGAAAGGCATTCCGGAAACTTCCCGCTGAAGACCGCATTCCTGCTGTCGTATACGGCCCGAAACATGCTGCAGAGCATATCTCACTCTCGTTGCATGAGTTTAAGAAGATGCTCCGCGACTCCGGAGAATCGACCGTGATCGAGCTCACCGGGCTCGGAAAGAACGTCCAGGTCCTCATCCACGAGATTGACCGCGACCCAGTCACCACGCACCCCCGCCACGCTGATTTCTATGCAATTGAAAAAGGAGCAAAGGTTGAAGTGTCCGTACCGCTCACCTTCGTCGGTGAATCCTTTGCGGTGAAGGCCGGTGCGAACCTTATTAAGGTCATGCACGAGCTCCCCATTGAGGCTGAAGCGGCGAATCTTCCGCACGACATCGAAGTGGACATTTCAGCACTGAACGCCGTCGGCGACCAGATCCACGTTAAGGACCTCAAGCTTCCCGCAGGCGTTGTTGCTACGGTTGAAGAAGATGAAGTCGTTGCACTCATCCAGGAAGTCGAGCAGGAGGCTGAAGAGGAAGTTGCAGCTCCAGATATGGATGCCATTGAGGTAGAGAAGAAGGGCAAGGAAGAGGGAGAGGAGGAGAAGGCAGGGGAGTAAGCCTTACGTTTTACCAAAGAACAAGGGCCCGTAGAGGCCCTTGTTCTTTATATCCAACTTACTTTCATCATTACGCCAGCTGGATCGTTTTTCCTAGAGCGTGAGCAACCTTCCCGAGCGTATCTATCGTAAGTCCATTCTCGCCGTTCTCGATTCTTGCGATAACGGACTGCGGCATGCCGCTTCTTTCAGCAACCGCTTTCTGTGTCAGTCTCTTCTTGGTCCGCGTTGCACGAATTTGCGATGCGAGCCGCAGCCGCAACTGCTCCTCGTTATATGCTTTACTAAAAATAGCGTTCTTAGCTGATTTCTTGAATACTTCCTCAAAGGAATGCCATTTTAGTTCGCCGTTTGATTTTTCAACTTTTATTGTACTCCGATGTACAGTTTGTCTCTTTTTCATGTAGTTTTCTTTGG